>CAZLDK010000228.1:0-5849 GCA_964558285.1 uncultured Spirochaetaceae bacterium | reverse complement strand
GAGCCCGACCCCGCCCCGCCCGAAGCCAATCCTCCCCCGAAAACGGACGGTGCCAACCGGGCCCCTCCCTGGGGGCGGGCGAGTAACCGTAACACAACGGGACCATCGGGTGGGTGTGCCTCCGTTCTTACGGCGAAGCACCCAGCCGATGGTCCCAGGCGTTAATGCTAATTGTACGCCCGCCCCCAGGGAGGGGCGGTGATTGGCGCCGGCGGGGACGCGCCCTATCGGGTGGAACTGTGGAACACCAGTCGCTATGTGTCGGGAGCGCGAGGGATGAGGTCAACTGGTTACGGCCTGTTCCCGTGCTACCGCGCCCGGTATAGTCCGTCGGAGAAGCAGATGCGTTACACGGACCTTACTTCCGAACACATCGAAGAGTTATTCAATGAGGAACGGTCGATCTTCAATCTCTATGGTGAGGCCTTCGTATCTGCGGTTAAGCCGGCCTCCAGGGAGTTTTCTGAAGCATCAACCTCTACAAGGCTTGAGAGCTCTGCATAGGATTCGGAAACCCGGTCCGAGACCCGTCGGGCCCCGCTCCCGACCTCTGTAAGTGAATCGCGAAGCTCCGCGACTGCAGAGTTCGCCTGTCTGATCAACTCTCTTACTCGTTCTCCGGCACCGACCTCGTCGTTCACACTCGCGTTAATCCTTTCGTGTATTGAGTGAATTTCTTGAGTCACCGTTGATAACAACCGCATGCTTTCGATTGTTGATTCGGAGTGTGTCCGAATATGGTTTAGGTGTTCCGAGATTTCCTCAGCCGACTTGGAGGAGCGTTCGGCAAGAGCTTTGACCTGGGTTGCCACCACACGAAAGCCTGCACCTGCTTCTCCGGCCCGAGCAGCCTCAATGGCGGCGTTAACGGCCAGGAGCCGGGTCTGCTCCGCCATATCGTTTATAGCGGCAATGATCGACCGTATCTCGGTAGCCGATTGATCGAGAACCACGGATGCCGACTGAGTCTTCTCGGCGTAGGCGACGGCTGTGTCGACAATATCCTTTGCCTCTTGGGTGTTGCCGATGACACCTTCCAGGGACGCCAGCATCTCCTGTATCGTATCGACCATCGTTTCAAAGGTGGAACGGGTGTTCTCCGAATAGTTCGTGGAGACCTCGAGGAGGCGAGACATTTCCGCCGTCTGTGCCTGGATCGCCTCAACATTGGTACCCATATGGACGCCGAATGCTCGAAGATCGCCGGCGGCCTTTCTCTGCTCCTCTTGCAGTCGTACCCTCAGCCGTTCTTCCTCTTCCCGGGCTTGGCGTACTTCTGCAAGGGTACGTTCCTGAAGGCGTTGTGCCTCCTTTACCTTAGTTTGCTGCCGGCGGACCGCTTCGATCATGGAATTAAAGTAGCCGGCCAACTCGCCGACCTCCGTTCCGAACTCTACCTCGACATTGGAGACCTCTTCGTAGTCTTCGACCGATTGAATTCGTGACATCGCGGTAGCGAGGCCGATAATGGATGAGCTCGCGCCATGCTCGGCAATGTTGAGTCCCAGTTCCTCAGCCTCTGGGCTTACTCGCATCCCGATCGTTCTTTTGAGGACGATCAGTACGAGGGCAGCTACGGGGAAGGCCCAGAGAAATGCAGCTCCCGCACCAAGGGCCTGAATGCCAATCTGTTCCAGGCGTGTCTTTCCCAGAAGTTCAAGCTTGCCCGGGGTTATAAATATGCCAACGGCAATTGTTCCCCAGACACCACAGAACCCGTGAACCGAGACGGCACCAACAACATCGTCCAACTTGAAAACCCGTTCCAAAGCGACTGATCCGACGTAGACGATGACGCCTGAAATAAGGCCGATTGCCGCGGCGCTCTCGGTTTCCACGAATGCGCAGCCTGCGGTAATACCCACGAGTCCCGCCAATACCCCGTTGGCGATCATCTCGGCTTCCGGATGCTTACTCGGACTGAGTATCCAGCTAAGGCCACCTGCGGCCAGGGCGCCGAAGCTTGCAGCCAAGAGGGTGTTCATTGCAATGGCGGCGATATCCGGGGTTGCCCCGAGGGTTGAGCCGGCGTTAAAGCCGAACCAGCCAAAGAACAGGATAAAGGTGCCGAGATAGACCAGGGGTAGATTGTGAGGCGGAATCTTGTTCGGAGTTCCATCGGCGTTGAACTTGCCCAAACGTGGACCCACGAGGATAACTCCCGCCAGCGCCACCCATCCGCCGATAGAATGGACAACAGTAGAGCCGGCAAAATCCAAAAAGCCTCGGGCCTCCAGCCATCCTTGGGTCTCACCGTTCAAGAAACTGCCCCAGGCCCAATGCCCAAAGATGGGATAAATCATCGCCGAGGTAACAAAGGAAACGACAACGTAGGAGGAAAATTTGGTTCGTTCTGCCACGGCCCCGGAGTCGATAGTTGCGGCCGTTCCCGCGAACACTGCTTGGAAGACAAAGAATACCGCACGCCAAGAGTTCGTCCCGATATCCATCAGGAAGTCGGTCGTGCCGAAAAGGCCCATGTGACTTCGGCCGAACATAAGGCCAAAGCCTACCAACCAGAACCCCGCCACGGACATCACAAAGTCCGCCATGTTCTTGATTGAAATGTTGATAGAGTTCTTGGCTCGAGCCAGGCCCGACTCCAAGGCCATGAAGCCTGCTTGCATCAAAAAGACAAGCGCCGAGGAGGCCAGAATCCAGACGTAGTCCACGGCTGCCTGAAGGTCCGCCAAGTTCTGGAACGTCGGGCTCCCGGACGTATCTGCGCCGGCTTCTTGAGCCCATAATCCAAGGGGTAGAAACAGCAGAACGGCGATAAAGACAGTGGCAGTTCTTGGCTTGGGACTCACTTCGCTTATCCTTTTTTGCTATTTCCGGCAATTATAGCAATTTCTTATATTTAAGCAATGTTTTTGATTATCTTTTAATAAGAGAAATGTAATATAATAGTCTCTATGGCGAAATCAACGACCAGGAGAGCCCGAAGCGGCAGTCGATGGAGCGGGCAATACCGTGGGGTGAAACTCAGCACTCTCGCCTCGCCCTTAGTGCTGTGGAATCACGGGACCACGGGAAGGCTCCGGTGAGGTGTTGCAACTGGTGCTCTTCGGCACCTATGATCTGGGCGAAGTAGTGGAGGGCTTTTCGTGAGCAGTAGTGTTAAAAATCTCGTTACGGTTTGGTCTGCGAAAGCCGGGACAGTCTCGGTAGTAGTTAGCTTTGCCCTGGTCGCCCTCTTTCAGCTTCGACTTATCCTCGGAGTAAGGTCCATCGATCTTCCGGGGGCTCTATTCGGATCTGCGTCGCTCCTGCTCCTCGTCGTTTCTCTCCTCTTCGCCTCACGGCAAAGACGACGGAAACGATCTCTCGAAGAAGAAGAGTTGAAGACCCTTATCGACAATCTCGGGAGGAATAGCCTCGGTGAGGCATCGGCCCTGCACAGGGGTGTCCGCCGGTCGATCGGTGTGGAGCGGCGGCTCACGGAGCTGGGCACACTCCTGTCTGAGGTTCGCGGCTCCGCCCTGGAGAGCGAGAATGCAGGCAGGAAACTCGCGGCGCAGGTGGGAGAAACGCTGGCGGCTATCGCCCAGATTGCGTCACGCTCCGCCGCGACGGAAAAGGAAGTCCAGGAGCTCTCTGACCGGGTGGTTCAGGGAGCCTCTGCGATGGAGGAGATCCTCGCGGCGATCGAAAGCCTCGTCTCCCGGATAGGCCGACAGAATACCATTGTCGAAGAGAGTGCCGCCGCCATAGAGGAGATGTCCGCCTCGATCCAGAGCGTGGCGGAAGTCGCGAAGACCAAGCGCGCGGCATCCGAAAACCTTGCGGAGCTCACCGTAACCGGCAGCAGCCGTGTGCAGCAAACCGAGGCGGTAATCGACGACGTCGCCCAGCAAGTGGGCAGCGTCAAGGCCATGATCACCGTAATCAATAAAGTCGCGGCCCGGACGAACATGCTCGCCATGAACGCCGCTATCGAGGCCGCTCATGCCGGGCAGTACGGACGCGGGTTTGCCGTGGTCGCCGACGAAATCCGCTCCCTCGCGGAATCGACGGCAAAGAACGCTTCCACTATCTCCAAGACCCTCCAAGACCTCGTGACGAGGATGGAAGAGGCCCGTACGGTTAGTCGGGAGACCGGCGAGGCGTTTCAAAGCATCGAAGACGGCGCCCATTCGGTCTCCCAGGCCTTCGGAGAAATCTCAGCGAGTACCGAGGAGCTCTTCATCGGCACCCGGGAGGTAGTAAAAGCGACGGAGGCCCTAAGCCAGATAAGCCGAGAGATCCAGGGGAGCTCTGAGGAGATGCGCCTCGGAGCCTCGGAGGTTACCCAGGTAATCACCAGCGCTAAGGACGCTGCCGGGGAGACCAGGGATTCCATGGAGAAGATTCGTACCTCTGCAGCCGGTGTCAACGGCGCAACAAACAGAATAAGCCGGCTGAGTGTAGAGACTAACAATCGGATTCTTGACCTTCTCGAGCGTCTCCGCGGGTACACAGGGGAGCAGGAAGGGGACGAAGCGCTCGCCGCGGAGCGTCTTGGCGTGGCGAACATAATACTGAGCCACATGTCCTGGGTAGCCGACGTCCGGGAGCGGATCGATCTCTCGGGGACTGAGGAGTTCCTCGAGGTCGTTCAAGACACCGGTGCTTGCGACCTCGGGCAATGGCTCGCTCTGGAAGGAAAGACCGTTATCAAGGAGCCCCAGGAGTACCGAAGGGTGGTAGAAACCCATCGCGTCATCCATGGGCAGGCAGCGGCGGCCGTGAAAGCGGCACTAGAAGGAGACCAGCAGAAGCGGGAGGCCGCCTTTGCAGAGCTTCTCGACTCGTCGAGGGAAATCGTCGAAATGCTCACTGCCCAGCAACGGGACGATTCGGTGCGCTGGACCCCAGCCATTTCGGTTCGAGTTCCCGTCTTCGACCAGCACCATAAACGGCTCTTCGCTACCATAAACGAGCTGTACAACGCTATGAAGTCTGGGGCGAGCCAAGATGCGCTTAAGGATGTCTTCGACGAGCTCATCGACTACACCGGCTATCACTTTGGAGCGGAGGAGAAAGTCCTCGACCGGGTGGGGTCTCCTCTCTGCGCAAAGCAACGCCTAGAACACCAAGAGCTTATCGTTACCGCAAAAGAGCTCCGGCAGGATCTGGAAGAAGGGAAACCGATGGTTGCCGTGGAGGTGATGGAGTTCTTGAGAGACTGGGTCACGGGTCACATCAAGGGATGCGACAAGCTCTACGCCGAAGTCTTGCACGAAACCGACGTTGAATCGATCCTTTCCGAGGCGTACGAATAGGCCCGTGTAGCGCCGACCGCATACGTACTTTCGCCGGGCTCTCATACCAGGCTCGGTAGGCATCGCATTTGCAGCGAATTGTTCTAGACAGTGGGGTCCACCGTAAGAGTATCGCTGTTTCCGTAGATGGCCTCCTTAAGCTCGATCGTTCCCGGCTTCACCCTCTCAAGCGATTCCATGCTCATGTCTCTCGGGTAAAGATTCAGGAATATTGACGAGATTTCGTATCGACCATCGAGCTCTGGGAAGATCGGGCTCTCGATACGATCGATCAAGAAGATCAGACTCTTATAGTCTGCCTCAGCAGATTCGTCTAAGTTGATTGCAAACAGCCCCTGGTCTCCGGAGAAGACGGGGCCAATGATCTCCCACTCACCGACAAGCAATCCACTGATCCAATCAGCGGCGCCGGCGTTGGCGTAGGCGAACACGGTGTGGTTACCAGGAAAGAGACCACCGTTAATAGTTGGTGGGAACATAGCCAGCATACGATTGGCCCGGGGCGCGGACTGCACGAAGGCCTCGTATACAGCCTCGGCGCTGCCGCGTGTCCAGATGCCAGTTGAGTAGCGCAAGACCTCCCGC
>CAZLDK010000227.1:0-5880 GCA_964558285.1 uncultured Spirochaetaceae bacterium | reverse complement strand
TCGATCGTCGAGATGACCGACGGAATTATGCCCGGAGCCGACCGGGACTTGGTCGGCATTTTCGAGAAGGCGAACAAGGACGTCTTTGAAGAGATTATGACCAAGACTGTTGTGGATACGATGGAGGAGGGGAAGAAGGGGCTCAAGGTCACCTTTAAGCCGGCCTCGGGAGACGGGAAAGGCCGGACCGAGACCTACTCGAAGGTCCTTCTTACCGTCGGGCACAAGCCAAATACCGAGAAGCTGGGCTTAGAAAACGCAGGGGTCGAGACCGGGGAAAAAGGGTACATCATCGTCGACGCTCAGCGGCGCACCAATGTCGAATCGATCTACGCCGTGGGGGACATTACCGGCCCGCCTCTTCTTGCCCACAAGGCGAAGCTCGAGGGCCGGGTCGCCGCGGAGGCCATCGCCGGGGAGCCGTCGGCCTACGATCCGGTGACGATTCCGTCGGTCGAGTACACCGACCCGGAGATAGCCTGGTGTGGTATCACCGAAACCGAAGCGAAGGAGCAAGGCCTCGACGTTACCGTCTCGAGCTTTCCATGGGCTGCATCGGGCCGCGCCGCGGCGATGGGGACCAGCGTCGGCAAGACTAAGCTTATCGTCGACAACAAGACCGAGCGGGTCCTCGGAGTCGGCATCGTCGGCAAGAACGCCGGGGAGTTGATCCCCGAGGGCGTCCTCGCCCTGGAGATGGCGGCCCTGGCCAAGGATCTGGAGCTGACGGTCCATCCTCACCCAACCCTATCGGAGACCATCATGGAGGCTGCGGCGGCTTTCTACGGTTCCCCGACGGACATGATGGGATCTACCTAAGGAGTACGATGTGTTTACGATACTTAGCATAATCTGGCTTGCCCTCGGAGCCTTGCCCCTCATCCGGGCGGTGAAAAAACGAGACCCGGAGGAACCGGCAGCGTCCCAGCGCCGGATAATCGGCGGGGGGCTTTTCCTCGCCGGAGCCATTGCTCTTCTTGTTTTGATCTCCATCTTTTTCAGTATCTACTCGGAGCTTCTCTGGTTCGAAAACCTAGGGTTCGGAGACCGATACTGGCTCGAGATCACCACGAAAGTGCTTCTCTTCTTCGGCGGAGCGGTCCTGTCTTTTGTCGTCTTCCTCGGGTTCTTCAAGTGGGCCGGGAAGGATTCGCAGAACGTGCTACAGCGGTGGGCACCCTACGTTGGCGCCGCGATCGGCGCGTTGATTCTCGGTGGCTGGGCCTCGGGGTGGTGGGAGCTGGTGCTCCGGTTTCTCTACCAGGCACCCTCCGAAGTAACCGACCCGATCTTCGGCCGGAGCGTCGGCTACTATCTGTTTACGCTTCCGGTTTACCAGGAGATCATCTCGTGGCTTCTCTTTCTCCTGTTACTCTTGGCGGCGGGGTCCGGACTCGTCATGGCTCTGGGATACGGCGGTCTGGCCACCGGGGAACAGCAGTTCCGGCGCCTCGTTGCCGAGTCGGGTAGACTCAGGCGGCTTCTTCTCACTCTCCTCGGGATGGCCTTTCTGGTCTTTGCGTGGAACAACTACCTAAAAGTATTCGAGCTTATGTTCTCCCGGGGCGGCATCGTAACCGGGCCCGGCTGGGTGGACATCAACGTTCGACGAATCGCGTACTACGTCGTCGCGGCGACGTACTTGGCGGCGGCAGGCGCCGCGTTTGTCTCGGTCGGCCGGGAACGCATTCTCTACAAGCTGCTGGCGCTCAAGACGATGGAAGACTCCGAGGTGGTCCAGCCGACCCCAAAGACGGCGATTCTGCCGGTTTCGGTAGTGGCGCTCATCTTTCTGGCGACTAGTATCGCTCCCTGGGCCTTTCAGACGCTCTACGTAAGCCCGAACGAGATAACCTTGGAGGCGCCGTACATCGCCCACAACATCGAGTTTACCCGTCGAGCTTTCAATATCGACGAAGAGACCGTTGAGGAGCGCGATTACAGCGTCGGACGGCGGATAACGCAACGTGTCGTCGACGCCAATCGGGAGACCCTCGACAATATTCGACTCTGGGATCCGACGGCCCTCCTGAGCAACCTCCAAGAGCAGCAGGAGATTCGCCTCTACTACGAGTTCGAGGATGTCGATATCGACCGCTACACCATCAACGGAGAGTACACCCAGGTGATGCTGAGCGTCCGGGAGCTCGAGAAGTCGAGCCTCCCCGATGAGGCTCAGACCTGGGTGAGCCGGCACCTGAAGTACACCCACGGCTACGGAGCCGTCCTCCTTCCGGTCCACGACATTCTTGCGCAGGGCCGACCGAAGCTCTTTATCCGGGGAATCCCTCCGGAGACCGAATACGATGAGCTCAGGATCTCTCGACCCGAGATCTACTACGGGGAACGAACAACCGACCACGTCTACGTCAAGACGAGTCAGCAAGAGTTCGACTATCCCTCGGGCTCCGAGAACGTCTTTACCGAATACGAAGGAAACGGCGGAGTCGAAATGGGCGGGCTCCTCCGAAGATTCATCTTTGCCTCCCGCTTTGACGGCGAGAAGCAGCTATTCTCCGGCTACTTCCAAGAGGGCTCACGGATTCTCTTCGACCGATCGATCAAGGAACGGGTTGCAAAGGGGGCGCCCTTTCTGATGTTCGACGAGGACCCGTATCCGGTCCTTGGCGATGACGGGGGTATTAAGTTTATCGTCGACGCCTACACCGTTACGACGGACTACCCGTACTCCGAGTCCTACCAGGGGCGGCGCGACCGGTATCGCGGCGCCAACTACATGCGAAATTCCGTAAAGGCCGTCGTCGACGCCTACGACGGGGACGTAGTGTACTACGTCATGGACCCGGACGACATTCTCATCAACACCTACCGGCAGATGTTTCCCGCGCTCTTTAGGCCCTTCGAGGAAATGCCGGAATACCTCAAGGATCATGTCCGCTACCCGGTCGATTATCTGACGGTCCAGGCGGAGATGTACCAGGTCTATCACATGACCGATGTCGGGGCGTTCTACCAGCGGGAAGACGTCTGGGAGTTCGCGACCGAGCGGTATCGAGAAGCCGCCCAACCGGTCGAACCGTATTACGCGCTGGTGAACCTCCCGGAAGCCGACGGAAACGAGTTCGTGCTGCTGTTACCCTTCACCCCGCGCAACAAGAACGTGATGAACGCCTGGATCGCAGGGCGTTCGGACCAACCGAACTACGGAAAACTCACGGTCTTTACGTTTCCGAAGGGGGAAGAGGTTCTCGGACCCCGGCAGATCGAAGCCCGGATCGACCAAAACTCCGAGATGTCCCAGACCTTGAGCCTCTGGGACCAGGAAGGCTCCCAGGTTATTCGAGGAAACATGCTGTCGATACCGCTGTTCGACCAAGACGAGCTCTACATGCTCTTCGTCGAGCCGGTCATTCTCCAGGCCGAAAGCGCCCAACTCCCGGAGATCAAGCGGGTTGTCCTGGCCGATCAGACGCAGGTCGTTTGGGCAACGCAGTTCGACACGTCCTTGGATACGCTCTTATCTACCGGTCCGATGGGCCGGGAGGAGGACGCCGTGGTCGCCACTGCAGCCGTCGAAGGCCAACCCGTCGTCTCGTCGGCCCTTCAAGGCCGCATGCAGGAGGCCGTCGACGCCTTCCGCAGCTACAAGGAGGAGCTTTCGGCCGGGAACTTCTCCGATGCCGGACAGTCCTTGGACTCCCTGGACTCGACGATGCGTCAGATCGAAAACTCCCTCGGGGGCGCCGGCGAGTAACGGTTAGCGCCGCCCCTTTCGTCATGCGATTCGCATGGGGCCCGGAATACCTATGCGAATCGCATAGCCTGGAACGGGAGGAGCTGGGCGTCGGTGGCTCTATGTCTATACGACACAGCGTCTTAGCGGAAGAAGTCTTGCTTGGTACGTTTGTTGCATTCTTTCTGCACCACCCTGTGGTATGGAGGAAACAATGAACGGAAAACTGATACTAACCGTAATCGCCGTCGTCGCTCTGGCAGTTGGTTGTTCGAGCCCCACCGGATCTTCAACCGGAAACGACGGTAGCAGTCCCGGATCCGGCGATGCGCCGCTAACCTCGTTCACCCTGGACTTTTCCGACGAGTCGGGATCGGTGCCGCCGGGAGCAGCCCTCGAAGACTACGGATTTTCCGACGTCGCAAACGTTTTTATCAACGCCGACGGTCACATCGAGACCACTGGACCCGGGGACTGGGCTAACCTGTCTACCTTTACGACTCCCGGGCTTCTTCTCGATCGCGATGCCACCGGAGGAATCGAGGTCTCCTGGCAGGCGCGCTACCCAGAGACTTCCGGGGTCCGGTGGAAGGAGAATAACAAGACATGGATAACTTTAGTCGGTGCTACCGGGGATACTGCCTTCGAGGTGCTCTACAAACCGAACGGCACGGCCAGCGAAACAAGCTCCCCGGACCTTCAGCTCGATGACGCTACCGGCAATATCGGAAGCGCGAAGACCCGGGTCATAACCGGTGACGACCCGGCCACCATCGAGAACGACGCGGAGTGGATCACGTTTCGGCTTGTTATCCATCCGACAACCGCCGCCGGCGGGTCTGGGCTGGTGTCCCTCTATTTCAACGACGAGGAGCTGCCGCGCATCTCCGAGATTTCGGAACTTGATGTGACCGTCCACGGGCTGCAGTTCGCGTACAAGACCGGGATCGAGAGCAAGGACCAGCTTTTCGTCGTCCAGGTCCGCGGCCTTTCCGTCGTTCCGGTCGACTCCTCGGAAAGCTAGACCGAGTCGAACCAGTCGTCGTCCAGGGAGCCTGCTCCGAAGAAATTGATGCCGCTGAGGCTGTCCTCCACCGGCTTGGGGAGATTCGCCAGCTCCAACCGGTGTCCGGGACAGCCGAGTCGAGCGCAGACGAGAACGCGGTTCTCCCCGCCGGGGAGAACCAGCTCGATTCCCCGTTTGGAGCCGCACCCCTCGACCTCGCAAGCGTAGTCGACCATCAAGCTTTCCTTAGTTCCCGGCACGTAGGCTTCCACGAACTGTTCACCGCTTGCGAGGTTTGGGACAAAGCTGTAGAGCTTCGCGTGACTTCCCCAATACCCGTCGACGAAGAGAAGGCCGTCGGCGTCTCCGATTCGCGTCCCCAGTCGAATCGATGGTTCCCCGTGTATGTGCACATTATCGGCGATGAGCGAAGTGCCACTTCTACTCTCCACCCGTTCGACGACCAGAAACTCCCGGCCGTGACGGACAACCAGTTTAACTCCTTCGGGAAGGCGACGAATAAATTCCAGCGGGATCTCGTTGTGAATCAACTCCATGGCAGGCTCTCCTCGATGATATCTGGTAGTATAGCCCCAGCCGGTTTTTCCGTCGAGGCCGGAGAAGAACGCCAGGTCGAGGTCGCGACCGATCTGGCTCAATACCAGACGGTGATGGTGCCGTCCTCGGTTCCCGCGAGAAGAGCCGGGGAATCTCCTAGGTACCTCGGAGCCGCAATCGACAGATTGCCGGAAAGGCGACCCGGAAGAGGCAAACGCTCGATCTCCCGCAAACCGTCGGGGGTTCGCTGGAGAACCACCAGGCTCTCTTGACGTTGATCCGGGACTACTACTTCGGGGTAGCCGTCCCCGGTGGTGTCGATCAACGCACCTTGGCCAAGATTCGGGGACCCTGCCCGGTGGCTCGAGAATCCGGCGGTTTCGGATACGATCTCCAGGCGCCCGTTCCGATAGCGGTATATCTCGATGACCCCGCCGATATGCGGTGTCCGGACGGCGACTACCTCGGTTCCGGTCTCTGGGTTAAGAACCGCGGCGCCGATGATGTGCCGCCACCGAAAGCCACGACCGATCGGTGGCCCTTCGGCGACGACGCTCCCGTCGGGAGCGAGGGCGACTATCCGAGCGCCGTCCCTCGAATTAGCGAGAACCGTAACGATCTC
>CAZLDK010000226.1:0-5887 GCA_964558285.1 uncultured Spirochaetaceae bacterium | reverse complement strand
CCTTCCCGGTCCATCTTGTTGATAAAGACGATGACCGGCGTGTGGCGCATCCGGCAGACCTCCATAAGCCGCTCGGTCTGCTCCTCGACCCCCTTAACCGAATCGATAACGAGAATAACGCTATCCGCGGCGGTCAGGGTTCTGAATGTGTCTTCGGCGAAGTCCTTATGTCCCGGGGTATCGAGAATGTTGATGAGGTAGCCGTTATACTCCATGGTCATAACGGCGGTTGCCACCGATATTCCCCGCTGCCGCTCGATTTCCATAAAGTCCGAGGTTGCCGATCGGCGGATCTTGTTCGACCGCACGGCTCCGGCCTCTCGGATGCCGCCGCCGAAGAGCAGGAGCTTTTCGGTCAACGTGGTCTTCCCGGCATCCGGGTGACTGATAATCGCGAAAGTCCGCCTTCGCTGAATCTCTTGGGTAAGTTGCATGAATTATGTCCTTAGGTGGCCGTCGGCCGGCCTTAGCCCGAAAGCGCCTCGTTGATGCGCTCTACTCCTCGGACCGCATCGGCGAGATTCGGGTTTAGCTGGAGCGCACGGTTGTACGCCTCGAGGGCGCTTTCCAGGCGCAGGGCCTGCTCCCGGGCAAAGCCGAGGCGGGCCCAGAGACGAGGGTCGTTCGCGTCGTGAAACACCGCTGCGGAAAACGCGATGTCGGCGTGATTGTACTCCTCGAAGCGGAGAAAGATTTCTCCCATAAAGAAGTAAACCGCGTCTATGAGGGTCCCCGTCGGGGCGATCGCGACATACTCCTCGAAGTAGTCGAGGGCTTGAAGGTAGTTCCCCAGATGGTAGTGGGCCTCGCCGACGATACCAATCACCCGGACATCGAAGCGAGAAATCTCGAGGGCCCGGAGACCGTATTCGAGGGCGTCCTGGTAACGACCGAGGGCTACCAAGCTCCATCCGAGAACCGTGTAGGAGTCCATATTCCGGGGCATCGCCTCGATCTCCCGGAGGGTCACGTCCACAGCCTCGTTGAACCGTCTTTGGCGGTACAAGGCAAGTGCGTCTGCCTGGTCCTGGGCGCCGACTACCGTCGGTAGAAGCAGTGCGAGAATGAAGGAACAGAGGAGCGAAGTCCTGGTGAGAGAGAGACGAAGCTTCACCGGGTCGCTCCTCCGGCGGGCATTCGGCACTCGCCGTTCAAGTTGCACCCGCTCTGGACTATAAGGTCCGGAGCCTGGAGCGTCCCCCGGACGACTGCCGAGGAAAAGAGCTCTATACGCTCTCGGGCTATCAGCTGCCCCTCGACCGTCCCACGCACAGAGATCAGCGCCGCCTTGATGGTGGCGGAGACCGAGGCTCCTTCGTTGACAAAGAGATCACCCGAAGAGGAAATGGTCCCCTCTAAGCGGCCCTTGACGACAAGGCTCTGGGCGAAGGAGAGCTCTCCGTCGAAATGGACGTCGTCGGCAACAACCGTCTCGATATCTTCTTCGTCAATAGTGCGTAAGCGCGGATCCGGCATCTTGCAAAAGGCTACTCATCCGGGGTTGCGCTGTCAAGTTCGAGGAGCAGTTGATCGAAGGATGCCCTGAGGTCCCGTCGCATCCGGGAGGTGTAGGGGTTGTGCCGCTGGAGGTCGACGAAGAGCTGGTAGGGGTCGTTGCAGGTTTGCTCCACCACGTCGAGAATCTTCTGATACCCGAGGGTCGCGATGCTACTCGGCCGAACGTTAAGCGAATCGAGGAGCCTTCCGACGAAGTGGGTAATGCCCTGGGTGTAGGCGGCTTCCCGGTCGTGGGCCTCGGCGCTCATCGGAATGACCCGGAGCCCGAGCCCTTCGAGGACGCGTCGCCAGGTCGCGACGGTAGCCGCAGAGCAGCGCCCGGGCGAAATGACCGTTGGGAGATCCGAAAAGCCGTTGGATACGGAATCGGGGCCGAACATCGGGTGGGTCCCGACGGTCTCCACCGTATCCGGGAGAATGCGTCCCATCGCATCGAGGGGATAGCTCTTTACCGAGCAGGTATCGAGGACGACCTGCTTCGGTCCGACGACCCGAAGGAGATCCCGGCAAGTCTCCTCGATCGCGGAAATCGCGGTGCAGAGAAAGATTCCGTCGCACTCCGCGAGCCCTTCCAGTTCGACCCGCTGGACCCCCGGGGGAGTCGGCCGATTGGGGGACCGGTTATAAGCTAGGACGTCGTGCTGCCCTGCGAGGAGAGAGGCCCAGAGATTTCCGAAGCGCCCGAGACCGTAGACACCGATTCGCATGGACCCAGCATATCAAACTTGCTATGCTCTGATGAGGGAGGAACGATGACCTTTGAAGAAAGAATGAAAGCAAAAGCCCGGGAGCTGAAGGGAAAGCTGGTACTTCCGGAAGGAACCGAGCCGCGAACCGTCGAGGCGGCCCGTAGGCTCTTGGACGACAAGCTCGTCGGGGGGGTTACCCTCCTCGGCCCCCCTGCCGAGGTTCAGTCCGTCGCAAAAGAGAGGGGCGTCGACCTATCGGGGGTAAACATCGTAGACCCCGCCTCGTCGGAGGATTGGGACGACTACGTCTCGACCTACGTCGATCTGCGGAAGCACAAGGGCGTGACCCAGGAAAAGGCCGCCGAAGAGATGGCCGATCCCCTTCGCTTTGGTGCGATGATGGTTCGCAAGGGCACCGCCGACGCGATGGTCGCCGGGGCGGACAACGCCACCGCGAACGTCCTTCGAGCCGCTATCCAGATAATCGGCACCGCCGAGGGCACCAAGTACGCCTCCTCCTGCTTCGTCATGCAGGTTCCGGACGAGAAGTGGGGCAGCGACGGCTCGATGATCTTTTCCGACTGCGCGACCATTCCGGATCCAAATCCGGAGCAGCTTGCCGAGATCGCCATAGCCGCGGCCCAGTCTTGCCGCGCCTTCTTGCAGATCGACCCGATCGTCGCGATGCTCTCTTTTTCGACTAAGGGCTCGGCGGACCATCCGGATGTCGACAAAGTGACCGATGCGCTGAAGATCGTAAAAGAGAGAAGACCCGACCTCGTTGTCGACGGCGAGCTTCAGGCGGACGCTGCGTTGGTTCCCTCCGTCGGCGAGAAGAAGGCCCCCGATTCCCCGGTCGCCGGAAGGGCGAACGTTCTGGTCTTCCCGGACCTTGGCGCCGGCAACATCGGCTATAAGCTCGTTCAGCGGCTGGCGAACGCCGAGGCCTTCGGGCCCTTTCTCCAGGGATTCGCCAAACCGGTAAGCGACCTCTCCAGGGGATGCTCCGTCGATGACATCGTGACAACCGCCGCGGTCACCCTCTGCCAGGGAGCATAGAATGCGCCTCCTCCTCTGCGGGTACGGCCGGATGGGCCGGGAAATTGCGGCTGAAGCGGCTGCCCGGGACCACTCCGTCGTCGGCAAGATCGATCCGGCGGCCCCGGAGGCCGACTTCCGCGACCTCGATGCCTACGCCGCCGGCCCCAGGGATTCAAACCCGGCGCCGGATGCGGCCATCGACTTCGCGCTGCCGGAAGGTATCCTAGACAGGGTCCGTTTTTACGGGGAGTCCGGCATCCCTGCCGTCATCGGTACCACAGGATGGGAGGAGCAGCGAGAGGAGGTTCGCCACCTCGTGGAAGAATCCGGGGCATCGCTCATCTGGTCGGCCAACTTCTCGATCGGCGCCCAGCTGCTCTTTCGGATCACCTCTTACGCCGCCCGCCTCGTCGAGCCCTTCGAGGGCTACGACGTCTACATCCACGAGGTTCACCACGGGCAGAAGATGGATAGTCCCTCCGGGACGGCCTTCTCCCTGGGGGAGCGGGTTCTCGAACGAATCACCCGGAAACAACGGCTTCTGACGGAGACCGCTCACCGGAAGATCGACCCCGGGGAGCTCCATGTTACCTCGACCCGGGGCGGAGCAAACCCCGGAGAACACCACGTAGTGCTCGACTCCCAGGCGGACTCCATCGAGCTGGTCCACCGGGCACGGAGCCGGGCGGGTTTTGCAGCCGGGGCCGTCGTCGCGGCGGAGTGGATCGCCGGAAAGAGTGGATACTTTACGATTGACGACCTTTTTGATGATTTGACCGAAGGAGGTATGTGATGTTTCAGGGTGCCTTTACTGCCTTGGTGACACCTTTTGGAAAGGACGGATCCGTCGACGAAGACTCTCTTCGCCGCCTGGTGGACTTTCAAATCGACGAGGGGATCTCCGGCATCGTACCGATGGGAACAACCGGCGAGAGTCCGACAGTAAGCCACGACGAGAACATCGAGGTCATCCGTATCGTCGTCGAGGAAGCCCGGGGCCGGGTGCCGGTCGTTGCCGGAACCGGCAGCAACTCTACCTCCGAAGCGGTCGACATGACCCGCCGGGCCAAGGAGATCGGAGCCGACGCGACGCTCCAGGTGACGCCTTACTACAATAAGCCGAACCAAGAAGGACTCTACCGGCATTTCACCACCGTAGCGGACCAGGGCGGCCTCCCGGTAATCGTCTACAATATTCCCGGCCGCACGGGAAAGAACATCGAAACACCGACGATGATCCGTCTTGCCAACCATCCCGGCATTGTGGCGGTAAAGGAAGCGGGCGGTAGCCTCCCGCAGTTCATGGATACGATCGCCGGTGCCCCGGATGACTTCGATGTGCTCTCCGGAGACGACAACTTCGCCCTTCCGGTTACCCTCTTAGGCGCCCGGGGAGTTATCTCGGTGGCCAGCAACTTGTTACCGGGACGCATGCAACGCCTCATCGAAGCCGGACTCGAAGGCAGAACCGAGGATGCGGTTGCCGAGCACTACCGACTTCTCCCCTTCTTCAAATCGCTCTTTATCGATACCAACCCGATTCCTATCAAGTACGCGATGGCAAAGGCAGGGCACCTGACGGATTCCTACCGTCTACCCCTTACCCCGCTTTCGCCGGAGCACCGCAGTCAAATGGACGCGATTCTAACCGGTTTGGGAATCTAGGAGCTTCCGGGGTCCGGTAGAATGCCGGCAAAGCGCCGGGCGAGTGCCTCGAGCTCTTCCACCGACAGTCGCTCCGCCCGGATGTCCGGGTCTATCCCGAGGTCTCGCAGTACATCGACAACGGAATCGCCTACGGCAGCACCTCCGTAGTTCGCCGACACAAGGTTGTTCTTTATCGTCTTCCGTCGGGCGGCAAAGGCTGCCCGGCAGAAACGCGAGAGAGCGGCAGGGTCCTCCGGCCTCGGTTCCTTGAGCCGGAGGCGAAGGACGGTGGAGTCTACCTCCGGAACCGGGTAAAACACCGTCGGAGGGAGGTGGATTTCTCGGCGTATCTCGTAGCTACTCTGCATAAGAACGGTAAAGCTCGAGTAGTCCTTCGTTCCCGGCTCGGCGAGCATCCTGTCTGCAACTTCGCGTTGTACCGTAACAACCTGGAGAGGAATCCAGACCGCCGCCTCCACCAGGCGACCGAGAATGGTTGCGGCACTCCGGTACGGCAGGTTGGAGACAAGGCGGCTCGGGGAGCCCAGGGAGGCGATGGCCTTTGGCAACTCCTTGACCGCGTCGCCCGGTAGAACGGTCAACCGGGTCTCGGCAAACCGCTTTCGGAGATACTCGACGAGTCCCCAGTCGATTTCAAAGGCCACAACTTCCGATCCGGTGGCAAGCATCCGTTCGGTCAAGACACCAAACCCCGGGCCAATCTCCCAAACCAGTTCGTCTGGTCCGAGGTCGGCGAGGTCGACGATGCGTCGAGCCGTGTCTGGGTTTGAGAGGAAGTTCTGTCCCCAGCGCTTCTTGGCTCCGAGCCCCAGGGCCGTCAAGAGTCGCCGGGGGGAGTGGGTACCCGGGGCGTCAGACAAGGAGCAGCTCTCCTTCGAGGCGTCGCCGCCGCGTGTAGACCCGTGTGAGGCGCACATAGGCCCCCAGTCCGACCACTATCATCGACGGACTGGCCGCCCGATCGCAAGAGC
>CAZLDK010000225.1:0-5894 GCA_964558285.1 uncultured Spirochaetaceae bacterium | reverse complement strand
ACCAGGTGCTGAATCGAAGCCGGTCGATTCCGTCGACGGAAACGGTGATGTACCGAGTGGTCGGCTCGTAGAGAATGCCGATCTCACGGAACTCCGACAGCACCTCCGGGATAACGGCGTCGACGACACGTTCCATGTTTACATCGTCGTCGGAGCGGTAGATCTGGAGGTGGGTCAACTCGTGTCCGTAGGCGTCCCGGTCTCGGGTAAACCAGATCAGCATCGACTTGCCCAAGCCGTAGCCCCGGCGCTCCACGTTGCTCACCTCGATGTGCATACCGAGGCCGACCCACCCCGGGTCGAGGGTCCGGGCTGCAAACTCGTAAAGAGTAGCACCACTGCCGTCTTCGAGGGGGAGGGTCATCTTGGCGAAGAACTGATCCGAGTCCCGCTGGACGGCGCCACCGGGGGTAATGTCCCAGTCGCCGATCTGGGGGCCGCCGGCCGAGAAACCACTCAGAACTGTTCGGGTTAGTTGAGCCCGGGCCATCCGGACGAATCCGGCGGTCCGGTCTACCGCGAAGGCCTCGTACCCGGCGTCCAAAACCTCTCTTCGAAGACGGTCGTTCTCCTGCCGCAGCCGGGCTATTTCCCCTTCGACGTCTTCGAGGGGCTCCCGGGTAACGGGTCCTTCCGAGAGGTCGAGGCGGAGTCGCCGGATTTCCTCCGAAAGGCGGGCGATTTCAGCGGCAAGCGCGCCGAGCTCTCCGTCTCCGGGCCTGTCTCCGGATGGGGGGGCTTCCGGGCGTGTCGCCGTCTCGAGGGCTTCGAGCTCTCGTCGAAGCTCCTGGTTTTCCCGATCGAGCCCGCTTATCCGGTCCCGGAGAATCTCCCGCTCTTTTTCTAAACGCTCCCGCTCCATCGCCAGGCCAACCTGCCCGGCCGCCAAGGCGTCTCGCTCGGCTCGCAGCTCCGCGAGCTCCTGTTCCGCGGACCGAAGCCCGGCGAGATCGAGGATAAGCTCCAAGAGCGGATCTCCCCGTTCTCGGTTGTAGCCGGTCGGGTCGGACTCGTCGAAGGAGCCGGGAACCGGTACTATGGTTCCGTCTCGCTGGACGTCGAGGGTACCACCGTAGCCCCTCCCCTCGAGAAAGAGTCCCTCGAGCCGGATTCGTCGGTCACCGACTCTCCTCGCCGTGGCGAAGTCGAGGATCATTCCCGGGGGTATCAGGTTCTCGTTCTCGTCGAAGACCCGGGTGACACGCCAGGAACGGCCGTCGATGGTTTCGACCTGCAGGGAAACCGTCCTGGTGCCCATGCCGACTCCCCGAAGGTAGAAGGAGTCGGGACCCGCGAGGTGGAGATGGGCCCGGGAAAGGTCCAGATTGTCCAAAGAGGCTTCCTGGGCCGGGACCAAGACTACGAGAAGGACCAGTAAGAACGCCAGAAGGGCCCTGAGGCCGGTAATTTTGTTCATCTTCTCCTAAGAGTATCGGCAGAAGAGGGTACCTTGGTTGAATGCGGAGTCCCTGGAGTATACTTTGGAAGTCGTGAGAAGTTTTTCGTCTCGAATCGCCCTATTTGGTACCCTCCTCCTGATCCTCCAGGGCCCGGGGAGTCTTGTCGCCCAGGAAGAGGAAGAGGACGAGCGCCGGGGACCGGATGAGTTTGTCGTCAGCTTTCTAGAAGGGGATCTGGAGCTCAATCCTATGGTCACCTACACCTCGACGGAGGCCCAGATCTACACCGCGCTCTACGAGGGTCTGGTGAGCTACAACCCTCGGACCCTCGACCCGATGCCCGCGGTGGCCCGAAACTGGGACGTCTCCCCCGACGGACTGACATACCGGTTCTACCTCCGGGAGGACGCCCGGTATTGGAACGGGGACCGGGTAACCGCCGATCACTTTAGGGATACCTGGATGGCAATCCTGGATCCGAACAGCGGTTCGGCTTACTCCTTCCTCTTCGACGTTATCGAAGGGGCCTACGCCTACCGGACGGCGGAGACCACCGATCCCACCGATGTCGGTATTCGAGCGATCGACAACGGGGTTCTCGAGGTGACCCTCGAACAGCCGGCGGCTCATTTTCTGGATGTTCTTTGTCACCACAGCTTCGTGCCGGTTCACCCGGAGATGCGACGCCACGAAGACTGGTCCGGGTTGACCACCATTCTGAGCAACGGACCCTACTACATTCTCGAGTGGTCCGATTCAGAGCTTCAACTCGTGCGAAACGAGCTCTACTGGGACCGCCGACAAGTCGAAATTCCCCGGATCCGGGTGGAGTTCGAGAACGATACCGTCGTCACCACCAGCAAGTTCAACAGGGGTGATACCCATTGGCTTGCCGGGGGCATCGCCTTCGACCAGATTCTCTATCCCGAGGACATCGTCATCAACCCGATGTTCGCTACGAGCTACTTCTTCTTCCGATCCGACGAAGAGCCCTACGACGACCCCCGGGTACGCCGGGCTCTCGTTCTCCTTCTGCCCTGGGAAGAGATTCGCGATCCGGAGGTCTACTTTAACCCAGCGCAGACTCTCGTTCCTCCGATACCCCGGTACCCCGGAGCCGAAGGTATCGCCGCGAGTAACGTCGATGAGGCCCTTAAACTGCTCGAAGAGGCGGGATTCCCCGGTGGAACCGGCTTGCGCCCGGTTACCGTACGGATCCCCGGGGGTGAGGACAACCACCGGATAGCGGATCTGATGGAAGGTAGTTGGGGAGAGTATCTCGACCTGGAGGTCGCCGTCGAGGTCGTGGAATATCCCGCCTACTTTGACTCTCTCGAAGAGGATAGCTACGAGCTGGGATCGATAAGCTGGATCGGCGACTTCGCGGATCCCCTCACCTTTCTCCAGATGTGGACCTCCGGGAGCAATCTGAACGACGCCGGGTTTTCCAGTCTGGAGTACGACGCCCTTATCGGCAGGTCGATGGGCGAGTCCGGCCGGACACGCTTCGAGACGCTCAGCGAAGCCGAAAAGATCATTTTGGAAACCGGGGTTGTTCTCCCCATAAGCCATTCACCGGCGATCAATCTGATAGATCTGGCGCGAATAGACGGCTGGTACCCTAATCCCCTGGATATCCACCCGTTCAAGCATCTGAGATTTCGCAGCCGTCGCCCGGTCCCGGGGGTGGCAACCCGGCCGTGACTTTGACGGAAGGGATAGCTTTTGACTATACTCCCCCCATGGCGAAAGCAAAGAGCAGCACCACATTCAAAGAAAAGCAGCAGGTGGTCTATCCCCTGCAAGGTGTGGGGCAAGTTCTCTCGATCGAAGAAAAAGAGTTCAAAGACGAAAAGATCCTCTACTACATCATCTATCTGGAAGTCTCGGATATGACGGTGATGGTACCCGTAGACAAAGCGGAGGAGCTTGGAATCCGAGCTATTGTCAGCAAGAAGGAGTCGAATCAGGCCCTGGCGCTCATTGCCGAGGACTACGAGCCGGCGCCGACCGACTGGAAGCTCCGGTACCAGATGAACCTGGACCTTCTTAAGCAGGGAAGTATTAGCGACATCGCGACTGTCGTCAGGGCTCTTTACCACCGAAGCAAGGTCAAAGAGCTTCCTATCCTCGAGCGCAAGCTCTTCGATAGCGCGTTGAAACTGCTGGTAGACGAGGTCTCGTTTTCCCTCAACAAGTCCAAGGACAAGGTCGAGGACATGATCTTCGAGAAGCTGGAGACCGAGCACCCTGCCAAAGCGCCGGTGGAAGCCAAGGAAGATCCGGACGATCTCGAAGACGAAGAGTAGCCCACCTGAGTGGCCGAAGCACCTCTTTGACCGGATAGCCGCCCACGTCGGGACCGATATTCCCTCGGTATCTCAGATCGCCCGGAAACACGGAGATCCGTTCCGGGTTCTTGTTTCTACCATTATCTCTCTCAGAACCAAGGATGAGGTGACCATGGCGGCCACGGAGCGTCTTTTCGCCGAGGCGTCGACACCGACGGCCATGGCCTCTCTGCCCCCGGAGCAAATTGCGGAGCTTATCTATCCCGCCGGCTTCTACCGCACCAAGGGAAGAAGCATACGAGAGGTCTGTCGGTTGCTTCTTACCGAGCACGGTGGGGCGGTTCCGGCGGATCTCACCGATTTGCTGGCCCTCCCGGGGGTCGGTCGAAAGACTGCCAATCTGGTCTTGGGACTCGGGTTCGGGATTCCCGCAATTTGCGTCGATACGCACGTCCACCGTATAGCGAACCGCCTCGGGTGGATTGCCACCGGAAATCCGCAGGAGACGGAGTTTGCTCTTATGGACGTGGTACCGAAGGAGCTCTGGATTCCGCTGAACGAAGTGTTAGTGCGTTTCGGGCAACGAACGTGTACGCCGACCTCTCCGTGGTGCAGCCGCTGCCCAGTGGCAGCGGCATGCCCGCGGATCGGAGTTCCCCGCTCCCGTTAGCTCTCGTTAGCTATCTTCGGCGATCAGAAGAGTTCGGGGGTCCAGCCTCAGGTGGAGGTCTTCGTGGGGGTAGGTGTCGTGGTCTTTCACAAGGCTCAGCTTTATGTGTTCGTCGGTGGGAGCAAGCCGAATCAGAACGCTGAAGATGTCGACGTAGGGATGGAGAATCTGCGGCACCCCATTCTCGTCGGTCGTCGGGTCCTCTCGGTGAAGGGTAGCGGTAAACCAAGCCGTAATGCCCAGGTCGGAGACGAACTCTTTGAGCATTTTGAGGCTTTCGACGGTCCCCTTATCGAAATCGTATCCGTCGATCATGATAACGTCCGCCTGAAAATTGCCGTCGACGATCATCGCCCGGATACTCCGGATGACCTGCTCCGCCGACACCCCTTCCTGGGAGAAGTTCATCACGACGCGGTTCTTGATTATCTGGTCGTGAACATCCATCGCGTCTTCCAGCTCCCGCTTTCTGGCTATCTCTTTGAAGATGTCCTCGTACCAGCTGATGATGTGATCCGTCCGAGAAGAGAACGACACGTGGATGACGTGCCTGTCTTGAAAGAGCTGATCCGTGGCCAGATGTACCAGACACGCTGTCTTTCCGACGCCCTTTCGGGAAGCGATGACACCGATACCGCCGGACTCCAGCCCGCCGTGGATTGATTGGTCTAAGATGCGCAAGGGGCTCCGCTTGACCAGTTCAGAACGAATCATCACTTACCTCGCTTTGGCCCTGTCTTGGGCCTTCTTTTTTTGATACTCGGAAATCAGTTCCTCTTCGATGCTCTTGGGCACCGGCCCGTACTTCAGGAACTCCATGGTAAACTCCGACTTTCCCTGAGTCAAAGAGCGGAGCGTGGTGGAATAGCCGAACATTTCCGCCAGGGGCACCTCTGCCTCTACGACCGAATTGGCGCCGTCTTCCGACGAGCTGACTATGATTCCCCGGCGCTGGTTCAGGCTGCCGAAGACGTTGCCTTGAAACTCCGTCGGCCCTTCTACGTTGACCCTCATGATCGGCTCGAGGATTCTCGGCTTCGCCTTGGGGTACGTTTCTCGGAAAGCGCCGATGGCCGCCATCTGGAAGGCCATGTCAGAAGAGTCCACCGGGTGGGTACTTCCGTCGTTTATGCAGGCCCGAACGCCGACAACGGGAAACCCGACGAGGCGGCCGTCCTTCATTGCCGTCCGAAACCCCTTGTCGCAGGACGGGATGTAGTCGTTAGGGATGACACCGCCGCGGATCGAGTCGAGGAACTCGTACTCGCCCTCTTCCAGGGGCTCGATGTAGCCCGCAACTCGACCAAACTGACCGGATCCGCCGGTCTGCTTCTTGTGGGTGTAATCGAACTCTGCATGCTCGGTGATGGTCTCCCGGTAGGCAACCTGAGGCATACCTGACTCGACGTCCGCCCGGTACTCCCGTCGCATCCGCTCCATGTAGACCTCGAGGTGAAGCTCCCCCATACCTTGGATGATGGTTTGGTTAGACTCCGGGTCGACGAAGGTACGGAAGGTGGGGTCTTCCTTGGT
>CAZLDK010000224.1:0-5905 GCA_964558285.1 uncultured Spirochaetaceae bacterium | reverse complement strand
CCGTCCTCGAAGCCGAGGGGTTCGGTCAGGAGCGTATCCCGCAGGGGGTTCAGCAGTTGGTTGTACTCGTAGATCCAGAAGTTCGAGGCGGTGGCCAAGAGCTGGAGGATGGCGGCGACGCCGACTGCGGAACCTACGCCGTGGGGGGACATCGGGAGGTGTGCCGCCGCGGCCAGGGCAATCCGCCGGGCTCCGGTTGTCAAGAAAAGATTGCCCTGGTACGGGCCGGTCATCTTAGTGGGAGGCGCCTCTGACATTCGAGCATGTTCTGGGAGTACTGGCTGTTCTCGCGGTCGGCTGGATCGGGTCCCTGGTCGGGTTGCGTCTCAAGGTGCCCGCTGGGCGCCTCGTCATGCCGATCTTCTTCGTCGCCCTGGGCATGCTCTTTGGGCTGCCGTCGGTGGACGTTCCGGTGCTCCGGGGCGCCTTTACCATCGGCCTGGGAACGTACTTGGGGCTCCGGTTCGACCGTGCCGCTATTCGGCAGTTCAGAAGCCTGATGGTTCCGTGCCTGCTCCTGGTGCTCTGGCACCTCGCCTTTACGAAATTCAACGGAGAGTTGCTTATCAGGTTGACCGGCTTCGACACGGCCACCGCCGTTCTTGCCGTTGTCCCCGGCGGCATTGCCGAATCGAGCATCATCGCCCTCTCCTTCGACGCCGAGGTTGCGAAAATCGCCACCTTCCAGCTGGCGCGTCTTCTTGCCTCCCTCGCCGGTGTCTCCGGGGGTCTGCTTCTGTCGCTCCTTTCGGTTCCCGCGGGTGGGTTGATCGGAGCCTTGGTGTCGGTTGCCCTCTATATTAACATCGCCACGCGGAAGCCGGTCGCACCGCCGAAAATCGGCTTCTACGTCGCGCAGGCGGGAATGGGTGCGATAATCGGCCTTACCTTTACGCGAGAGACCATGTCGGAGATTCTGACCTCCGGGTGGGCCATTCTGGCCGTTACCGCGGTCGTCCTTGTCGGCAACACCCTATTTGCCCTGGTGCTGAACCGGCGGTATAGGTGGGGTTTCCACGCCGCAGTCTTGGGGATTCTCCCGGGGGGCGTCACGCCGATGATGGTGATGGCCAAGGACGCCCAATCCGACATAACCGTCGTCGGAACCCTCCAGCTGGCCAGGCTCCTCACCGTGGTCGTGGTGCTTCCCCCGCTCTACGGCCTCTTACTCGGCGCCGGGTAGAACTCGAGGGCCGGCAATCCGCTTACCGCCTCGCCGATTTCGCGGTCATCCTACCCTACGTCCTCGCGTTGATCGGCTACCTAGTCTGGGTGCTGTTCTACTCGGGCGACCCGGAGCTGCCGGTGGGACACCTGTTGATGGCGGTTACGCCGGTCGCGGTTACCTCGGTTGTCTGGACCGGTATTGCCGGGGGCAACGTCGCCCTTTCGATCGCCCTGGTCACCGTCGCAACCCTGGTCAGCGCGACCAACTACTTCGGCCCCGTCGTCAGCCTTCCTGTTATCGGCTGCATGATCGGCCGGCACTTCTGGGCCGGGGTGTTCTTCCGGATAGTCGGGAGGCCCACAGTAGAAGCCCGGGAGAACCCTAGTTCGACCCCATTTTGAGCTTCCACCTCCGGACCGCCTCGGCAAGGTCTTCCGGCAGAAGCTCCATCACCTTTTCCTCGACAGGTCCCGGAACCCCGCCGTAGAAGGCGTCGGCGATGCCCCCGGCAATGCAGGCCTGGGTGTCGGCGTCCCCTCCGAGGGAGATGGCAGCACGGACGGCGGCCTCCCAGGAGTCGGTCTCAAGGAAACAGACGATGGCCTCGGGAACCGACCCCTGGCAGGAGACGTCGAAACGGTACGTGGGGCGGATCTCCCCGACCGACCGGGAGAGGTCGTACCCGGTAGCCTCGACGACGGCGCCGCGGATGCCCTCCTTGTCGTGGCCTTTCCGCGCCAGAAAGACCGCGAGGGCCACGGCCTGTGCGCCCTTGATTCCTTCCGGGTGGTTGTGGGTCGGCATTGCCGTTTCCGCGGCCTCTTGTATCACCTTCTCTTCGGTATCGAAGGCGAAGCCGACCGGGCTTACCCGCATCGCCGAGCCGTTCCCCCAGCTTCCGTAGGGGCCAGCGTCGTCACGGCGGAACCAGGAGCGAAAGGACCCGCCGTACCCCGCGTGAGGATGCCGCCGGGCGAACTCCCGGATAACCTCCCCGTAGGGGCGCTCGGACATTATGGCTTCGGCCACCGCGATGGTTAAGACCGAATCGTCGGTTGGGCGGCACCGGGGGTCGAAGAGGGGGAAGTCGGTGGTTTTGATGCCGGCGCCTTCGTACACCGACCCGACGATGTCCCCTGCGATTGCTCCGATCAATTTCCCCGCCCCGGCGACTCCTCGCCGATCCGCCAGGTCTGCCTGCCCTGCCCGGCCGCCATGTAGGTGGCGATGTCGGTGCCGGTAGCGTCCCGGACGACGAAACGATGCGCCGCGAAGGTGTCGTACCGCGTGGACTCGCCGGGCTGAAGAACCAGCAGCCCTTGGGCCCGCCCCTCGGTGTCTATCCAGAAGAGTTCCAGGGCAACGGACAAGCCGTTGACAAACTCCACCTCTACCGGTCGATTGCTCGGCCGGGAGCGTTCGTTCGGAGGGTAGATACGCTCTGTGGGTTGCGGTTGCGGCTGCGGCTGGGGCGTGGGGGCCGCCGAAGGCGGCTGCTGGCCCGGTGTAGGAGCGGGCGCCCCGGGTTGAGGTTCCGGAGCCGGCGTCGGCGCCCCGGGCTGGGGCATCGGCTCGGGAGCCGGTTGCGGTTCGGGCGTCGGGGTTACCGGCTGCGGAGTCGGGGCTACCGGGGTGGCAGGCTGGGGCGCCGGCTCAGGCTCTGGTGTAGGAGCCGGCTCGGGCTGCGTCTGGGGGGCCGGCGTGGCAACCTCGGCCGGCGGCGTCGCCCCGGCGGTCACCAGAATAGCGATTACCTCGTCCTTTCGCGGGTTCCGCTGGGCAACGTCGATTATCTGCACCCCCGCGGCGTTGCCGGCGTTTACATCGGCGCCGGCGGTGACCAAGAGCCGGACCATCTCCGGCGTTCCGGTCTCGGCGGCGTAGTGGAGCGCGGTGTTACCCCGGCTATCCCGGGGCCAGAGGGTTGCCCCGGCGAGGAGGAGCTGTCGGGCAAGCTCGATATCGCCCCCTGCGGCGGCCATCATCAGGGGAGTCCTTCCGTTCGGACCAAAGCGATCCGGCGACGCACCGAACTGGAGCAACAGGCGCACCGTTTCAAGGTTACCTCCCCGGGCGGCGATCAATAGGGGGGTCTCCCCCTGCCGGTTGGTCGCGTCGACCGGGGCCCCGGCGTTGAGAAGACGCCGGGCGAACTCGGGGTTACCGAGGCCTGCGATCAGTAGCAGCTCTCCGTTGGGCGACCGAAGCCGGGGGTCGAGCCCCGCCTCGAGGAGGACCGCCAGGACCTCGACGTTCCCGGACCGGGCGGCGGAAAAGGCGACCCGGGAAACCGCCTCTCCGGCGGGCGGGACTTGTCCCCCGGCCTGCCGGAGCAGCTGCGCCGACCGGTTGATACCAGTCGGCTGGGTGGCGCTTCCCTCGAGGGCCCGAAGGAGCGCAGACCACCCGTCCCGACTCCGGTCGTTGACCGACTCCGGCACCGCGGCGAGGAGCAGGGCAACGCTGTCGGCGGCGTCCCGAGCGGCGGCGATCATCAAAGGAGTCTGGCCGGCGCCGTCTTGAACCCGGGTATCCATTCCGTAGTCGATCAGAACCGAGAGCGCCTGCGTCTGTCCTGGAGCGACGGCGTAGAATGCGAGGTGAAGGCCACCGGCGTCGATGGCGTTAGGGTTTGCCCCGGCCTGGAGCAGGAGCTCGACGACCATCGGACGGCCGGACTCGAGGGCAAAAAAGATGGCGCTGCGACCGTCGTTCGCCCGGAGCGTGACATCGGCGCCCCGGACCAAAAGCAGCTGTGCCACCTGAACATGTCCCCCCGCCGCGGCAAACATAAGGGGGGACAGGCCGGTATTGTCCTGGCGATTGACACTGGCCCCGGCGTCGAGGAGCAGCTCTGCGATGGCGCTGTATCCCCCGGAGGAGGCGTACATCAGCGCGGTCCGGCCGCCGTCGTCCTGAGAGGTAACGGTAGCACCCTGGCTTATCAGAAAAGAGACGGAGTCGAACTGCCCCGCCTGGGAGGCGACCATCAGAAGCGTCTGGCCGTTGCGCTGCCGGGCGTTCACGTCTCCACCGTCGGCGACGTATTCCCGAAGAACGTCGATATCCCCCCGGCGAACGGCCCGCACCTCGGAGCTCGCGCATCCGGCAATCAACAAAACCACAAGAGCCGCTGCCCCAATACTAAGAATCCGCTGCCTCATCGTAAGCCTCCTGGTCGCCTGGTAGCCCAGACCCTCCTTAGAACTATACCCCGAACAGAGTCCCGCTTCCATTTAGGGCCTGCGCCTCGCGCCGGAGACACTATCCGCTGGAAAGAATCCTCAGCAGCTCAACCCGACTCGCGGCCCCTGTTTTCTTGAAGACGTTGTAGACGTGGGTCCGGACGGTAGTAAAAGAGACGTTCAGCCGTTCGGCGATTTCTTTGTTCGAGAGGCCCCGGCTCAATTGAAGAATCACTTCGGCCTCCCTTGGACTGATGCCGTACCGCTCGAGGGCCGACGCCGGAACACCTGCGTCGGCGAAGACGTCCACCGGGTGCGTCAGGTAGCGAACAAAGCCGAGGACCGCGGTTATGTTCCAGGCGAGGTAGAGGACGAAGTTCAGAAAGGCCGTCGGGGCAAGGTCGACGTCGAGGGCCTCGGCTAGTGCGGTTGTTACGACTGCAAGAACCGCGAAGCCGAGGAGCATCCAGCCAAGGGAACGGAAGAGAAACCGCACGCTCGGGTGATCAAGACTCTTGGCAGCCGCCTGGAGTCGCCACCCGCTGTACCCTAAGAAGAGCGACGCGGCGCCGACCGAGAGAAGCGATACCAGAGTGTCGTGGCTCTCGCCCCAGGCCGCAAGACCGGGGATGGAGGCCGGGAGAATTCCGAAAAGAAGATAGCTCGCCACCACGGGAATCGCGATAAGCACCGGAAGCCAGAGCGGACGCTCGGTATCGATGCGCCAAAGGATGGAGATAATTCCTCCGTACATCACCAAAACGACGGCAAAGTTCAACAGCGAGGTAACCACTCCGAGTTCGACTCGGAGGCCGGCGATCACCTCGATGTAGAACGAAAGCACGAACAGAACGAGGCCGAAGGTAAAAGCCGCGATGATGACGAGCACCACCGACAGAAGCCGCTCCCGGAGGCGGTGCCTAAGTATCGCCGTAACGGTAAGGCCGGCGAACCCCGGAGCGAGCAAGAGTATGTAGAGAAAGAACCGCAGGTGATCCATAGAGCCTCCCGACTGGGTTTCCCTATTCTGCCTCAGGTAGGCGGGACCTGTCACTCGCAGGCGAAATCATACGAATGTCCGATAGGTTCGCCGGGAGCCCGGAGATATCCTCGGGTCAAGATCAAACACGGAGGTAATTCCATGAAGAAAAAGAACCTACTCATTATCGCGGCGACCTTCGCCACCTTGGGCGCAACCTTGGGAGCAGCCGAGGCTGCCGCGGAGCCGGCCGACCGAAGAAGCAGAGGCATCGAGACCGAGAAGAGCTTTCAAGAACGGGTACTCCCCGGCGGCCTGGAGCTCTCCGGGGACCTCGGGGCAAGCGTCATAGACGACCGCACCGTCGGCCTGATCGGCCTCAAGGCCACAACCAGAGCCAACGGCTGGCTCGACGTCGGCCTCTCCTTCGGGGCGGTCCACACCCTCGAGCGCACCTACGAGGACGACGCCGGCCGGGAGTACCAAGCGGAGTTTGCCTACGCCGCCATCGTCCTCCGGCCCCACGTCGGCCTCGGCAAGGCGGTGGACATCGGACTGCCGATCTCCAGCGGA
>CAZLDK010000223.1:0-5907 GCA_964558285.1 uncultured Spirochaetaceae bacterium | reverse complement strand
GTCCGGTGGCTCCTCCCGCCGGACGCCACCGCGGGGCAGCGCTACCTTGCCTGGACCTTCGGTTCCGGGCCGGTCGAATGGGTGTGCCTTGCCCACACCGGGACGAAGGGTGGTTCCGGGGCGTTCCGGGTGCCCCTCGGAGCGGGTGCCCCGGCCGGGGGCCGGTTCCGGCTCGAGTTTTCCACCTACGATCGCCCCTCACCGAGGGCCTCCGCCGGGGTCTCCCTAGTTGCCCAAGATATGTTATCCTACCTCTGCGTCGAGAACCTCGGCCCCGGGGAGGGGCGAGTCTACAGATTGGAGTCGTAATGGCCAACGAAACCCCTGAAGAGTTTTGGCAGCGTGTCGAAGAAGAGATCGGAGAGAAACCCCTCTACCACACCATGGCGCGGTGCCGTGTCGGCTGTGTCGACAAGGGGAGCACCAACTGGGGTCTCTTTTTCGTGACTCCGTCGGCGGTGCACCTCTGGATCTTTCCCCGGGAAAGCTGGATGGCTCGTCTCGTCTCCCCGTCGAGCGGTTCGGGTGCAGCATCGGAGGAGCGTCTCCGGATTCCCATCGACGAGATAGAATCCGCCGGTTCCCTGGACCTTTCCCTGGTTCAACGGCTTTTCGGCGGCGGCAGCAAGAACCAAGTGCGCATTACCACCGTCGGCGAGGTCAATAGCTACGTCTTCGAGGGCCTCGAGAAGGGTTTCCCGGAGAAGGTTGTTCCAATCGTTACCCCTCTTTAGCAGCGCAATCCCAGTAATGTAGCATTCTGACACACCTTCGAGGGCCCTTCAGGCCAAAGTGGCGCGAATCTTCTTTTTCTCTCGATGACCCCCGGTTGGCGGTTATCTAATTTATTGCATTATAGATAGATAAGAGGATCTCTTTCTTGGCACGGGATATGCAATAACTGGTGTAGAAGTCAACAGGAGGGCGATTATGGAACAGCTGCGACGGCCCAACGTAGGGCTTTTCGACAGGACGGCCTCCCCGGAGATAGACGTGGTGGAAACCGAAGAGAGCTACCAGGTCTATTGCGATCTGCCGGGGGTGGAAGAAAAGGATATGGACATCTCTCTTGCGGCGAACGTGCTGACCATCAAGGGAGAGAAGCGGCCCCCGGAACGGCAGGTAGAGGCGAAGATCTACCGTCGGGAGGATTGGGCGGGAACCTTTCAGCGGACCCTTTCGCTTCCGAAGACGGTGGAGCCGGATTCGGTCGAAGCGCGACTCAAAGACGGGGTTCTGACGGTAACCCTCGCAAAGCGCGCGGAAGCCAAGACCCGAAAAATCAACATCAACGTCGTCTAGGGCGGGAGGTAAACGAGATGACAACGACAGAACAAGCAACCAGAGAGCAGGTAGTCCGACCCCTTGGAAATATCTGCGAAGAAAGTGGACAGGTGGTCCTCCGTCTCGAGATGCCCGGTGTCTCAAAGGACAACGTGGACATCCGAATCGAAGACAACCACCTGATTGTCCGGGGACACCGGCAGGGAGCCGATACCCAGGGCAGCTATCTGATCCGGGAACGAAGCAGGGGCGATTTCTATCAGCGCTTCACCCTGGACCAGACCGTCGACCAAACCAAGGTCGACGCGAGAATGAATCGGGGAGTCCTCACCCTATCCTTGAGTCTCAAGGACGAGGTCAAGCCCCGCAAAATTGAAGTTAAGAGCGACTCGTAAGGGAGGCATTATGCCAAATAAGACAACAGGAAAGACTATTGGAATCGACTTAGGCACGACCAACTCGGTCGTCGCCGTTATGGAAGCGGGGGATCCCGTCATAGTTCAGAACTCCGAAGGCCAACGGACCACTCCGTCCGTCGTCGCCTTTACCAATAAGGGTGAGCGGCTGATCGGTCAGCCGGCACGGAACCAAATGGTAACCAACCCGCTGAACACTATCTCCTCGATCAAGCGGTTTATGGGACGTCGGTACGGCGAAGTAGCCCGGGAGATGGAGATGGTGGCGTACAACGTTGCCGAAGGAGCCGGCGGCGACGTCCGGATCAAGGTGGAAGGGAAGGAGTACTCTCCCCCTGAGATTTCCGCCGCTATCCTTCAGAAGATGAAGAGCACCGCAGAGGACTACCTCGGCGAAACGGTCACCAAGGCCGTCGTTACCGTCCCGGCGTACTTTAACGACGCTCAGCGACAGGCCACCAAGGATGCAGGACGCATCGCGGGTCTCGAAGTAGAGCGAATCGTCAACGAGCCGACCGCCGCGGCCCTTGCCTACGGGTTCGGGAAGAAGAACGTCGAGCAGAAGATCGCCGTCTACGACTTGGGCGGTGGTACCTTCGACATCTCCATTCTGGAGATCGGCGACAACGTCTTCGAAGTCCGGTCCACCAACGGAGACACCCACCTCGGTGGTGACAACTTCGACCAGCGGATCATCGAGTGGCTCGTCGAGCAGTTCAAGGGCGACTACGGCATCGACCTGTCGAAGGATAAGATGGCCCTCCAGCGCCTCAAAGAGGGGGCGGAGACCGCCAAGAAGGAGCTCTCTTCCAGCCAGGGCACCGACATCAATCTGCCCTTTATTACGGCGGATGCCTCGGGTCCGAAGCACCTGAACTATAACCTGACCCGGGCCAAGTTCGAGCAGCTCATCCAGGATCTGGTGGAAAAGACGCGACAGCCCTGCACCGACGCGCTGAAAGACGCGGGACTTAAGCCGGAGGATGTCGACGAGGTAATCTTGGTCGGCGGCTCCACGCGGATCCCGATGGTGCAGCAGCTGGTAAAGGATCTGTTTAAGAAGGAACCCCACAAGGGCGTGAACCCGGACGAGGTCGTTGCCCTCGGCGCAGCCATTCAGGGCGGTGTTCTTCAGGGTGACGTGAACGACGTCCTGCTCTTGGACGTGACGCCGCTCTCCCTGGGTATCGAAACCTTGGGTGGTGTCTTTACCAAGCTGATCGAGCGGAACACGACCATCCCGACGAAGAAGAGCCAGGTCTTCTCCACCGCAGAGGACAATCAGAACGCGGTAAGCGTCCACGTTCTCCAAGGCGAACGCGAGATGGCCTCTCAGAACAGGACCCTCGGCCGGTTCGAGCTGATGGGAATTCCCCCGGCACCCCGGGGTGTACCCCAGATCGAGGTAAGCTTCGACATCGACGCGAACGGCATTGTCCACGTGTCGGCAAAGGACCTCGGTACCGGCAAGGAGCAGAAGATCCGCATCGAGGCGTCCTCGGGGCTCAACGAGAGCGAGATTGAGAAGATGGTGCGGGATGCCGAAGCCCACGCCGGGGAAGACAAGGCGGCCCGGGAGCGCGCCGAAGCGCGGAACGAGGCCGACAGCCTGGTCTACACCACCGAGAAGACCCTCGGTGAGCTTGGCGACAAGGTCGACGAAAGCGAACGGGCCACGGTCCAAGCCGCCGTCGACGGGGTCAAGAAGGCCCTCGAGAGCGACGACACCGAGGCCATCAAGGCGAAGGTCGAGGAGCTTAAAACCGCTTCCCACAGCCTCGCTGAGAAGGTCTACCAGCAGGCCGGCGCCCAACAGGGCGGCGGGCCGGGAGCGGGCCCAGGGGCCGGCGGAGCCGGTTTTCAGGACGCCAACTTCCAGCACCCCGGCGGCAACGGCGCGGCGGGCGGCAACGGAAACGGCCAGGAAGCAGGTGCCCAGGGCGCCTACGAGGACGTCGATTACGAGGTGGTGAACGACGAGAAATAGCAGCCGCGGCCGGCGCCTGACGACGGCCGCCGCATAGATTGGCCCCCCGGGATGGCTTCGCGGCGCGGGGCACGTCTCGATACAGATACACGGCCGCCGGACTCGATAAGGGTTCGGCGGTTTTTTTATTGGCATTCCGGTTGACCTACGAGCCACTAAAAAGGTAAGTTAATATCGATAAATAAATCACTATAAGGAGATCACATATGACCTCATTGTCTCGGAGAGCGCTTGTCGCGCTGTCTGTTCTCGTTATTGTATTGTTCGTCGGATGCGGTGCCCAGGATGGGAATGGAACGGAGTCGGCGGACGTCGTCATCATCGGGGCCGGTGGTGCCGGTTTGGCAGCCGCTGTCGAAGCCGCCGAAAACGGCGCTTCGGTAATCCTGGTCGAGAAGATGCCGCTGGTCGGCGGGAACACCAACTACGCGACCGGCGGGATGAATGCTGCCGGCACACCCTTCCAGGCTGATCTTGGAATCGAAGACTCGCCGGAGCTCTTCTTCGAAGATACCATGGCCGGTGGTCAGCAAGAAAACAATCCGGATCTTGTGCGATTGCTGAGCATCGAAGCCGCCAACTCGGTCGATTGGTTGACAGAGTTGGGCGCGGACCTGAGTGACGTCGGTCGGTTGGGCGGCCACTCGGTAAACAGGACCCATCGACCTTCCGGAGGCGCGGCCGTTGGCGGGCACATCGTCGAAGTCTTGAAGGCCGCCGCAGACGAATTAGGGGTCGATACCCGTACCTGGACCGAGGCGATCGAGATCCTCTCCGAAGAGGGGCGAGTCACGGGAATTCGCGTCCGCAACCTCCGGGAGGAGCGCGAATACGATATCGAAGCCCAGGCGGTAATCCTTACGGCGGGCGGGTTCGGCGCCAATCAAGCCATGCTGGTTGAATACGATCCGGACCTAGAGGGGTTCGGGACTACCAACCACGCAGGAGCTACTGGTGACGCGTTCAACCTTGTCGAAGGCCTTGGCGTCAACCTGGTCGGCATGGAATACATCCAGACACACCCAACCGTTGTACCGGGAAAAGGTACGATGATCACCGAAGCCGTTCGGGGAAACGGAGCGATCCTCGTCAACCGAAACGGAGAGCGATTCGTCAACGAGTTGGATACTCGAGATGTCGTGTCTGCCGCCGAACTGGCGCAGCCCGGCGGGACCGGACTGTTGATATTCGACCAGGGCGTGCGGGAGAGCCTTAGCGCTATCGAGAGATACATCAACAACGGGCTGGTAACGGAGGCAGAGACCCTGGAAGGACTTGCCGAGGCCCTCGAGATTCCTGCCGATGAGGTTATCGCCACCGTCGCGGCATACAACAGCATGGTCCAAGCGGAGGTCGATCCGGACTTCGGTAGATCGAGCTTTGCTCGATCGCTTGAAACACCTCCCTACTACGCAGTCGAGGTTGGGCCTGCGGTCCACCACACCATGGGGGGCATTCAAATCGATGCAGACGCCCGGGTGATCAATCAAGAGGGTGAGCCGATTCCCGGCTTCTTTGCGGCAGGGGAAAACACCGGCGGCATCCATGGAACGAACCGCCTTGGTGGAAACGCCCTCGCCGATATCATCACCTTTGGGCGTATCGCCGGCCGAAACGCGGCCTTCATCGCACAGTAGCCGGAGACACCATTATGAAACAGGTAGCGCGACTCTTGGTGACCTTTGCCTCGTTAGCCCTGATTGGATGCGCCGGAAGTGGGGAGTATGCCGACGGCGTATACCAGGGGAGCGCGGAAGGCTACTACGACGTAGTGGCCGTAGAGGTTACCGTTGACGGCGGGAGAATCTCAGAGATTCGGATTACCGAATCGCAGGAGACACCAGCCATGGTAGAGCCGGTCAACGACGTTCTGATCCCGGAGATTATCGAGGAGCAGAGTACCGAAGGCGTGGATACCATTAGCGGAGCCACCGGCACAAGTGAGGCGATTCTTCGAGCCGTCGAAGGCGCCTTGGCCAACGCAGAAACAGAGTAGTCGGCCGCCGCAAGGCCGAGCTTGCTTCGAGGCCGCCCCTTGGGGGGCGGCTTTTTTGTAGTCTCGCGGCCGGGACGCGATGCAAAATTGCGCCGCGGAATTGAAAAAAGTTGAGCAAACTACTATGTTTTGATTCGACACATCAATAACCGGGAGAATTCTGTGAAAACCAAAAAGAATCTAAGCTTAAGAACTGCCGGCATGATCCTTGGCGGACTCGTGCT
>CAZLDK010000222.1:0-5917 GCA_964558285.1 uncultured Spirochaetaceae bacterium | reverse complement strand
GGTCTTGAGGACCTGGATGAAGATCTTTCGCTGTGTCTTTATCGATCGTGGAAGTGTTCGTCGAGGCGTTCGGGCGATAGACAGGGCAGTCGAGAATATTCGCCGGGGGTATCCCATGCTCATCTTCCCCGAAGGGACCCGGAGCCAATCGGCGAAGGTCGGACAATTTAAGGGTGGTAGTCTGAAGCTGGCCGTGGAGTCCGAGGCGACCATCGTCCCGGTTACGATCGACGGAGCCTACAAGGTGCTCGAGGAAGGGCGGAAACTGCGATCCGCGAAGACGCGTCTGATCATCCATTCGCCCCTTCCCTTCGAAAACTACTCTTCGCTCCGACGAAGGGAGTTGGCCGATCGCCTCTCCTCTACTATTTCGGGTCCATTGCAGTCATAATTCGTCTCGACAATCTACTTGTCCAACCATCCCGGTGACAGTATCGTGGGAAGCAGCGAAAGGGAGTCTATGACCGTCGAAGAAATTGCATCGTTAACCCAGGGCGTGTTGCGCTGTGGCGAAGCCTACAACCAGAGGAATTTGACCTACGCCTTCGCTTCCGACCTTATGAGCGACGTTCTAACCGTAACCGAGGAAGGAATTTTGCTCGTTACAGGCCTTGCGACGGTTCAAACCGTCCGGACGGCTACGATGGCCGACATCGACGCCATTCTCTTGGTTCGGGGAAAGCCCGCGCCTGCGGCGATGCTCGCCCTCGCCGAAGAGAACAACCTGGTAATCATCGAATCGCCCTTCTCGATGTATCGGGCGAGCGGCACCCTCTTTGGTCGGGGTCTGTCGCCGATCTATTGAAAACTGGCATAGCTCCGGTATACTTACAGGTAGAGATGGAAGACTACCGAGACAACCTTGACAGTGGGATAAACAATAGGATTCGCAATCTTCAAGGGAAGCTGAAGGGAAGCCGCGACGCTCTGAGCCGCAGGAAACTCGTGGACAACATCAGCAAGCTCGAACAAGAACGTTTGCACAGCGAAAACCTCTTTGCCGACCGAGAAGACGACGATGCGACCGAGCTGCCGATCCTCTCTTCGATTCGAGGACGCTACCAAAAGGTGTCCGAACAGTATCGGGACCAGGTCCGAGAGATTCGGGACCTGCTTCTCTATATGACCTACTTCGAGGACGAGTTTCTTGGTCTCTTTCACGAGCGGAAGCTGCGTCTCGACGTAAAGTTCTCCGTAGAGCGGGATGGATTCTACAATCAGTTCAACCAGCTCCACCGCCGGGCCTTGACCTACTGCGATGAATCAAACCGGATCCAGGGTGGAAACTACACCAAGAGTTACGAAGACGATATTCTTCGCCGGATGGTCGAGATGCGCCACGGAGTTTACATAGAAGCGGACCGGTTTTTTCGACAGGTCATGCGCTTTTCGGCGGACCTCTTGAACGATATCCACGGCGATCAGATCCTCTGCCAGAACGCCGATGAAGATCTCGAATACTCCACCTTGGATCGGGAAAAGGAGTTGAGAAACTGTACCGTTGGAGATGGAATCGAGCGGCTCCATGAGGTCTGCGGGGAGGTCGTAGACTTTCTCGACGTCCCCGACTTTCAGTCCGGCCTCCGTTAACCCTTGTCCGTACCAGATTACGCAATTCCTCGGGACGTCCGGGTTCTGTCTTCGCAACAGATAGGGATCGCCGAGGTGAACAGCGTCTACCGCTGCCAAGGGGAGCGTCAGGGGACGGAGTTCACCTTCTTCCTAAAAGTAAACCGAGGAAGCAACACCGACATGCCGAACGAGCGGGAAGTGCTTCTCTACCTTGCCGGAACAACTCTCCCGACCCCCCGGGTGCTCTGGCACGGGAAGGATCGGAAGGAGTTTCTCGCTCTCGAGAAGCGAGAAGGTGTCATGCTCCTCGACCTATTGAACCCAGCAAGTCCTTTTCACCAGCCGAAGCTTCGCTATCAAACCATGGAGAGCTTCGGAGAGACCGTCGGGCGACTCCACAGCCTCGAAGCCGACTGGCCCGAAATGAAGAGGACGTCGCTATACGGTTTTCTCGGAGAGGAAGACATCGACGACTGGGAGTTTGGGGAGATCGTACTCTGGCTAAAGGCAAACCCTCCGCCGGCGAAGAGTATGGTGTTTACCCATGGGGATCTAAACGATCGAAATATCCTCGTGAAAGAGGGGCAGGTTACCGGTATCGTCGATTGGGAAAGCGCCGGTACCGGGTGGAGAGAGTACGATTTGGCCTGGGCGCTTCGAGAACGACGGAACTATATGAACACCCCCGAAGATCGCAGCCGCTTTCTGAGCGGCTACACGGCACATTCCACCTACGACCCGGACGCCTTTCGGTGGGCAATGGTGATGAACTGCCTACACGTCGCCTATTGGTGCCGGGACAGCTTTCCCTTTTTTAAGACCTTCAATCTCGAGCAAGCCCGCCGCGCGATGTTCGCCGGTTACGAGTAACTAGCAGATGGAACTCTACACATTACGACATGCAGAAAGCACCGCCCAGACCGGAGAGGGGGAGTGGCTCGATCCGGACCTGTCGGCCTTCGGGGAGCGCCAAGCCGCCGCGGCGGCCGGTTTCTTTTCCGACAAGGCCTTCGATCTTGCCTTGGTCAGCCCCTTGCGGAGGGCGCGGAGAACCTTCGAGCTCGCATCCCCGAAGGTTCTCAAGGCACGTTTCGACTCCCGGCTGGTAGAGTGCACCCTCGATCGAGGCCCGGGCTACGACTACCGCGCGGTGCTTCCCTACGAGACACCCGATTCTGCGGAGGCGGACACCGCGAACATGTGGACCGCTCCGGCAGGCCGGCGAGTCGCTTCCCTCTTAGAAGAGCTCCGGCGCCTTTCGTCGGAGCGGGTGCTTCTCGTGGCCCACACCGGGTTGCTAAACGTCCTCAGAAGCCACCTCGTCGGAGACCCGATCCTCGGCGAGCCGACCTACGAAGACATGATGAAAGCTCACCACACCGACAATACCGCCGTCCACTGCTTTCTCCTAGGAAAAACGAGAAGCGAAGACCAATTGGTCTTCTGGAATCGGCCGACGAACTCGATTTAGGCTTCGACGTATTCCCCGAGCTCTTCGGGAAAAAGCTGCTCCAGGCTTATGTGAACGACGATCTCGGACTGCAGCTCTTCCTCGCTTCGACGACAGACGCGGTATGCAAGGACCCGGGGGCTTGGAAGCGGTAGGGGAAGAGGGCGCGCGTTTACATCGAGGAGGGGCCCGACAGGAACGGGATGGTCAACTTCCTGGGTTTCCCCGTTGGGAAAATGTACCAGATAGGTCGTGTACTTCACCGTAAGCGACCGATGGGAATCGAACCCACATCACCAGCTTGGAAGGCTGGGGTAATGCCATTATACGACGGTCGCGAGCGGGCACATGGTATTCAGAAGGCGATCGTTCCGTCAAGTCTCTTCCGGACTTGCCGCCGCTACCGGGGTACCGTACACTCGACAGAAAGGAAGTACCATGGGAATACGCGGTGAAGTCTTTTCAACCCGGGCGAATACTGCCGGGGAACGGCGAACATATTTTTTTAACGTCAAGGAGAACAGAACCGGTGACCTCTTCTTGACCCTCGTTGAGAGCAAGAAACACGGGGAGAGCGATTTTCAGCGCCACCAGGTCGTCGTCTTCCAGGAGGACATCGATACCTTTATGGACGCGATGAACCAGGCGGTTCGCTTTATGCGGAGGACCCCATCCGAAAGCTCCGACGATGGATCACGGAGATACCGTTCAGGTCGATCAGACGACGGTGAGCGGCGGTAGGATACCCCTTGTGGGTGCAGAACTCGTACCGGTTATCGACCTCCCCGTAGGCGCACATCCACCGGTCCCTCGCAACTTTTGCCAGAATGGCCGCGGCCTGAATTTCGGGCACACTCCGGTCGCCACCGACCACCGCCGTCGCGGGCACCGGAAGCCGGGGGATAAACCGACCGTCCACCTGGACGATCACGTCGTCCAGGCGTCTCGCCGATTCCGAGGTTCCGCCCTTCAACCCGAGAGAGAGGGCCCAAAAAGCCCGTCGCATCGCCAGCAGGGAGGCCCAGTGTATGTTCAGCCGGTCGATTTCCCAGGGCCAGGCCCACCCAAGCCCCCAAAGATCCGCAGAGGCGCGAATCTGCCGGGAGAGCTCTTCCCGGACCCCGGCCCTCAGCGCCTTTGAGTCTTTCAAGACACTTCGGTCGAGGAGGTTCCGAGCCGCCTCGCCGTCGCCGAGTATTACCGCCCCGGCCGCCACGGGGCCGGCGAGGGGACCACGCCCTGCTTCGTCGATACCACAGATCACCACGATGGGACGAGGATAGCGCCATACCTTCTCTCGATTCAACGGCGTCGTTGACCGGCCGTTACCTCGGCTGATAGAATTCAAGCTTATCGAACCTTGGGAGGGGTAGTGCTTCTAAAAAGTATCGAGCTATTCGGATTTAAATCCTTCGCAGATAAGAGTCGCATAGAGTTCACCGACGGTGTCTGCGCCCTCCTTGGCCCCAACGGCTGTGGAAAGAGTAACGTCGTCGACGCGGTAAAATGGGTTCTCGGGGAGCAGGCGACTAAGTCGCTCAGGGCCGACAGGATGGAAGACGTTATCTTCAACGGCACCGACAACCGCCGGGCCCTCAATGTCGCCGAAGTGACCATGGTTCTGGGAAACGAAGCGGGGCTCTTCCCCCTCGATTTCTCGGAGATAAGCATAAAACGCCGGCTTTTTCGCAACGGCGAAAGCGAATATCTGATCAACGGCGCCCCGGTTCGTCTTCGAGAGCTTAGAGAGCTCTTCTACGACACGGGTGTGGGAAAAGGCGCCTATTCGATCATGGAGCAGGGCAAGATCGACCAAATTCTTTCCACTCGACCCGAGGATCGGCGGGAGGTCTTCGAAGAGGCGGCGATGATTACCCGCTATCGAGCGAAGGGAAAAGAGGCAGAACGGAAGCTTGCCCGAACCGAAGATAACGTCCGGCAGATCGAAAGCGTCCTCGGAGAGGTGCAGAAGAACTATCGACAACTGGAGGCGCAGTCGGCGAAAACTGAGCGCTACCGCACGCTTCGGGAGGCGATTTTCGAAGTCGAACGGGACCTTGCGCTTTTGCGTCTCCGCTCCTTCCTATCCGATCGAGACAAGCGTACCGGCCGCCTCGAGAGCGAGCGCGAGAGCCGGGACCAAATCAAAGAGAAGATCGATACGCTGAACGAAGCTCTCGAGTCGAGTCTCGACCAGGTCAACGAGATGGAGTCCGGGCTCCTCGACGGCCAAAAACGGCTCTACCAGGCGGAGCTCGCCCGAAACACCGCGGCGAACCAGCTGCGCCTCCTCCGGGAGCGCCTCGGCGAGCTGACGGGCTCCCGTCAGACCGAAGAGAACCAGAAGCGCACGGTCACCGAACGTCTTTCGGAAGCGCAGAAAGAGCGGAAAGAGACTCACCGCCGCGTTGGGGAAGCGGAGGAGGACCTCGCCGAGCTTACCGAGAACATAGACGAGTTTGCCGCCCGGATCGGGGCCACCGAGGAGCGCCTCAAGTCGAACCGGGGGCAGCAGAGGGAACACCGGAGCAATATCGACGACTGGGAAAAGGAGCTCGGGGGCTTTCAGCGGGAGTTGAGAGATCTTGCCGAAGAGATCGTTTCTCAGTTGGACACCGGACTGAAAGAGAGCGGTTTTTCTCCGACCGCGGTTTTGGAGGTGGAGAAGAGCATTGCCGAGGCTTTGGGCAAGCTCGACACCGAAGTGTCGGAACGTCTTTCGTCCCTGGACGGCGCCCTCGGGGGTGGCGAATCCGGCTCTTCCGAGTCGCTCCGAGAGCTCCTTTCGGAGTGCCGAGACGGATTTGAGACGACCAAGGAGCAACATAACGTGTTGCGGCAGGCCTTCGGCACCTACGCCCAGATGGTCCCCCAGACTCTCAGAGAGCTTGTCTC
>CAZLDK010000221.1:0-5944 GCA_964558285.1 uncultured Spirochaetaceae bacterium | reverse complement strand
ACCACGATTCCTCGAAGGGGGGCCCGTCATCTTCTTCGAGATTCCGAACCTCCAGCCACACCGCGCCCCCGAGCAGTTGGCCTACGGTCGATATCCGTCCCCAGCGACGGAGGGTGTACTCGCCTCCCATGAGAAAGGGCACCAGGGTCGCGACGGTTTCTTCTTCTGCCCCATCGGCGACGTACCAGAAACCCCCGCGGCCGAGAAACGCGAGTCGAGACGATTCCGGCGCGAGGGAAACGGAGACGCGAGGGGCAAAGCCCGGATCAAGGTCTCGGGCGGGCCCTAATACCGGAACGAAGAGCTGCCAGCCGAAGCCCACCTTCAGGTCGTATTCCTGGGCCTCCGCCTTCGGAACTCCGATGGCGCAGAGCGCGACCAGTGACAACAAAACGAGACGGGCGGGCTCCTTTGCTCTCTTCATACCTCGAGCTATCTTACCATCATTTCGCATCGGAGTGCTCATTCTGTCCATCACCTAGTATCTTTGAAGGGTGATGCCTTCCTCGGCGAAGGGTAGACTCTACCTGCCGGTCCTCTTCGCGGCCGTGATTCTGCTTCTTCCCTACACACTGCGTAACCTCGTGATAGCTCCCTTGGCCCTCGAAGTCGCTGAGAACGCCTTATCCCAAAATCTGGATCGCCCGGTCTCCCTCGACGTCGGAAGGTTCTCCGGGAGCTGGCTCTGGGACATTTCCCTGGAGGATGCCTCCTTCGACTACGGAGAGGGCCCTTTCCCGGTCAACTCGGCATCCGTCGACGGTATCTCGCTTCGTTACGATCCCTTCGAGCTCTTCGATGTCGACCTGGTCGCCGTCGTGTCGTCGGTTAGAGTTTCCGGGCTCCGCGTTCTTCTCAACCGCGAGCCGACGGTGGAAAGAATAGAAGAAGAGATCGAGGAGGAGCCGAACTTTACCATCCAGGGTCTACGGCGCCTTCTTCGCCGAAGGGCCGGAACTCCGACGATAGCTCTAGACGGCGAGATTCTCTTCGCGGATGCGGATGAGCGAAGCCGGATCGGCGTGTTGGTCGGCGGCAGTCTTGAAGATGCCCTCAGGGTAGAGCTCTCTTCAAGAGGCGACGTGCTCGCCCTCGACTTCTCGAAGTTGAGTAACGGAGTCCGTGTTGTCACCGATCGACGGGCTACGTCGTTCGAGATTGACGTCTCGGCGGAAGTTGTGGCACCGGTGTCTCAGGCGAGCTCCATCGCCGGAAGCGTTCGACTCGACTACGCTCCATTCTCCCTCGAGGTCGTTACCTGGGGACGTCGTCTCGAGTTCTCCGCCCGGGTAACCGAAGAGCTCGCGGAGAGACTGAAAGAATGGTCGCGACGAGTTTCTAGGGATATTACCTTTCTGCCGCCGACGGTCGAGCCCGGTCGTGGTGTCGTCGAGGGTGCCCTAACATTAAAGGAAGGGTTTCCGCCGGACTTCCTTTCTCTCGCTCTCGCTTCCTCGGTCTCGCCGCGAAAAGCAGTCATGGGTCAGGTAAGCCTCTCAGCCTCCGGGTGGAGCTATCGGGGAAGGCCCGACACGGCGGTGGAGTTAGTCGCTTCCTGGGATGACCCGGAGGAGGCCTTCCGCATTGGTCGTCTCGTCGTCGACGCGGGAAGGATCGGAAGTATCACTGTCGAGGATGCAGAGATCCGCCCTGCTCGGATGCTTCCGGTAACTGCCCTCGGCTCCCTTAGCGTCAGGGTTTCCGACCTCGAAGAAGCCCTTCGTCTCGGCGGCGTCGAGGGCCTCGATGGGATAGCAGCAGGGCTGTCTGGGACCCTCGAAGTCACGGAGGACGGCCTCGACCTCGAGGTCTTTGGCGCCGAGGAAGGGACCGAGGACGCCGTGGCGCTTTCGCTGAGCGCCCGGGGCGAAGGGTTGCTCCGGGGCCGTGTGGAATCGGGGAGTTTTGACCTGACCCTCCCTGAAGAAAGACTCGGTGGACAGTTGGGACCCGTTACCGCCTCCGGGAGCTTTGCCGGACATCTCTTTGGCGAGGAAGGCGGGACGGACCCAGAGGTTTCGTTGGGGCTCGCTGACCTTTTTATGCCGCCCATCGTCGCTCCGGGGCCTGAGGGCCGGTTGGATTCCCTAACGGGAGATCTCTCTGTCTCCGGACCGCCGGAGCACCCACAGTTCGATATAGAGTTCGCCGTCGGGGGGTTTCGCATCGGGGACGTTCGTATCGATGCCAAGGGCCAGATTATCCAGGACGAGCGAAGCCTGGTGGTCCGCTCCTTTGAAGCAGAGGAGGACGGGAATGGGCAGACGTTGTCTTTGACGGTCGCCGGCCGGCTTCCGATCGCCGTCGGAAGCGGAGGTATATCGCTCCGGAATCTCAGGAGCAGCTCTCTCTCGATAGACGGACGCGTCGTGGACCTCGGGCGTTTCTTCTCCGAAGAGGCGCGGCCTTACCTTCCCGGGGGAACCACGGTGGTCGAGGGGCGTCTCCTCGAAGACACAGGGGACCTATCGTTTCGCCTCTCCGTCGAAGGGGAGCGCGGGGAACCGGATTCGAGGGGTGCGGCTCCTCTCGGCTATTCCGACGTGACCGTCTCTCTCCGGGTGGTGGAAGCCGCGGAAGACCAATTCGACACCGAGGCGGTGGTCAGCCTCGATAGCCGGGACGTCCTTCGCCAAGCCGGGAGCGTGACGCTACCGGGTTTGGTCAGTGCGAAGCCCCGGTGGATCTCCTTCGAAGAGATCCGGCTTGCGTCGGAGATCGAGCTGGACCTTCCGCTCTTCGTCGTTCCCAGTCTCGTGACCTCCCTTCTGTATGCTGAGGGGCGTCTCGAGGGAAATCTCACGACCCAGGGTCCGGTAAGCTCCCTCGAACACGAGGGAGCTCTCAGAATCGTCGACGGCGCGGCGCGGTTCGCCGGGCCTATACCGGTTCTGACTGCAGTTAACGCAGAGATTCGGCTCGCCGGGGCGGAGGTCACGGCAGAAACGATTACCGGAGAGCTCGGCCGGTCCCCCTTCAGGGCCTCCGCAACCTTTGGACTCGACGACAGGAGCCTCGAGGCGAGCATCGAGGGAGAGAATCTTGTCATCGTCTCTCAGCAGGGAATACGTGTCCGAAGCGACGTCGACCTTGCCGCTGCCGGTACCCTGTCGAATCTCAAGATAAGCGGGTCCGTGCGGGTCACCGAGGGGCAGTACACGCGAAACGTGCCCCTCCTTCGATTCGACTCCCTACCGACCGTCGACGAAGACGAAATACAGCTCTTCAGCGTCTCGGGTGATTTTGGGGCATCGACCTCCCTCGATGTGGAGGCGACGGCGGAAAACTCTTTCGTGGTGGCTAATAATGTCTACCGCGGGCGCCTCTCCGCCGACGCTCACCTCTCGGGAACTCTCGAGGTACCTATCGTAACTGGTCGCGTCTTCGGGGATTCCGGGACGGTTCGTCTCCCGGTAACCGACCTTAGGCTAACCAACATTTCCCTCGAGTTCCCGGAGGATCAGCCCTTTTCTCCCCGGCTGCAGGCCCAGGGGGAGACCCAACTCCGGGGTTACAACGTCTTCGTCAATGCATACGGCACCATTCCCGCGATCGAAGTACAGGTAAGCTCGAGTCCGCCCCTCCCTCGGGAACAGGCGATCCTTCTTCTTACTACGGGGTCCGCGGACCTCGAGGCCCTTGGAGAGGGAAACAGGGGTGTGGTTACCGCAGGACGATTCGTGGGGCGACAACTTACCTCGTTTCTCTTTGGGCCGCAGGAGGCGCAAGACGCGACGGCTCTCGACCGTGTCGAGATAGCCGTCGGGCGCCGTCTCTCGCAACAGGGGAACGAGGTTATCGAGGTCGATTTCCGCCTCGGATCCGGGGAGAGATGGTACATCGAGTTCGAGCGAGACGAGTTCGACCGCTACAACCTTGCCTTAGCCTGGAGGTTTTCGTTCCGGTGACGATACGTCGAAGGCTCCTCCTCTCCTGCGCCCTCCTTGTTCTCTCCGGATTCCCCCTCTTCGCCGCGGGAAGCAGAGTAGCAGCAACTGCAGGGGAAGACGGTCCTCGATCAGACGGTGCCCTCGAAATCGTATTTCCGGAGGTGGCCGGCTACTCGCCCTCGGACCTCCGGAGTGCCGCTCGGCCGGAGATACGGGCGGTTCGTCGGGGAACGGGTGGACCGGCAGATCTAGCCGACGCCGGATACAGCATCGAGAACATGCTCCGCGCCGATGGATATCCCGACGCTCTGGTCACCTTCGCGATGTTCGATACGTCCGAAGGCGAGCCGACCGAAGTCCGCCGGGCCGACGAGTGGGAAAAGGTTGACAGAGTCGAATACAACGTTCGTCCCGGTGACCGCTTCGTCGTCGGCCGGATCGCATTCCGGGGAGTCTCCGTCTTCGACGAGGAGAGGCTTCGAAGGTTCTTTCCCGGCGGCGAAGGGGAGGACGCCCCGGCTTTTCGGCGACGGGCTCTCGAAACGGCGATGGGTGAGGTGGATCGGCTGTACGAGCTCGAAGGGTACGCCGACGTATCGGTGGGTCCGATGGAGCTTACCGAGCGTTCCGTCGACGAGGCGCGCTACTACGACATAACCGTACCGGTCGAGGAGGGAAGCGTCTACGTCATTGCCGAGATAAGTATCGAGGCTCCGGGGCTGCCGGAGGAACGTAGACGAGCACTCGAAGGCGAGGTCCGCCTAGAAGGAGAGAAGTTCTATCCCCGTCGAGCGGCCGAAGGGGCTATTAGGATCCGGAACATCCTCGGGCAAGAGGGATATCTCGCGGAGGTTGACTACGAGATTGAGCGGAGGCCCGGAGAGGGGCCGGGAAACTCGTCTGGGGTCGTCTTGAGCTACGACGTCGACTCCGGCCCGCCGATGGTGGTCGAGGAGCTCACGGTAGTACCTCGGCAACAGGAGGAGCTCCGTACGAGGTGGTGGTTTCTTAAGTCATTCATTCCCGTGGAAGAGGGAGATATGGTCAACCTCGAGGTGCTGAACCGTTCGGAGGACCGGCTCTACGGGCTTGGACTCTTTCGGTTGGTGGACATCGAAGCGCGACCGCTCTCCCCACCGGAAGCGGAAGGTTCTGAAAGCAGCCCGGGAGATCCTGTCTCAGAAGACCCGGTCCCCGCCGAGGTAGTGGTGCGCCTTACGGAGATCAAGGGTCGGGAGGTGCAGCTCTCCGCCGGGTGGGGTAGCTACGAGATGGCAATGGCCGCTGCCTCTTTTACCGACCGGAATATTTTCGGCATAGGACGCTATTGGTCCACCACCGTCTACGGCAGCCTTAAGACCTACGGTGCGGAAACGTCCCTTAGTGACAGCATCCTCCTCGGTCCCAACAGCACCATCTCTTTGACCGGTGCCGCGGACTACCGTGACGGCCCGGCCTACGACATAACGACGACAGAGGTGCGCTTCGATTTTCTGTACCGCCTCTCGTCGCCCTGGAGGCTGAACGCGGGGTATTCTTTCGGCCTCGATCGCGTGACGGATGCCGTAGAGGAAGAGGGAATACCGGAGAACAGGGATTTCCGTACGTCGCGGGTTTCGGCCGGCGCCGTCCGAGACGATCGAAACAGCGTGGTTCTTCCAACCGACGGGACGGAGGTCGGGACCCGAGTAAGGTATTCCACCTCCTTTATTGGTTCGGATCTCGAGTACTTCGAAACGTCCTTCTTTGGAAACTACCACGAACGGCTCTTCGGGCCTCTGGTCTTTACCTTCGTCTGGTCCGGGGAGGCTCGGCTGCCGCTACGGGGGAGGGAAACTCTGCCGATCCAAGAGCGGCTTTTTCTCGGTGGCGCGAACTCGGTGCGCTCCTATCCGCTGGATCAGCTCGGCCCCGTCTCCGAGTCCGGAGACGTCGTCGGTGGGCTAACGAGCGTCGAGGCGACGACGGAGCTTCGGGTGCGAGTTCTCGGTTCTCTCCACCTCGCCGGGTTCTACGACATCGGCATCGTGAGCCGTGAGGAGCTCTCCATCGAC
>CAZLDK010000220.1:628-6054 GCA_964558285.1 uncultured Spirochaetaceae bacterium | reverse complement strand
AGCTCTATGGCCCGGTCTTCCTCGTTCATGGTGACTCTTCCTCGCAGGACTCAGGCGAGGTCCGTATCGAAGCGGACTCGGAAAAGGGAGACCAGGGGGAGATTCTTGTGAAGGGTCCCAGCGTGATGCAGGGCTACTACCGGAACGAGGAGGCCACCCGGGAGGTGCTCTCGGAGGACGGCTGGTTCCGGACCGGGGACCTTGCCTCCCGGGACAAGGATGGCTACCTCTACATCCGGGGACGCCTCAAGAATATGATCGTCGGTTCCGGGGGCGAGAACATCTACCCGGACGACATCGAGAACATCATCGACTCCCACCCCCTCGCGAGCGAGTCGATCGTCTTCGATTGGCAGGGGCAGCTTGTCGCCCGGGTCCACGTCGACGTCGAAGCCCTCGGAAAGGAGGTCGGGGAGCAGAGCCAGGACCCCGGGGCCCTGGGTCGGAAGGCCGACGAGATTCGCGAGGAGATCCGCAAGGAGGTTAACGCCCGCGTAAGCCGCCAGGCTCGGATTAGCAGGATGGTCCTCCAGTGGGAGCCCTTCGAACGAACCCCGACCCGCAAGATAAAGCGCTTTCTCTACACCCACCTCCCCAACCAGCGTTCACTCTGATACCATCGAGGACGTGAGCGTAGGAAGAAACGATCCCTGTCCCTGCGGGAGCGGGAAGAAGTACAAGCACTGCTGCTTGAGGGACGACGAGGACCGGGCGCGGTTTGCGAGCCATCGTTCCGACGATCAGATGATGGAGCTGATGCTCCGGCAGACCGGGTTCTCCTCGAAGGCGGAGTTGGACGCCGCCATGAGGCGCTACCAAGACTACTGCGAGGGCCTCCCGGACGACGCTCCCACCCCCACCTTTATGGAGTACCTCGGTCGCGCAAACGCCGCGACGGAGGTGCAGCGAGGGATTATTTCGGACCTGAAGGACCGGGAGTTTGCCGACGAAGAAGAGCTCGAAAGCTATCTTTCGAGTCGGATGGAGAGCTATAACGCGGCCCCGGTCGGCGACTTCGAGGGGCTCTCACCGGAACAGGTGCAGCGCATCATTACCGGCTCCTTCGAGGACAACACCGACCTAGTTGCTCTAAATCCCCGGCTCTCGGACGAGCTGGCCCTCCAATCGGAGCTCGTGGCGACCATTCGGTACGTTCTGGAATACCTCGTCGACCGCGGTGGAAAGAGTCGACTGACCGCCCGGGGGAACTTTCCCCGTGATCTCTGCCGCGGCTACCTCGAGCGCTTCTCGCCGGAGTTTCCCGTCGACCGATCGGTGCCCTCGGAAATCGATCTGCCGATTTTGGATACCGCCCATCGGGTCCTTATCGGTGCTCGGTACATCGAGGAGTCGCGTTCCCAGATGTGGGTAACCGAAACAGGATCAGCGCTTCTCTCCGCCGGCGCCTGGGGGCGGGCGTTCGGAGACGCCTTCGTAGAAGTCCTCTATTATATGGACTGGCAGGAGCAGTTCATCTTTTACGAACCTCAGGATGAGATGGAGTTCCTGCAGTATTCGGCACTCTTCCTGCTCTACCTCCTTGCCCGGCATCCAAGCGGCACTTTCGGCGAGTTCTTCGACCGGTTCTGCAGAGCATTCCCCGAGTTTGTGGAGCAGATAATCGGCGATCCGGACTCGATGGCGGTCCTGGGAATCGTCGTGTCGCGTCTTTTCTTCTACGGATGCTGCCGGGCTCTTGGGCTTGCGACTTTGAAACGCGCCGAAGGCGAGAGCGCCTGGGGCCCCAAAACCCGCTACGAGACGACCGACCTCTTTCGCCAAGCCCTGGTCTGGAAACAGAGATAGCCTTTCGATGGAGGGCTACCCGACCGGTGAACGAGGTGCCGACCTCGTGGAGGGCGGCACCAGCTTTCTCGTCTTCTTCTGATTGTCACGCACCAAGTGGCGCGTTCCGGTCAGGCTGCCCTGTCAGGCCGCCACAGCCGAATTCTCTCTGCGGTACATAACCAGTTCGGATATACCGACAAAGAGGGTTATTCCGACGGCAAGCAGATGAGAAAGGCTATTGGGATACATAATAAAGAGCACGGCGACCAACAGCAGTCCCGCCTTGTAGAGTGGTACCTTCCGGAGAAAATAGAGCTCCGAAACGACCGCCAGGGCAAATATAGTGATAATCCCGCCCATGACGGCCATGGCAACGTCGGTAAAGCTTGCGTCTACCCGTGTTACGAGCGCCGGCCAGTAGGCAAAGTAGAACGGCACGATATACGCGGCAATCCCCAGCCGCATCGCCATAAACCCGCTCTTCATCACGTTCGATCCGGCGATTCCGGAACCGACGTAGACGGCGAGGGCAACCGGCGGAGTAATAGCCGATACGCCTCCCCAGTAGTAGCAGAACAAATGGGCGACCAGGGGAGGAAGCCCGACTGCGACCAGGCCCGGGGCCACGAGGGTCGCGGTAATAATGTAGACCGAGGTTGTCGGGAGGCCGAAGCTCAGGATAAGCGACGCGAAGGCTGCCAGAAGCAACGTCGGCAACAAGAGACCACCGCCGGTTCGCACGAGCTCCTGCGTAAAGAGCATTCCCAGACCCGAAAGGGAGACTGCCCCGACGACAAAGCCGACGATGGCACAGGCCAGGGCGGTGGAGATGCTGTTTCTCGCACCCATCGTTAATCCGTCGATGATGTCTCTTATCGACATCCGGGTCCGCTTTCGGAGGCTGCTAATAAGCAGAACGGAGAAGGTCGCGATGAAAGCCGAGAACAGCGCGGTGAACTGCATGATAATAAAGGTGATAAGGACGACGATGGGCAGCAGCAGATGGCCCTTCTGAAGGATGACGGCCTTGAGGGCTGGGAGGCGGTTCCGTGGAATGCCCTCCATTCCCAAACGCTTTGCCCGGAGGTGAATCTGATAGTAGACCGCGGCATAGTAGAGCAGTGCCGGTAACAGAGCGCCGGCGGCGACATAGCCGTAGGGTACCCCGAGGTACTCCGCCATGATAAAGGCCGAAGCTCCCATGACCGGCGGCAAGAACTGACCGCCGCAGGAGGCAACGGCCTCGACCGCCGCGGCGAAGTAGGGCTTAAAACCGAGGCTCTTCATCAGGGGAATTGTAAACAGTCCCGTGGCCGCGACGTTTGCCGCCGAAGAGCCTTGGATGGTTCCCATCAGACCGCTGGCGATAACACCGACCTTCGCCGGCCCGCCGGGCGAGTGGCCCGCCATCGCCAGTGCCAGGTCCGCGAATACCTGGGTGGTTCCCGACTTGCTCAAGAAGGCCCCGAACAGAATAAAGAGGTAGACGTAGGTCGCCGAGACGCCTACCGCGATGCCGAACACCCCTTCGACCCGGAGGTACATATGCTGCAAAACCCGCCCAAGGCTAAAGCCTCCGTGACGTAAGATTCCCGGGAGCCAGGGCCCGATAAAAAGATAGGAGATAAACACCGCAGCCAAAACCAGCATGATCATGCCGATGGCCCTGCGACCTGCCTCGATCAACACCAGGATAAAGATGACCGCCATGGTCATATCCATTTGGGTCATAACACCTGCCCGGAGGGATATCTCACGATAGTTCCAGGCAAGATAGAGGGTGCTTACGGCACCCGCAACAAGGAGCAAGAGGTCGGTGACCCTGGGGCGGGCGGCGCCTCGCCACTTTTTGCTTGCCGGGTAGAGCATGAAGGTAAAGATGAGGATAAAGGCTATGTGGATGGGCCTTTGCTGCATAGCGGGAAGGGGTCGGTATCCACCGGTGTAGAGGTGAAAAAGACCCGAGACCACCGCAATAACAGTGAACGCTTTGGCCCAAATACCTTGTAGGTTATGGGTCTTCGCCGTTTGCGGATCGTCACCTGCCGAGCCCAACGCGGACAGATCGATTAGATCGTTGGTGTACTCGGTGCTCGGGCTATACTCGTCGCTCTTGGGCATCTCGGCAACTCCGTTTCGTAAGTAGAAGTAGCATTGCCCGACCGGGCGTTGGCCTTTGAGGGCAACGCCGGTGGGCAGCGGGTGGTCGCATAACGACGAAGGGGCCACAGCGAACCGCCGGGCCCCTCACCTTGTCTAAAGCTAGGCTCAGTCCATTACGCCGATTTCGCGGTAGTACCGTGCGGCGCCGGGGTGTACGTCAAAGGGATTACCGTCGAGGGCGGCTTCCTGTGTCATGAAGGCCGCGATCGGGTGGACGCCGATCAGGTAATCCTGGTTCTCGTACATCGATTTGGTCAACTGATAGATAACCTCTTCCGAGACGTCCTTTCGGGCGACGAGGATTGCCGAGTAGGCAAAGGTCTCGACGGGGTAGGGCTGATTGGTGTACGTGTCGGCCGGGATCGTCAACGGGAAGTTCAGGCTATTCTCGGTCATCCCTTCGATTATTTCATCCGGGAAGCTCAGAAGCCGTGCGAAGCCGGTTTCCATAATCTCGGTGATGCTCGGGGAAGGTACCGCATCGGGCCAGACAATCGCGTCGATTTGGCGGTTTCGTACTTGGTCGATGGTCGACTGGTGGACCGTGTCTTCCGCGATAACATCGTCGTAGGACCAATCCAGGATGTCCAGAATCTGGTTGAACAAGAACTCACCGTGGCTGCCGACCATGCCCTTCGACACGCGTTCGCCTTCGATATCACGAAGCGCCTCGATTTCCGGGGCCCACTGCATCGCCACGAAGTACTGCGGATTGGGGTACATGTGCGACACAAAGGCCATGTTCTCGTACCTTCCGGCCGGCTTATCGGCGAAGGCGCCGAGGTTGTTGTAGGCTTCGTACGCCGGGTCGGATCCCATAAAGGCAATCTCTACCTCGCCGTCGGCGAGGAGCTCGGCGTTCGCTACGCTACCACCGGTCGACTGAATCGAAGCCTGGATTCCGTCCAGCTCGTCGTTCCAGAGCGACGCCATACCGGCGCCGAGCCGATAGTAGTTACCGCCGGAGCCTGCTGTTGCAACACGAACAAACTGTACATCTTCTCGCTCGCCGGCGCCGAACACGCTCCCGGCTGCTGCGAAGAGAAGCACACCACACAAGGCAAGTGCCATAGCTTTCTTCATCATCGATCCTCCTTGGATGTTGCCGATACGGAATTTGGTACACAATGTCCCAACTCCCGAATCTGATATCTCAGTAGCCTACACCGGGTTTTCCGAGTGGTCAAGAAAAATTCCTTGTCGGAAACAGAACACGTTGCCCCCCGCCGGAGGGCGAAGAAAAATGTTGAGAATTTCGCAATAAGCCCCTTATACTCTTCGTTAAATGGGTTCTCGCGGCGCTTCGACAAAATCAGTATTACTCGGCTCCCAAGACGGCCGCAAATCCTTGAGCGACGGGGTCTACGACTATCTTACGGGGCACATCATCCAGGGAGAGATCTCCTACGGAGACAGGCTGAACATCAAGGAGATGGCCCGGCGTCTTGACGTAAGCCCCATGCCGATCCGGGAGG
>CAZLDK010000220.1:0-618 GCA_964558285.1 uncultured Spirochaetaceae bacterium | reverse complement strand
TGATGCGTCTCCAGATCGAGGGCATCGTGACGATCAGCCCCCGGAGCCACTGTAGCGTTCGCATTCCGACAAAGCAGCAGCTTCTCGACGCGGCCGACACCCGGATAATGCTCGAGGTGACGGCGGTTTCCTCGGTTGTAAAGACGATCTCTCCGGAGCGGTTGGTAGTTCTCGGTGAGATCCTCGAGAAGATGTCGCTAATCGTCGCGGCAACCGAACCGCGGCTAGCCGACTACATCGACTTGGACCGCCGATTCCACACCGAGCTCTGCCGTCTCGCCGAAAACGAGTACATCGACAAGTTCTATCGTCACATCAATATGCACCTGAGTATGAGCTCTCGCTACGGCGGCGGCTCCTGCCACGGAATCGACGCCACCTTCGAAGAGCACCGTACGATTGTAGAGCTTCTGCGAGTTAATTCGTCGTCGGCCGTCGAAGTCCTCGAGCGCCACCTGCGAAAGAGTAAGAGCAATATTCAAAAGGAGCCGACGTACCTCTCGCTACCGGACTAGCGGCAACCGGCCGCTACCGTCGTTGAGGCCCCTTGGGCTTTTCCGCGCAGGGCACGCAGATAAACGCCTCGGGCACCAGCCGCAGGCGACCGATGGGGATCTC
>CAZLDK010000219.1:0-6065 GCA_964558285.1 uncultured Spirochaetaceae bacterium | reverse complement strand
TCAGGTCGCAGCGGTCGAACTGGCCGTCCATCAGCCGCTTCATCGCCAGCTGGTGAACGAGCTGATCGATGCGGCTGGCCGTGGGCTCCGCCATCGTGAATCGCCAGCAGGTCGCCGCGTTCGACCGGGGGCAGCGGCCGATCGATGGCGAACTTGTCGTTGTTCTCACACAGCGAACCGACAACGTCGCACGGCGGGTCGTCCTCCGACGCCGGCTTGCCGATCGCCGTGATGTGATGGTACGCCCCGTACATGCCGGGACGCATCAGGTTGGCCATGGTCGCGTCGAGGCCGAGGTAGCTCTTGTAGGTGCGCTTGACGTGCTGCACCCGACCGACGAGATAGCCGTAGGGCCCGGTGACCACCCGTCCGTTCTCCATAACGATCCTCAAGGGGTCGAGACCGGCGGGGACCACGATTCGTTCGTAGGCTGCCTTTATACCGTCGGAGACGTACTGGTAGTCCACCGGCGTTTCCTCCGGCCGGTAGGGAATGCCGATTCCGCCCCCGAGGTTTACGAACTCCATCCGAATGCCGAGCTGCTCTTTCATCTCCGCGGCCAACTCGAAGAGAAGGACCGCCGTCTCGACGAAGTAGTCTGGGTTGAGCTCGTTGGAGGCGACCATGGTGTGGAGGCCGAACCGCGTGGCGCCGAGGTCCCGGGCTTTGGCGTAGCCGTCGATAATCTGCTTCCGGGTAAAGCCGTACTTGGCCTCCTCGGGGTGTCCGATTATCGCGTTCCCCTTTTTGAGGGAGCCGGGGTTGTAGCGCATGCAGATAAGCTCGGGCATGCCGACGTGCTCGTGGAGGTAGCCTATGTGGGAGACGTCGTCGAGGTTGATGATGGCACCGAGTTCTTCGGCGCGACGGTACTCCTTGGCCGGGGTGTCGTTGGAGGTGAAGACGATCTCTTCCCCGGATATCCCGAGGCGCTCCATGAGCGCGAGCTCGCTACCGGAGCTGCAATCGTAGCCCATCCCCTCCTCGGCGACGATCCGGAGGATATGGGGGTTCGGGAGCGCCTTGACCGCGTAGAAGTTCTTGAAGCCGCCGGGCTTTCCGTCGGTACCGGGCACCCAGTCGAAGGCCTCGTACATCTTACGGGCGTTGTCCCGAATGGCCGCCTCGTCGTAGATGTGAAAGGGCGTCGGGTATTTGGCCGCGACTTCTTCCAGGAAGTCCTTGGAGAAGGGGACCCTCTTGGCGGTGCTTGCTGTCTCGGTGCTGTGGCTACTCATCGGGTGAGAAAATAGTAAAGATTCGGCCCGGGGTCTACGGCGGGAGGGGGAACTACCGCCCTACCCCGGAATAGGCGAAGCCGAGCTCCCGGGCGCGGTCGGCGTCCATGACGTTCCGGGTGTCGAGGATGATGTTCCCGGCCATGACGTCCCGGGCCCGGAGAAGGTCCAGGTTCCGGTACTCGTTCCACTCGGTCATTACTACCACCGCCTCGACGTCGTGGAGGGCTTCGAACTCGTTCTCGTGGTAGTGGAGACCGTCGCCGAAGAGGAGACGAAAGTTGCCAAGGGCCTTCGGGTCGTGGACGTGGACGACGGCCTTCTCTCGTACCAGTTTCTCGACCATCGAGATGGCCGGGGAGTCCCGGACGTCGTCGGTCTCGGCCTTGAAGGCGAGGCCCAAGACTGCAATCTGCTTGCCTTCGAGGTCGCCGAGGAGCCCCTTGAGCTTGTCGGCCATTCGCGTCTTCTGATACTCGTTGGCGTCGATCACCTCTTTGATCACGCTCATGTTAACACCGTACTTGTCCCCGGTGGAGGCGATGGCTCGGGTGTCTTTGGGAAAGCAGCTACCGCCGTAGCCGGGCCCCGGGTGGAGGAACTTCGGGCTGATGCGGCCGTCCATCCCCATGCTCCGGGCGATTGTGTGGATATCCGCGCCGACGGCCTCGGCGAGGTTGGCCATCTGGTTGATAAAGGTGATTTTGGTGGCCAGAAAAGCGTTACTGGCGTACTTGATGAGCTCGGCGGTTTCTAGGTTGCACCAGACGAAGGGGACATGGATGAGGTTGAGGGCCCGGTAGACGTCCTGAAGGTACTCCTTGGCGGTCTCGGATTCGCAACCGAGGACGATCCGGTCCGGGTGGAAGAAGTCTTGGACCGCCTTGCCTTCCCGCAAGAACTCGGGGTTTGAGACGACGTCGAAGGCCGCGTCGGGGTTCCGCGCCTCGATGAGCCCCTTGACCCACCGGTTGGTCCCGACGGGGACCGTCGACTTGGTAACGATGACGGTGTAGCGGTCTAGGTTGTCGGCGATCGAGTGGGCGGCGGTTTGTATCTGGGAAAGGTCCGCCTCGCCGCTGGTCTTCGGGGGGGTCCCCACCGCGAGAAAGACGATGTCGGACTTTCTGACCGCCTCGGCGACATCGTTGGAAAAGGAGAGGCGCCCGGACTGAAGGTTCCGGTCGAGGTACTCGTCGAGGCCGTGTTCGTAGATAGTCGGCTCGCCGTGGTTCAGCTTGTCGACGATCGACTTGTTAATATCTACCCCGGTTACGTAGTTCCCGAAGTCCGCAAGACCAACCGAGGTGACGAGTCCAACGTACCCCGTTCCAATTACCGCTATCTGTTTTGCCATAGTGTGTCCTTGTCTGCAGTTTACTCTTGGTTTATCCGCAAGTCGACCTCCCGCAAGGGCACCCTATAGCGGATGCCGTAGAGGTCGGTATTCGAAAACTCGATGCTCCCTTGGGCTCCCTGCCGGGTGCCGAGGAGCAAGAGGCCGAGGCCGTTCCCGGATATGAGGGTGTTCTCGATCCGTACGTCGAAGGGGCGGGTCGTCTCGTCGAATCGCCGGAGCTGAAACATGACCCCGGCGCCGGAGTTGTCGGTGATGATGGAATCGCGAACCACGCAGTTTATGAACCGCTCGTCGGCGCGGTTCGGCTCGAAATCGATTCCGGCCATCGGGAGGTGACCCCGGGTCGCAGAGAGAACACAGCGCTCTATCAGCAGGTTTTCCGCGGAGATTACGCTAACCCCCTGGCGGTGTTGGTCCCGGATGGTGAGGTCCAGGAGGTGGACGTTCCGGCTGTAGCTTTGGTTGCCGGAGCGGCCGACGTAGACCCCGTCGCCCCCGCTCTCGAGGAGGGTAAGGCCGGCTATCCGGACGTTATTGACCCCTCGGAGGGAAAAGATGTGGCGCCACTGACCCCGGTCGTAGTCCCGGCCCTGGTAGTCCTCCCGCCACATGCGGATGGTCGCTCCGTAGCCGAGTATCTCCACGTTTTGAACGTCGTGGAGCTCGAAGAGCACCTGCCCCGAATCCTTGAAGGAGCCCCGGAGGGCCTGAACTTGGGCTCCGGGCTCGAAGACGAGCCTGATGCCGGAGGGCACCCGGACGGTTTCGAGGATCCAGGGAGCGCCTGCGTCCGGGACGACGACGGTGGGCAGAACGCCGTCGTTCGGGCTGGCATCGCCGGTGGCGCGCTCTGTCCGGCGTACAGCCCGGTCGAGGGCCGACTGAAAAACAGCGGTGGCGTTTTCCGGGCGGAAGGGAATCTCGGTAACCGAAGCGCCCGCCCGGTAGCTTGCCGCAACCGCCACGACGGGCCGCTCCGGAGCCATCGCCCGGGGTCCCCGGGGCCGGGGGGCGAAGTCCACCGTTTTGCACGATGTTAGCAGTGCCAACACTGCGATAGAGGCCGCGAGAACGGCGCGGCTGCGGGGACGAAACACTATCTGTTACCTCCGGTTGAGAAGCTACTCCGGGCGGAAATCTCGAGCTCTCCCCGGATATCTTTTTCGTTGGTGGTGATGCCGGGAATAAGGGCCAACTCCAGCTTGTCGATTGGACGCCAGGCGGCCTCTAAGGTTGCCCGCTGGAGGATATCCCGGTCGGCGTTCTTGACCGCGTCGTCCTCGTCATAGGGCGTGGTAAAGAGGTTGGCCTGGGTGTTTACCGAGAGGAGCTCGTAGTCGAGGGTCAGGCGGAGGGTGTCGCTTAGGCCCACCGTGGCGCTTGAAGCAAACCAGATAACCCCGGGGCCGTAGGGGGATGTGAGGGGCATCGTACGATTCCCGGAATCGAGGTTGAGGCGGTAGATACCCCGGCTGAGTCCCACTTCGGGTTGGTAGTTGCCCCAGAGGTAGTGGGTGTAGCCGACCTCGGCAAAGCCAAAGACCTGGCGCTGCCCGAGAGCGGTCCAGTAGCGCAGTCCGGCGAGGTATGCGTCGATTGTCGGAACCTCGGTGTCCCCTACCCCAACCGGTCCCCCGGCGATGTCGTCGAAGCCCAGCTGGAGGTAGGCCTCGACGCCGGGAAGAAGGGCGTAGGAGGCATCCGCCAAAAGGCACATGTTCTTCGGCTCGATCTGGGCGTTGTGCCAGCTAAAGACGGGGAAGTAGTCGTTGATATGGAAGTAGTTGTTCTCCCTGGAGAGAATGACCCGGGCGCCGACACCGAGGCGTAGGCGGTCGAAGGCGTATTCGAAGTGGTGGGTGTTGAAGAGAATCCGGGAGATCCCAAAATCGTAGGTATCCGACGCGGTAGGTAGGGACACGTCGGTGCCGGCGGCCCGGTTCTCGAGCTGGGCGACGATGTGGGTCATGGTGAGGGACCCCGCGTGGAGGTTTAACCTGAGGGCGTCGAGAAAGGGATGCCGACGACTCGGGCCTAACGAACCGTTGGGTGAGGGGCCGATATGGACCGGTTGGCGTCCGAATACCGCCTCGAAACGCCACGACTCGCCGGTAACGGGGAGATAGAGAACCCCCCAGGTAACGTTGTCGTTCTCCAGGGGCACCGGGTTCCCGGATTCCGGGTAGGGTACGTTGCTCCAGGAGTCCTGTTGAAACTCCCGCTGGAGATCGAAGCTGAAGTGGAGAGCTGGCCCTTCTGCGGTCTCTGCCGAAAGATGAACCGCCAGGAGGGGATCGACCCGCTGGAGCTCGTCGTAAAGGCTCTCCTTGTGGTCTTCGGTCTCGAGGTAGGCTTCCAAGGTGATGTCGATCGCCGCCCGGATGGCGATACTCCGGTCGAGGGAGAGCTCTTCGTGGAGGGTAGCGGCCCCGGGGCCTTCGAGGTCCCCGGCGAGCTCCCCGAGGCGCAATCGGCTGATCGGCGTCGCCCCTTGTGGAAAGACCAGTCCCGCCTCGCTGTAAAGACGCCGAAGCTCGGTGACCTCCGGTGAGGTGTCCCGGTAGAAGGGCTCCTGGGCCGGGAGCCGGCCCGGGACGAAGAGCAGCGCGACGCCGAACGCACAGAGGAGGGCGTGCCGCAGGGGGCGGGACCATGGGCGAGTCCCGGGCCGGCGCCGAAAGTGGTTATTCATCTTCGCTCCTTAATTGCTACGCGGGTGTTTGTCAAGCGTCGGGATGGTTTTCCAAAAACCAGCGGTAGGTCTTTTCGATGCCCTCCCGGAGGCCCGTCTTTGGCTCCCATCCCAGCTCCTTCAGGCGGGAGACGTCGAGGAGCTTCCGGGGTGTGCCGTTGGGCTTTGACGTATCCCACCGGACCGGTCCGTCGTAGCCGACGACCTGCGCGATGAGATCGGCGAGCTCCCGGATCGTCAGGTCCTTCCCGGTGCCGACGTTGACGAACTCGCCGAGATCCGGCGCGTCGAAGCGCTCCATGATGGTGACCCCGGCGTCGGCGAGGTCCTCGGAGTAGAGAAACTCCCGGTAGGGGGAACCGTCGCCCCAGAGGACTACTCCGGTGTCGGCGGCAGCCGGCTGCGCTCCCTTCGCCTCGTGGAACTTGCGGATAAGCGCCGGCAGAACGTGGGAGGTCTCGAGGTCGAAGTTGTCCCCGGGGCCGTAGAGGTTGGTCGGCATGATGGAGACGTAGTTAGTGCCGTACTGCTCGTTGTAGTAGCGGCAGAGCTTGATGGCGGCGATCTTGGCGATAGCGTAGGGCTCGTTGGTCGGCTCGAGGGGCCCGGTCAGAAGGGAGTCTTCCCGCATAGGCTGGGGCGCCATCTTCGGGAAGATGCAGGAGCTCCCGAGGTTGAGGAGTTTCTTGACGCCGGCGCGGTAGGAAGCGTGGATGGCGTTGGCGGCGATCATCGTGTTGTCGTAGATGAACTGTGCCTTGTAGGTGCTGTTGGC
>CAZLDK010000218.1:0-6072 GCA_964558285.1 uncultured Spirochaetaceae bacterium | reverse complement strand
CACGGTGGAGGTCTCCGGCTCCACGATATCTGATTCTGCCACGAGACCCAGGAGTTCCCGGGCTTCCGAAGGAGCCCAGCGCCCGCCTTGGGGAATCCTGTCGCCCTCGAAAACGGGAAGGTAGGCCGTCTCCAATCTTCCCTGGGGGCCGAGGGAAAAGGCAAGGTGGAGCATCGGCCGTGCGAGGCGTCGCTCGAGATAGTCCGGATTCACGAAGTCACGAAAGTCGGTGGAATTGAGGACGTCGACGACGTGAATCTGGTCCCCGGTGCCCCAGACTCTCTTGAGGTATCCCGCAGAGAGGGTAAAGCGGTCGTAGTAGAGACTGACGTAGGCCTCGTCCACCAGGGCTTCGGCGAACTCTGTTGCGCCGTCGTCGTTATTCAGATAGTCCGGGCGTATTTCGAGGTTGACCACGACGTCGCTCGACTCCCCCCGGTAGCCGAGATCGAGGTAGAGCTCCGGGTGCGACTCGACGGGGCTCTTCTCCGGGTGGTCGTAGTCGGCGGTTACCCGGGTGTCGAACCGGAGGGTTCCACCGAGATCCACCTCAGAGCCGCCCTCGATGCCGAAACCGGATCCAAAGCCGGAGGAGAAGCCGCCGTCCGGGGAATCGTCTCCGGTTTGGCCGGACGCCACCGCCGGCAGCATCAGCATCGGTGCGAGCATCAACAAAAGCAATGTTCGTTTCATCGTTCTTCCTCCGTGGTCCAGATTCAGGGGCGACCGGTTTCGAGAAAGTCCACCGAGAATAGGCCGTCGGGCAGGCTCTCGTTGTAGGCGAAGTTCGTTATGCGAAGCTCGGTCCGGTGTCCGGTGCGGACGTTTTCCATCGTGTTCTCGATGATGGTCGGGTAGCCCTGTACCGTTTCGATACGCCCGACGCGGTTTACCTTGGATAGCTCGCCGTCTTCCCCGAAGAGCTCGATGCGTACGGGAATCCAGCTTTCGGGATCGACGAAATGGACGATCCGGGAGTACGAAACATCGGAGGCCGGAAGCGGTGTCGCCTCGACGACGTAGGTGTTCCAGCTACCGACCTGCTCTCGACGCAGAAGCTCGTAGGAGAAGTCATCGATCGCCCACCCCTTCAGGTCGTCGTAGCTAAAATCGGTCCCCATAAAGGAGTTCCCTCCCTCGCTTCCGGCGATCCTTCGGACGCGTCCGAGGGCCGGCAGGTAGATCCATTGGTCGTCGTCCCGGCCGGACCGCTCGATCGAGAGAAAACGCGTGCCCTCCACCGAGGCGGGGCGATGGAAGACGATGACATTACTCGAAAGGCCGTTGGCCTCTCTTCCGTACTGTTCGATAATCCGGGACTTCGCGTCGCCGTCGGCGTCGACCAATACCATCTCGATCAGCGCGTGAGTCGTGTCCCCGACGTCCCGGTTCTCGACGTTCTCGGCCACCTCACGGCCGGTAAGGGCAAGGGCCGGCAGAGTACCGACGAGGACGAGAACGGCGGTGAGAGCCGCTCGGCGGGTGTTGTTTCCTATCATCTTACTACCTCCTTCTGAGAATCGCTTTGGAGAAAACGTGGGTTAATCACCTCCAGCAGCACCGGCAAAATGGTTACCGCCGCGACGCTGGAGACGAGCATAGTCAATGCTATGAGAAGACCGAGGTACCGGAGGGGTACAAAGTTCGAGAAGAGAAGCACCGCGAATCCGGCGGCGACGGAACCGGCGTTAAAGAAGATGGCTTTCCCGGTGGTCGACAGCACCCTGATGGACGCCTCTTCGGCGTCGGCGCTCCGTCTGCGCTCTCGGTGGTACGACGAAAGAAAATGGATCGTGTAGTCGATTCCGATACCAATGGCGATGGAAGCCACCATCGCCGTGCTGACGTCGAGGTTGATGCCGGCGAAACCCATCACCCCAAAATTGATGAGGATGGTGATACCGATCGGAACGATTCCGAAGAAGCCGGCTACGAGGGAGCGAAAGGTAAGGGCCACGACGAAAAACACGAGGGTAAGAGAGGCCGCGATGCTGTAGATCTGCGCCCGGGAAATGAGACGGGTAATCGCCATCTCGACGATAGAAAAACCGGCGGCCCGCACCCGGAAGCCCGGAGGAAACTCCGCCTCGACGTAGTCGTCGATCTCCTTGACAAGCTCCTCGGTAAAGAGATTCCCGGTGGTTCCGAGTTGGACGAGCATCCGGCCCTTCCGGGGCTCGAGGGGGTCGTCGGCCCAGTCGTCCAAGCTGCCCGAGTAGACCAGCAAGTATTGGCTCACAAGGTTGGAAAGGTCTTCCGCGGTGTCCACGCGGTAGCGCCCGGGATCCGAAGGGATCTCGTAGTAGGCGGCACCCTGGTAGTTTGTCTCCCGGCTGACCAGGGAGACCAGCTCTCTCGCCGAGAGGTCCGCCCGGTCGGCACCGCCGAGGGCATCGGAAAGGAGGGCGGCAACGCTGGTCCGAGGAAGCGCCTCGACGCCCGGGGGAACCTCCGCCGGCGGGGTAGTCTCGGCGTCCCGCTCTTGATCGGCGAAGCCGCCGCCGGAGAAGAAGCTCGGTAGTTCCCCTTCCGGCGGAGGCTCCGGGGACGGATCCGGTGGAGGAGCCGCCGTAGAATCGGCCGCCTGGGAAGAGGCCGACGGCGCCGGGAGCTCTGCGCCGACGTGCATCACCTGGTTCATCCTCTTTACGAAGGTCGGGTAGCCGACGATCCGTGCTATCTCCTCCGGATATCGATCGGTTAGATAACGAGCCATACGATCCATCGCCAGGAGAACCGACGGATCTGTTAGGTCGCCGTCGTTGTCTCCGGCCACCTCGATGTCGAAGGTACGGGTTCCTCCGAAGCGCTCCCGGAGAAACCGATCCGATACCTGAATCTCGCTCCCCTGGGTGAAGTAGCCGATCAATTCGTTGTCTACCACGAGCTTCGAGGCCCCCCAGACCGAGACAAGGGTAACCACGAGGGCGGCAGCGAGGATCGGCTTCCGACGGCGAGTAAGCTGGGTTGCGAAGCGACGGACCCGTTCTTCCGAAGGGCCCGCCGCCTTCTTCGGCATTCTCCCGGTTTTGGGAGGCCATAGGAGTAGAAGGGCCGGTATCAGCGTCAAGGCCACCACGAGGGCGACGGCGACCCCGACTGCGGTAAAGATGCCGAAGCTGCGCATCGGCTCTACCTCGCTCGTCGTTAGGGCGCCGAATCCGATTACCGTGGTTACCCCGGCGAGGAGGACAGGCCGCCCCACGGTCTTAAGGGTTCGAAGAACCGCTTCCCGGGGTTCCTGCGATCGAAGCTCCTCGTAGAAATGGTTTACAACGTGGATACCGTAGGCGCTCCCGACGGCAACCAAGAGTACGGGGATTACCGTGGCGACGAGGGAGAGCGACACTCCGAGGAGCGCCATGGCCCCGATGGTCCAGACGGCGCTGACCACCACGGTAATGGTCGGTAAGAGCACCCCGCCGATGCGGCGGAACAGGGCGTAGAGAACGACGAGAACCACGAGCAGCACCAGGGGAATGAGCGTCGCGAGGTCGCTTCGCATATTGGTACTCAACAGAACGCTTATGACCGGCTCTCCGGCAAGATAAAAGTCGACGTCGGGGCCTTCGTAGTCCGCGAGGACGTCCTTTACGTCGAAGTAGAGCTGTTCTCGGCGGTCCGCGCCGATGCCCAGGTCCACGCCGATCACTATTTGCGTAGCCCGGAAATCGTCGGAGTAGAGGAAGTTGTCGTAGATCTCCCAGGAGAGAAGGCGGTTTTTGACCTCTCTTACCTCCTCTTTAGTCCCTTCGAAACCGGAGAGGAGAGGCATGACCTCCATCCCTTCTTCGCTTCCCTCTATATAGTCCATGTTGGACAGAGAAGTAACCTCTCCTACGTTATCCAGCTCTTCGAAGGCTTCGGTAAGCTCGGTGACCAGCCGCACCGCATCCGGGTCGAAGATGCTGCCCCTGGGAAACTCGATGCCGACGGCCATCGGCACCGTCGTACCAAAGACCTCTTCGACCTCGTCCATCGCCACATTGTCCGGATGATCGTCGGGGACAAAGGAAAAAATATTGTTGTCGAGTTCCGCGTCCGGTAGGTGGAACGCGAAGAAGGCCGTCGTGGCGAGAATCGAGATGATGACAAGCCAGGGAAACCGAAGAAGTCGGTACATCGCGTGCTACTCCAGGGAATGGATAAGTATTCGAAAGAGCTCTTCGATCAGCTCCTCTTCGGAGAACCCCAAGAGCTCTTGGAAGAGCCGCGACCGAGTGATCAACTGACGCATGACGCCGTCGACGGCGAACATGTAGGTAACCGACGACAGCTCCGGCCGGATGTCCCTTCGCAGGGAGCCATCCGCGAGCCCTGCTTCTATCGCCCCGCGAACCACCGCCGTAAGCTCGTCGAAGCGCCGTCGAAACGCCGAGCCGAAGTCGCCTCGGCCGATGGTCTCGTAGAGAATTCCCTCGAAGGTCTGCAGAAAGAAGAAGTCCTCGTAGTGTTCCCGGTAATACTCGACGTAGGCTCCCGCCATCGCCCGGAGCTTTCGGACCCCACCCTCTTCCGCCGCAGCGGCGTTGCGGACCAAGCCGATAAGAACGTCGAAGCTACGGAGAAAAATCTCGTGCGCCAGGTGCTCTTTGCTCGGGAAGGAGAGGTAGACCGTCCCCTTCGCGAGCTCGAGGCTCTCGGCGATCTCGACCATCGTCGTGCCTTCGTAGCCCTGGGAGAAGAAGAGTCTCCGGGCTGCGTCGATTATTTCGTCTTTCCGCTGGGCCCGCTCTCGGCTCCGCCGCTCGCCTGTTCCCACCTTACGCCACCTCGATTGACTTTTGCTCATTTTCTGACCGCCGGTCACATGAAATGATAGTCGTTTTTTCGGGCGGTATCAACAAGAGTGTTGATGTTCTACTCTTCGTATCGCCGCTGGGTCCTGATCGCCGGGAAGCGGCCGGTAAGCGTGTTCGGCATCGCGAGCATGGTCGGGAGTCCCACGGGAAAGCCTGGGAGGTGGAGGGCGGCGGCGGCGCCGATGGCCGCGAAAACCGCGGATTCCGGGATGCGGATACAGCGAACACCACGGTGGCGCAGATAGAGTTCGGCGAACTCGGTTCCTGAGAGGGTGTCCGGACCGGCGACTTCCCAGTGCCCGGTTTCCATCCCGGAGGAGCCGAGGGCCGACGCCGCGGCGTCGACGATAAGGCGCGCCATATCTCCGACGTAAACGGGCTGGAACGAGGCGGAGATTCGCGGCACCGGGACGAAGGGGAAGGCTGCCGCTCGGCGCAACACGGCGATAAGCTCGCTTCCGGCTCCAAAGAGTATGGAAGGGGAGAAGACGGCGGAGGGTATCGCTGCGTCGTCCACCAGCTCCTCGGCCAGAGCCTTTGTCCGGGCGTAGGGAGCGGGACTCTCCTTCGAAACGCCGAGGGCACCAAGATGGATCAAAGCGGAGACGCCGAGATCCCGGCATGCGGATAGAAGAGCGCGGGCCCCCTCGACGTGAAAGCGATAGTAGCGGCCCCAACGACCCTTCGGGAGCAGCGGGGAGGCCGCGACGAGGTTGATGACGACTTCCGCTCCGCTAAGTGCCCGGGAAAGCGCCGCTGCGTCCTGGATATCCGCCCGGCGGTGGGTAGCTTCTGGGCCCGGGCGCCGGCTTACCGTAGCGTACGCGAGCCCCCGACGCCTTAATTCGAGGGCGACAGCTCTACCGAGAAATCCGGTCCCGCCGAGGACGGCAACAGGATGATGCTCCACTACCGCCTCTTCCTAGCTCTCGTTACCGAGCTCCCGGTCGACGATCTCCTGGAGGACCCGGGCCGCCTCCATCATCACCGGCAGGCAGCCTTCGCTCTCGGTCCGCCACCGCTCCTTGATGGGAGCACAGTCAACGTGGCCGAGAACACCCTCCATCCGTTGGAAGAACTCCCGATTCAGCTCCTTGACCCGGTCGCTCTCGTGGGCCCGGTCCTCCACGAAGAGGGAACCGAACACCATGGACGCCCCGGTGATAACACCGCAGGTCTTCTCCACTCCCATACCGCCGCCGAAGCCTGCTGCCAGCTTGAGGGCGGACTTCGGAAGGCCGAGGCCGTAGGCCCGGTCTGCGGCGTAGAG
>CAZLDK010000217.1:0-6086 GCA_964558285.1 uncultured Spirochaetaceae bacterium | reverse complement strand
GAGGCGGGAAGAGAGGCCCGGGTCCGGGGCCGGAACCCCCGACCGGGAAAAAATGCCCGGGGCCGGGGGAGACGGCGCCGGGGGCTCCGAAGCCTCAAGACAGACCCTCGTTATCCTGGGCGTCTTCCCCGTCGCCGAGGTCCGGACCGGCGGTCAGAAGCGCTACGTCGAGCTGACCCGGCAGCTGGTCGAAAAGGGGCACCGGGTCTATCAGATCTGCCGGCCGGCGATGGCCGAAAAGCTGCCCGGAAGGGGCATCGGCGTCATTCCCGACCGGCTCGGGGGATTTCTGGTGCCCCGGTGGTGGCGCTATCGCTTCTGGATCCGGCGGCGTCTCAGACACATCGCGGCAGCCATGGAGCGCCGTCCCGAGGTCGTTCTTACCTTCGGGGAGACGAACTTCTTCGCCGCCCTGGCGGCCGCCCGGCGTTTTGGCGCGCCCTTGGTCTTCGGCTTGCGGAACAACTTCGTCGACGAGGTCCGAACCCTCGGCCTCCTCCGGAGGCGTCTTCCGGTGCCCCGGAGCGTCGAAAGATGGCTTCAGATCCGGTGGTACCTCCGTCTCGAAGGGGCGGTCTGCCGGGGGGCGGATCGGATTGTCTTTCAGTCGGAGCACGACCGGGACGCGGTAACCTCACGCCACCCCGAGGCGCGGGACCGGGGGGTGGTTATCCCGAACAGCTTCCACGTTTCCTGGCTGGCTCCCGAGTACGCCGGGGCCAACCGAAGCCGGCGCCTCGGGAGGGGCCTCTACATCGGCCATCTGAACCATCGCAAAGGCGTCGAGTATCTCTTTTCGGCCCTCGCACGCCTCGGTGGGCGGCTTCCCTTCGACGTCGTCGGCTTCGGCGGCCTGGAGGAGTGGTGCCGCACCTTCGTAGAACAAAACGGTCTGGGCGAGTCGGTGGTCTTCCACGGCCGGGTCGACGGGCCCCTCGATCTCCTCGTCTCGGCGGATCTCCTGGTGGTGCCCTCTCTCTTCGACAGCTTCCCGAACACGGTGCTCGAGGCGCTCTACGTCGGCACCCCGGTCATCGGGTCGGACGCCCAGGGGATCGAAACGATGCTAAAGGAGCCTGCCTTACTCTTTCCCCGGGGCGACGCCGTCGCCTTGGCAGCCCGTTTAGAAGCGCTCCTCGACGACCCGAAGGAGTATCGAAGGGTCCGGGATGCCTGTATTCAACGGAGGCAGGAGTTCGACTTCGACTGGGCCGCCCGGTGGGTGGAACTCTTTCGAGAGCTCCTCGGTTAAGCTTGATGATGGGGGTCCGATGCACGGGTGCTGATGACCGGGGCCCGATGCCCCTTGCAAGCCGCCACGGAAGCCCGCATACTGCAGCAGCTATCCCATGATACGCCAGATATTTGAATACCATCCGGTGTTGGCATACCGATTCATTCCAGGGATCACCTCTCGTCTCGATCGGCCCGACGGCGGCGGCTACCTTATTCGTGCCAACGGGCAGGGGTTTCGCTGCGACCACGATTTTGTTCCCGAGAAAGAGCCCGGAGAGAGGCGCATTCTTCTCTTCGGGGATTCCTTTACCGCCGGCGACGGTGTGTCCAACGGAAAGCGATTCGGCGACCTGCTGGAAGAACAGATACCCCAGGGCCAGGTCTACAATTTCGGCCTCCCGGGGAGCGGGACGGATCAGCACTATCTGGCGTATCGCGAGTTCGGCGCAGCCCTGGAACACGACGTTTTGGTTATCGCCATCCTCGTGGAGAACATTCGCCGGGTGGCGGCTCGGTATCGCTTCTTTACCAACGACGAGGGCAAGCGTGTCTGTTTCGCCAAGCCCTACTTCGAGGTCCCCGGCGACGGCACCCCCGAGGCCGGCACCCTCGAGCTTCGAGGCGTCCCGGTGCCCCGGCACCCCATCTCGGAGGAAGAGATTCCCCCGGAGGATCGCCCCTACGTCGACCGGGGAGTCGGCGGAAAGTACGGCCGTTTGAAGAATCTGGTTATACGCCTCGGGTTAAAAGAAACGGCCCAGCGCCTGACGCGGTTCGACCCGGTTCCCGAATACCGGAACCCGGAGGGGCGGCCCTGGCGGACGATGGAGGCAATCCTAAAGAGCTGGATTTCGGCCCATCCGAAACCCGTTCTTCTTTTGCCGATTCCCCTCTATCAGCATGTGGAGGGCATAAGCCCCCCGGGGCACTATCAAGAGCGCTTTTCGGCGTTGGCGGAGGAGCTCGGGTGCGCCTACTACGACGTGCTTCCCGATCTCCTAAAGATGCCCCTCGGTGAGAGAAAGCGCCTCCGGTTTGCCTCGGATAACCATCTAACCGAAGCGGGGCACGAGGCCTTCGCCGAGCTTATTCACCCTCACCTAAAATCTCTTCTCGATCAATCGGAGGAAACGCCGTGAGCACTACGATTCTCGGAATATCGGCCTTCTACCACGACTCTGCGGCGGCCCTTCTTCGGGACGGTGAGATTATCGCCGCCGCCCAGGAGGAGCGCTTCTCTCGAAAGAAGCACGACCCCCGCTTCCCGACCCACGCCGTCAACTACTGTATGGAAGAGGCGATGGTCGAGACCGGGGACCTCGACGCGGTGGTCTTCTACGACAACCCGCTGTTGACCTGGGACCGGGTGGTCAAGAACGCCGTGGAGGCCGGGGCCGCCGGGAAGGATCAGTTTCTCGACGCCACGCGGTCGATTCTCGGTATCAAGCTCTGGGTCCGGGACTACGTCGAGTCGGTCCTCGGGGGCCTCGGCCGGGAGGGAACGCTTCTGTTCTCCGAGCACCATATGGCCCACGCGGCCTCCGCCTTCTTCCCGTCTCCCTTCGACGAAGCGGCCGTAATCTCGATCGACGGGGTAGGGGAGTGGACGACCACCGCCCTCGGTTTCGGCCAGGGCGCGGCGGTGGAGCTTTCCAAAGAGATTCACTATCCCCACTCCCTGGGGCTCCTCTACAGCGCCTTTACCTACTACTGCGGGTTCAAGGTCAACTCCGGGGAGTACAAGCTGATGGGCCTTGCGCCCTACGGGGAACCGAAGTACGCCGACCGAATCCGGGACGAGCTCATCGATATCAAGGCCGACGGCTCCTTCCGCCTGAACACCGACCACTTCGCCTATCTTCATTCCCACGTGATGACCAGCGAGGCCTTCCACGACCTCTTCGGCGGACCACCCCGGAAACCCGAAACCCTGATCACCCAGAAGGACGCGGACCTCGCCGCCTCGGTGCAGCTGGTTACCGAGGAGATCGTCCTGAAGCTCGGGGCGACGGCTCAGCGGGAAACTCAGGCGAAGAACTGCGTCATGGCCGGGGGCGTCGCCCTGAACTGCGTCGCCAACGGGAAGCTCCTTGAGGCCGGGACCTTCGAAAACCTCTGGATCCAGCCGGCGGCGGGGGACGCCGGGGGTGCCCTCGGGGCAGCCTACATGGTTCATCACCACTACTTCGGCCTGCCCCGCCACAAGAACCCAAAGGGCCGGGACACGCAGAAGGGGAGCTACCTCGGGCCCGCCTTTTCCTCCGCCGAGGTCCGGGCCTTTCTCGACCGAAACGAGTATCCCTATCGCCGTATCGAAGACGAGGACGCCCGGCTCGACGAGGTCGCCGGGGCAATCGCCGATCAGAAGATAATCGGGCTGCTGCAGGGGCGGATGGAGTACGGCCCCCGGGCCCTCGGAGCCCGGTCGATTATCGGGGATCCCCGGAGCAGAGAGACACAGTCGGTCATGAACCTCAAGATAAAGTACCGGGAGTCCTTTCGCCCCTTCGCTCCGTCGGTCCTTTACGAGGATGTCTCGGAGTTCTTCGAAATGACCGCCGAAAGCCCCTACATGCTCCTGGTGGCTCCGGTCAAAGAGTCCCGGCGCCTCTACCCGCAAAAGGCGCGGATGTCCGACACCGGGGAGGATATGCGGGAGATTATCAACCAGCCCCGATCCGACGTCCCGGCGATTACCCACGTCGACCATAGCGCCCGGGTGCAGACGGTGCACCCGGAGGACAACGCCGAGTACTACAAGCTTATTCGGAAGTTCAAGGAGCTTACCGGCTTCGGGATCGTCGTGAACACCTCCTTCAACGTCCGGGGAGAGCCGATCGTCTGCACGCCGAAGGACGCGTATCTCTGCTTTATGCGAACCGAGATGGACATGCTAGTCTTGGAGGACTGCATCCTTCTCAAGGAGGATCAGCCGCAGATGCACGAAGAGAAGGACTGGAGAGAGACCTATGAGCTGGACTAACAAGAAGCTGGAAAAGCAGGCGGAGAGAATATTCGACAAGGGCCTTCAGGGCGGGGCCCGGTCCACGGGGCGCTACTTCCGCCTGCGGCCCGAAGCGTCCGTCGAGAGCTACTTCGTAAAGCGGGAATCCCGCCGGATGGAGAAGGGCGACTTCGTGGTGCCGGCCTGCAGCTCCGAAGGCGACCTTCCGGGGACGATGCAGTCGCAGTGGTCCGAAGAGGAAGGTCTCAGAGCCCTCGCCGGGGACATGGGCCGCCTTGCCGAGGCTTTGCGAAGAGAGGGCCAGCAGCAGACCGACGAGGTGTCTCCCTTTATCTACGTGATGTTCTAGGCGTGGCAAGCAAGATCGGGATTATCTCCCGACCGGTGGACCAGGGGACAAGCGGGAGCGGGTTCTCGCTTATCCACACCCTCCGGGCCCTGAGCGCCCTTCGAGCGGAGTGGCAGGATCTCTTCGAGCTCTCCCTGGTCCACTACCATCCGGGGAGCCATCACCTCTACCAGGAGTTTCCCGAGGTTGTCGTGCCCCGGAATCCCCTTCGGTCGGCTTTTCGTCTCGAGAAGGCCGGCTTTGCCCTGCTGCACTATAATCCGCTCACCATTTTCTCGCCGGTATTCGGCTTCTCGGGGCGAAAAGTCGCGATGATACACGGAGCGGAGCCGGACCTTCTCCCGCATCTCTACTCCCGGACCCACGTCTGGCACGACCGCCTCGTCGTCCCATTCTTGGCTCGGAGGATCGACCGGGTGATTACCCCAAGCCGGACTACCGCGGACTACCTCGAAGAAAAGATGCGGTTGCCGCGCTCGCCGCTGGTTACCTACAACGCCGTCAGCGAGCTCTTTCCGCCGCCGGCGCCGGCGAAGCGCCGGGCGCTTCTGGAAGAGAAGTACGGCGTAACCGGCCCCTACTTTTTTCACCTCAGCAAGTTCTCCGAGCGCAAGAACCCCTGGACGCTCCTCGAGGCCTTCGATCGGTTTCTTCGCGAGGCCCCCGGTTCGGGACCGGCCGCCGGGCCGCCGGGGAAGAACCCCCGGGCCCACCGTCTGTTGATCGGCGGTAAGGGGTGGGACAATCCGGAGGTGCTCGCGTTTCTACGGGGCCGGGGAATTGAGGAATCGGTGATTCTCGCAGGGTTTCTCAGCGAAAGCGATGTAGCGCTTCTCTACAGCGAGGCGGCGGCCTTCGTCTTTCCCAGCCTCATCGAAGGATTCGGGATGCCGAATCTCGAGGCGATGGCCTACGGCTGCCCCGTCATAACAAGCGACGCGTTCGCGGTAAAAGAGATCGTGGGCGACGCCGCCCTGGTGATGCCGGACCCACTGGACGTGGAGGACCTCGCCGGCAAGATGACACGGATAGTCGAGGACAAGAAGCTGCGGCAGAATCTTATCAAAAGGGGCCATACCCGGGCGGGAGCCTTTTCCTGGGAAAAGAGCGCTCGGCTGCTTCTGAATCTCTACGCGGAGCTCCTCGGCGTGGAAGAGCGATGGACTTGACCAGGGACGACTTCGCTCCTCACGGCTTCTTTCGGATTGTCGAGATCCTTGCGGTACTTGCCACCGGGATCGCGCGGTTTATCGTCGCCGAGTGGTTAGACTTCGACCTCTTCTTTATCGTCTGCGCCATTGGCTTCTGGATCGGCTTTGTTCTGGTTCGAACCCGCTCGGAGCCCGGCGTCCTTCGCCGGTGGGGATTTACCTGGCGGTGGAACTATCAACAGGCCCGGATCTTCCTGCCGTACTTCGCCGCGGTCCTGGTAGCCTGCTTCGTCTGGTTCCGCTTCGCCGTGCCTCTTTCCGATGCTCTCGCACCCGCCGTCGTTGCTACATCGCTTCCGAAGGCCGGGGACTTTAATTCGGGGCA
>CAZLDK010000216.1:0-6123 GCA_964558285.1 uncultured Spirochaetaceae bacterium | reverse complement strand
CGTCCTTGATTCCCTTTCTGGAGCACGACGACGCCAACCGGGCGCTGATGGGCTCGAACATGCAGCGGCAAGCGGTTCCCCTGGTCTTTCCCGAGCCGCCGCGGATCGGGACCGGCATGGAGGCCAAGACGGCCTACGACTCCGGCGTCTTGATGAAGGCTCGCCGGGATGGATCGGTAACCTACGTTTCGGCGACCCAGGTGGTCGTCGAGCCGAAGAACTCTTCCGGACCGGAAGACCGGGACATCTACCCGCTATTGAAGTATCAGCGGACGAATCAGGACACCTGCTACATCCAGAAACCGATCGTGAAGCTAGGCCAGAAGCTCAAGGCCGGGGACGTCATCGCCGATGGTCCCGCCACCTATAACGGAGAGCTGGCCCTCGGAAGAAACGTATTGGTCGGCTTCGTGCCCTGGAACGGCTACAACTTCGAGGACGCCATCCTGGTCTCCGAGAAGGTGGTAAAACAGGACATTTTTACCTCGGTCCATATCAAGGAGTTTACCGTCGAAGTGCGGGAAACCAAGCTCGGACCGGAGAAGATAACGCGGGATATTCCCAACACGTCGGAGAAATCCCTCGATCAGCTCGACGAAGAGGGGATTGTCCGGGTCGGCGCCAAGATCGGCTCCGGCTACATCCTCGTCGGCAAGGTGACGCCGAAGAGCGAAACCGAGACGACTCCTGAGTTCAAGCTCCTAAACTCCATCTTCGGTGAGAAGGCGAAGGAAGTCCGAGACACGAGCCTACGGGTGCCCCACGGTACCGACGGCACGGTCATCGATGTTCAGCGTCTCCGGCGCAGCGAAGGAGACGACCTCTCCCCGGGTGTCGACGAGGTGGTCAAGGTGCTCATCGCCACCAAGCGAAAGCTTCGGGAGGGGGATAAGATGGCCGGGCGCCACGGAAACAAGGGCGTTATCGCCCGGGTGCTCCCGGAAGAGGATATGCCCTACATGGCCGACGGCACCCATCTCGATGTCTGTCTGAATCCCCTGGGAGTCCCTTCCCGGATGAACCTCGGACAGCTTCTCGAAACGGAGCTCGGATGGGCGGCCCTCGGGCTCGACGAGTGGTACGCCACACCGGTGTTCGAGTCGGCGACCCGAGAGATGATCCAAGAGCGCCTCGAAAAGGCGGGGTATCCCAAGACATCGAAGATTACCCTCTTCGACGGGCGTTCCGGTGAAGCCTTTGAAAACGACGTCATGGTCGGGTGCATGTACATGCTCAAGCTCCACCACTTGGTGGACGACAAGATGCACGCCCGGTCTACCGGTCCCTACTCCTTGGTTACCCAGCAGCCCCTCGGTGGAAAAGCCCAGTTCGGTGGCCAGCGCCTCGGAGAGATGGAAGTCTGGGCCCTCGAGGCATACGGTGCAGCGAATACGCTTCAGGAGCTTCTGACAATCAAGTCAGACGACATGACCGGACGGGCGAAGATCTACGAGAGTATCGTAAAGGGCGAACCGTCGACCTCTGCGGGTGTTCCCGAATCCTTCAACGTCTTGGTGCAGGAGCTACGGGGTCTTGCCCTCGATATTTCTATCTTTGACTCGAAGGGAAAGCAGATACCGCTCACCGAACGGGACGAAGAGCTGATTAACCGCCAGGGCAGCAGCTTCTAGGGGGAAGCCAAAACGTAATGAGAGACATTCAAGATTTCGACAGCATTATGATTCAACTTGCCTCGCCGGATCAGGTCCGTGCCTGGAGCTACGGCGAGGTCAAGAAACCGGAGACAATCAACTACCGAACCCTCCGGCCGGAAAAGGACGGGCTCTTCTGCGAGCGTATCTTCGGCACGACCAAAGAGTGGGAGTGCTACTGCGGTAAGTTCAAATCCATCCGGTACAAGGGCGTTATTTGCGACCGCTGCGGCGTAGAGGTTACCCACTTCAAGGTTCGGCGGGAGCGGATGGGGCATATCGAGCTCGCGAGTCCTGTCTCCCACATCTGGTACTACCGATCGGTGCCCTCTCGGATGGGGCTCCTCTTGGACCTTTCGATTGCGGCGCTCCGCTCGATTCTCTACTACGAGAAGTACATCGTAATCGACGCCGGGGACACCGATCTCAAGAAGATGGACCTCCTGGGCGAAGAAGAGTTCATGGAGGCCCGGGAGCGCTACGGGATGTCCTTTTCCGCGGGTATCGGCGCCGAAGCTGTTCGGACGCTTCTCGAGACCCTCGATCTCGACGCCCTCTCCGCCGAGCTTCGGACCACGATGGTCGAGAAGGGCCCGAAGGCGGACAAACGCCTTCTTAAGCGGATCGAGATCGTGGAGAACTTTCGGGACTCGGATAACCGCCCCGATTGGATGATCCTCGACGTTATTCCGGTTATTCCCCCGGAGCTCCGGCCGATGGTCCAGCTCGACGGTGGCCGATTTGCCACCAGCGACTTGAACGATCTCTACCGCCGGGTTATCAACCGAAACAACCGGCTCAAGCGGCTGATGGCGCTCCACGCCCCGGACATCATCATCCGAAACGAGAAGCGGATGCTCCAGGAGGCCGTCGACGCCCTCTTCGATAACTCTAAGAAGAAGCGGGTCGTCAAGGGGGCCTCGAACCGTCCCCTCAAAAGCCTCTCGGACATGCTGAAGGGAAAGCAGGGACGTTTCCGGCAGAACCTTCTCGGGAAGCGGGTCGACTACTCGGGCCGGTCGGTTATCGTCGTCGGGCCGGAGCTGAAGCTCCACCAGTGCGGACTCCCCACCAAGATGGCCCTGGAGCTCTTTAAGCCCTTCATTATGAAAAAGCTCGTCGAGAAGGACGTTGTTTACAACATCAAGAAGGCAAAGACTCTGGTCGAGCAGGAGACTCCGGAGGTCTGGGCGGTCCTCGACGAGGTTGTCCGGGAGCACCCGGTGATGTTGAACCGGGCGCCGACCCTCCATCGACTCGGCATCCAGGCCTTCGAGCCGGTTCTCGTAGACGGAAAGGCCATCCGGCTCCACCCCTTGGTCTGCCACGCCTTTAACGCCGACTTCGACGGAGACCAGATGGCTGTCCACGTGCCCCTGACCCAGGCGGCGCAGATAGAGTGTTGGACCCTGATGCTCTCGTCCCGTAACCTTTTGAATCCGGCAAACGGCAAGCCGATCGTCTTTCCGTCTCAGGAGATGATTCTCGGAATCAACTACCTGACCCGGGAACGGGAAGGGGAGATCGGCGAGGGCAAAAGCTTTAACAGTGCCGACGAAGTGCTTCTCGCCCTGGACGCCAAGGCCGTGGGGTACCATACTCGAGTTCGCCTCCGCATGAACGGCGAAGCGATCTTTACGACGCCGGGGCGGATCATCCTGAACGAAGAGCTCCCGGAGGAAATTGGCTATTTGAACCAGTCGATGGGAGACAAGGAGCTCCGGGCTCTCGTAGCCCGGGTCCATACCGAGTACGGTCCGGCGGTAACGGTCAGGATGCTCGACGTCATCAAGCAGCTGGGTTTCTACTACGCGACCAAGTTCGGTGCGACTATCGGCATAGACGACATTATCGTCCCCGACGAGAAGCGGGGCATGATCGACGCCGCCAACAAGGAAGTAGAGTCGATCCAGAGCCAGTACCTCCAGGGCCATATCACCAACGAAGAACGGTACAACCGGGCGGTAGAAGTCTGGAGCAAGACGAACGAGGAGCTGACCAACGTTATGATGAGTCAGCTTAAGACCGACCAGAAGGGCTTTAACCCGGTCTATATGATGGCCACCTCCGGTGCCCGGGGTAGTCGGAGCCAGATTCGGCAGCTCGCCGGGATGCGGGGACTGATGGCCAAGCCCTCCGGGGATATCATCGAGCTTCCGATCCGGTCGAACTTCCGGGAGGGGCTTTCGGTCATCGAGTTCTTCATCTCTACCAACGGTGCTCGAAAAGGTCTCGCAGACACCGCTCTGAAGACCGCGGACGCCGGATACCTTACTCGACGGCTGGTCGACATCGCCCAGGACGTCGTGGTGACCGAAGACGACTGCGGTACCATCAACGGAATCGAGATGGTGGCCCTGAAGGACGGGGAAGAGGTTGTCGAAAGCCTCGCCGACCGAATCCAAGGGCGCTTTACCCTCGAGCGGGTCAAGCATCCGATTACCGGTGAGGTGTTGGTAAACGTCAACGAAGAGATCCCCGATGATCTGGCTCTCGCCATCGAAGAGGCCGGCATCGAGCGTGTGCGCATTCGCACCGTCTTAACCTGCGAAGCAAGCCACGGCGTTTGCAGAAAGTGCTACGGCCGCAACCTTGCGGACAACCGAACCGTTGCCGTCGGAGAGGCGGTCGGCATTATCGCCGCCCAGTCCATCGGTCAGCCGGGAACCCAGCTGACGATGCGTACCTTCCACATCGGTGGGGCGGCGACCAAGTCTTCGGAGGAGAACCAGACCTACCTGAAGTATCCGGTTCTGATTCGGAACATCACCGGGCATATCGTTACACTCAAGAACGGCTCCCGGCTCTTCACCCGAAAGGGTTTTGTAACCGCCTCTCGGATCCTTGCCGAGTTCGACATCGCCAAGAAGGATAAGGTCCTCGTCGAAGACGACGAAAAGGTGATCAAGGGACAAGCCATCGCGATGAAGGGGGGAGAGGAGATTACCGCTCCGGACAACGCCTACGCCGCGATAAAGGAGGGAAAGCTTCTTCTTACCGCCCAGGAACAGCGTCTCGAAGTTCGAAACGGCGCCGAGCTGATGGTCGAGGTGGGGGATGCCCTCGCGGCGGAGGAGCCGATCGCGGTCTTTGACCCCTTCTCGGAACCGATTATCTCCGAGGTTTCCGGGACAATCCGGTTTAAGGACATCGTTCAGGGCACCACGCTGAAGGAGGAAGTCAACGAGGATACCGGGAACATCGAGAAGAAGATTACCGAGTTTACCCTCGAGACTCTCCAGCCCCGGATTATCGTCGAGGGCGCCGACGGAGAGGAGCTTGCGATCTACTATCTGCCCGGCTCGGCGTACCTGAATGTCGACAACGGCGACGAAGTGCAAGCCGGGCGAACCCTCGCCAAGCTTCTCAAGGAGAGCGTAAAGACGAGGGATATTACCGGGGGTCTCCCCCGGGTCGGGGAGCTTTTCGAGGCCCGGCGGCCCAAGAACGGATCGGTTCTGGCCCAGGTCAGCGGCACGGTCCATTTTCGGCCGATTGCCAAGGGTAAGCGGGTTATCGTCGTCGAAGACGCCTACGGCAAGGAGTACAAGCACCTTGTCCCGATGGGTAAACACCTCTTGGTCCGGGAAGACGACTTGGTCGAGGCCGGAGAGATGCTCTGCGACGGCAACATCGACCCCCACGACATCCTGCTGATTCTCGGTGAGAACGCCCTTCAGACCTTCCTCGTAAACGAGGTGCAGGAGGTCTACCGCCTCCAGGGTGTAAACATCAACGACAAGCACATCGGGGTCATCATCCGGCAGATGATGAGGAAGGTAGAGATTCTTCAGGTCGGGGATACCAACTTTATCTACGGCCAGCAGATCGATAAGTACCGTTTCCACGAAGAGAACCGAAAGGTCGTGCGAGAGGGTGGGCAGCCGGCGGTTGCCCGACCCTTGCTCCTCGGCATAACCCGGGCATCCCTGAACATCGACTCGTTTATCTCCGCCGCCTCGTTCCAGGAAACCACCCGGGTACTGACCAACGCGGCAATTTCCGGGTCTTCGGACACCCTCCGGGGACTAAAAGAGAATGTCATTATCGGGCATCTGATACCCGCCGGCACCGGAATGCGCCACTACAAGAACATTAAGCTCTTCGACGAGCATCGGGACGACCTCGACGCTCACATGCGTGAGATACTCGAGGCACGGGCTCGGGAACGAATCGAAGATGAAACCCAAGAAGAAGAAAAAGAGAACCGTGAGGAGGCGGAAGTTTACTAAGCTTCCGTTAGGCCGGACCTTGTGTCGGGTGAATGCTTGACACATCGACCGGCCTTTGGTAGCTTGTGCGCTCGATCATTATGCCAACTATAAACCAACTGGTCCGGAAGGGCCGAAAGAAAGCGTCTAAGAAGACGAAGTCCCCAGCGTTGCAGTCCTGTCCCCAGAAGCGGGGAGTGTGTACCCGCGTGATGACGGTAACCCCGAAGAAGCCGAACTCGGCGCTTCGAAAGGTTGCT
>CAZLDK010000215.1:0-6125 GCA_964558285.1 uncultured Spirochaetaceae bacterium | reverse complement strand
GACGGTGGGACGCTGGTCGACACCGGAATCGCCGGCATGGGAAAGATGCTTCTCAAGGCGGCCGCGCAGACCGGGAACCCTATTCGCCGGGTCCTCCTGACCCACGCCCACGTCGATCACGCCGGAGCCCTCGACGAGGTGGCCGAGCTTCTCCCGGAGGCGGAGATTCTCTTGAGCCCCCGGACGGAGCGCCTCCTCTCGGGGGACCTTTCCCTCGAGCCCGACGAGCCGCAGTCACCACCTAAGGGCGGTTTTCCACACCGGAACACCCGGGCCACCCGGCAGCTGAGCCCCGACGGAAAAGTCGGCTCCCTGCGGATCATCCCCGCTCCGGGCCACTCCCCGGATCAGATTGCCTTCCTCGACGAGCGCGACGGGACCTTGATAGCCGGAGACGCCTTCCAAACCAAGGGCGGCATCGCTGTCTCCGGGGTCCTCCGGTGGCGCTTCCCCCTCCCCGCCCTGGCAACCTGGAGCCTAGAGCTCGCGACCGAATCGGCAATCCGGCTCGCCGACCTCGGGCCTGCCCGCCTCTGCCCAGGCCACGGCCGGGTCCTCGAAGACCCCGAAGTCGCGATGCGCCGGGCGATCGTCGAGGCGGAAAAGAAGCTCGCGGGCCGGTAGGCCAGATGGGCGGCCTAGACCCCCGCCTGGTAGCGTCGAACCAGATCGCCGGGAGTCTGAACGGTCTTCGCCTCGTGCCCCGGGAGCGGATAGAGACGCTCGTGGATGGCATCGAGGATCCACTCCTTCTGGGGAAAGAAACACTCCTCCAACTCGAAGGCCGGGGTAATCCAGTTCCGGGAGCCGAGGACCACCGGAGGGCCGTCGAGCTCGTCGAAGGCCAGCTGGGAGATGGTCGACGCGACGGTGTGGAGGAAGGATCCCCGGTCGCAGGCGTCCGAGGCTAAGAGGATCCTCCCCGTCTTTGCCAGGGACTCGACGATCGGGTCCAGGTTCAGGGGATTGATAAACCGAGCATCGATTACTTCCGTCGACACCCCGTAGCGCTCCTCGAGCTCCTCTGCGGCCTCGAGGGCGACGTAGAGCGTCGCCCCGACGGTCAGGATGGTAAGGTCGTTTCCCTCCCGCCGGACCGCCGGCTCCCCCTCGGGGACCTCGTAGTAGCCTTCGGGAACACCCCCCGGCTCGAAGAGCTCGCCGATGTCGTAGATGCGTTGGCTCTCGAAAAAGACGACCGGGTCGCTCCCCCGGAGCGCAAGGTTGAGCATTCCCTTGGCGTCGTAGGGGGTCGCCGGAAACATGGCCTTGAGACCCGGGATATGGGCGACGATGCTACTCCAGTCCTGGGAGTGCTGGGCGCCGTACTTACTGCCCACCGAGACCCGGAGGACCAGGGGCATCTTGAGGACCCCGGCGCTCATCGCCTGCCACTTGGACATCTGGTTAAAGATCTCGTCCCCGGCGCGCCCCATGAAGTCGCAGTACATCAGCTCCACCAGGGCCCGGCCTCCGGAGAGGGCGTAGCCGACCCCGGTGCCGACGATGGCCCCTTCGGAAATTGAGGAGTTAAAAAGACGATGATAGGGCAGCGCTTCGGTCAGCCCCCTATAGACCGCGAAGGCGCCACCCCAATCGCGGTTCTCCTCGCCGTAGGCGACCATCGTCGGGTCTTCGTAGAATCGATGGAGAACCGCCTCGAACAGGGCGTCCCGGTAGGCGACGACCCGCATCTTGGAAAGGGGCTTCCCAGCCTCGTCGACGCCGCTCCGGCTCTTCTTGGCGATCTGCTGAACCCGTGGGTTCTCCTCCTTGGTAATCAGAACCTCCGGTTCCCGTTCCTCCAGACGGTCCGCCGGCGTGTTGGAAAACATCACCGCCTCGATACCCTCGCAGGTAAGACGGGGGGAGAGCTCTAGATCGATGGATTTGCGGACCGCCCGCTCGACGGCCTCTACGACTCGAGCCTGGACCTTCTCCCGCTCGGTAGAGTCGAGAACCCCGGCCTCGTCGAGGTAGGTACCGAAGCTGTTGACGCAGTCCGCCTCTTCCCAGAGCCGGATCTCGTCCTTGGTCCGGTAGGAGGAGGCGTCCGAGGGAGAGTGGCCGGCGATGCGGTAGGTAACCGTGTCCAAAAGCACCGGCCCGTCACCGGCTTCGAGGACCTTTCGTTTCCGCTCGATGGCGTCGGCGACGGCCAAGGGGTTGTAGCCGTCGACCCGCTCGGCGTGGAGGTTGAACTCGTTTACCCCGGCGCCGACCCTGGCGAGGACCCCGAAACCCATCGTCTCGCCGGCGGTCTGCCCGCCCATGCCGTAGAAGTTGTTGAAGACGTTGTAGAGAATCGGCGGCGCCCCGCCGATGTCCTTCGGCCAGAGCTTACGGTACTGGTCCATCGACCCGAAGATGATCCCTTCCCAGACGGGTCCACACCCCATCGAGGCGTCGCCGATGTTGGCAACGACAATGCCCGGCTTCCGATTGACCCGCTTGAATAGGGCAGACCCCGTCGCGATGTCCCCGGAGCCCCCGACGATAGCGTTGTTAGGCATGCTCCCGAAGGGGGCGAAGAAGGCGTGCATGGAACCCCCGAGCCCCCGGTTGAAGCCTGCCCGGCGTCCGAAAATCTCGGCCAGGGTACCGTAGAGGACGAAGTCTTCGGCCAACTCTTTGACGCTCCCGGCGCTTCCGTCGTCGACGAGGCGGAGAATCTCCCCGCCGAAGTAGTCCTTCATAACCGATTGGAGCTCGGAGTCGGAGAGCTGCCAGATCGCCGAGTAGCATTTGGCGAGAATCTCCCCGTGGGAGCGGTGGGACCCGAAGATGTAGTCCTCGACCCCGAGGTGAAGGCTTTGGCCGACCACCGCCGACTCTTGGCCGATGGAAAGATGCGCCGGGCCCTTGTGGTTGTATTCGATGCCCCGGTAGACCCCCTGGGTCTTTATCTCGTTGAGCATCGTCTCGAACTCTCGGATCGTCGCCATGTCGTGGTAGACCCGGCGGAGACGCTCGGCGCCGTACTTCTTGACCTCTTTCTTTGGGTCCGGGGTGTAGGCGTTTATCGCTATGTCGGAAAAACTAACCGAGCCGGCGGCTCGAACGACTGTGGGAACGATGGTTTGCGAACGTGGCATTCTCTACTCCTCTGTTTAGGCAGTCAGGGTTAGGTCGAAGTCGGCGATGTATTCGGCGAGGGTCTTTAAGAACCGTGCCGCCGGGGCGCCGTCGATGCCCTGGTGATCGATCGTCAGCGAGAGCCCGATACTCGGGACCCACTCGATACCCCCGTCGGCGTTCCCGCCTTCGGCCCTCATTCGCGGAGCCGGGACGATAGCCGATACGCCGAGAATTCCGATCTGCGGCGGGTTTAGAACCGGGGTAAAACTCTCGATACCGAGGGCCCCGAGGTTCGTCACCGTAAAGGTCGCCGGGACAAGCTCCTCCGGCCCGGCCTTCCCCTCCTGGCAGAGGCCTCCGAGACGCCGGGCCTCTTCGGAGAGCTTTTGGAGGGAGAGGGAGTCGGCGTTGCGAATCGTCGGGACGTAGAGTCCCCTGTCGGTGTCGACGGCGAACCCCAGATGGACCGCCGAAAACCGGCGAAGGCGCCCGGTGTCGAGGTGAGCGTTCATTTCCGGATGGGCCTGGAGCGCCCGGGACACTGCGAAGAGCACCATGTCGTTGACGGTTATGGAGCCCCTGGTCTCGGCGCCGGTTGGAGCGCCGGTCGCTGCGGCTTTTAGGGCCCGGGCCTTTATCCGCTTTCGCAGGGCCATGAGCCCCCGGGCGTCGGCGGTGCGGTTAAGGGTAAGCTGCGCCGTATGTTGCAGCGAGGAAAGCATCCGCTCGGCGGTAATCTTTCTAACGCCCCTGAGAGCAACCTCCTCGGAGGGACCGGGATACTCCCCGGCGGACGCCGCGGACGCCGGGGCCCGGGCCGCCCCCGTAGTGCCGACCGCGGCTCCGGCGCCCTTCGAGGCTGCCTCCACGTCTCGGACGATTATTCTGCCCCCGGGGCCGGAGCCGGTTAGGGTCGCAGGGTCCACCCCGAGGCGCTCGGCGTACTGCCGGGCCCGGGGAGATATCCGGAGCTTTTCGTCCGTGGACCCGGACGCCTGGTCCGAAGCTTGGGGTGCGGCTGTCGATTCCTGATCCGAAGCTTGGGGCGCAGTCGCCGGAGGGGCGGCAGGTGTTGGCCCTCCCGACGCGGCGCCACCCGAGGGTGGAGAGTCGGGAACCGCCTCCCCGGGGTCGCCGATCATCGCCAAGGTTGTCAGCACGGGAACGTCGTCGTTCTCGGCGAAGTAGCGCTTCAGAAGCGTACCGGAGGCGGTCGCCTCTACCTCGAAGCTCGCCTTGTCGGTTTCTACCTCGCAGAGTACCTGTCCCTCGTCGACGCTCTCTCCCTCGCCGACATGCCACGACGATATTATGCAGCTTTCCACCGACTGTCCCTGACGCGGGAGAATTACCTCAGTTGCCATATCACTCTCCTTATACTCTCCGAACTTCGACCCCAAGCGCGGCTATTTCGTCGGCGACGTGGTCCGGCAGGCCGGTATCGGTAATCACGATATCGATTTCTTCCAACGGCAGGACGTGGACGAATCCGCGCTTTCCGTATTTTGAGCTATCTGCGAGAACCACAGTGCGGTCCGCCTGCTTCGACATGGTCTTAACCACTTCGGCGCCGTCGACAAGGTGCGTCGAAAGGCCACCCTCCACCGAGAACCCGTCGGTCCCGACGAAGGCCGTGGTCACGTGGAACTGCCGAAGGTAACCCAAGGCGATCGGCCCCACCAAGGACTCGGTAATCGGGCTGAAGTCGCCCCCGACAAGACAGCAGCTAATCTGGGGATTAGTGCGCACCGCCGACAAGACGAGGGTCGAATTGCTGACAACCCGAAGCCCTCGTTTTCCCAGAAGATTCTGCGCCAGGAGAGCAGTCGTCGTCCCTGCTTCGATCATCAGCGTTTCCTGGTCCTGGACCAACTCCGCCGCCGCTTGAGCGATTCGATTCTTTTCCGGTGTGGCGGCGCGCTGCCGCTCGACGATGGTCGGGTGAAAAGCCGGCATCGCCCCGCCCCAGGTCCGAACCACGAGCCCCTTCTCTGCGAGGCTGTTCAGGGTCGAGCGAATGGTAACCGCCGACACTTCCAGAAGGCGGCTCATGTCGCCGACCGACGCCTCGGGTGACTCGATAACTAAGTCGAGGACTTTCTTTTCTCTTTCAGTTATATTTCGGGATGCCATCGTTTTACTTTCAATTGAACATCGTTTATACAACGAGGCGAGGAAATGCGCAAGTTCGAGGCAGCGGAGCTAGGAGAAGACGACCTCGCAGACGGCTCCGTCGTCGTTGTAGAACCGGGCCTCCCCGGAGATCTGCCGCGACAACCCTTCGATAAGCGACAAGCCGAGACTGTCTCTCGATCCGGAAAGAATGTCCTCGGGAAAACCCGGGCCGTTATCCCGGACGACCAGGCAGTAGCGGTCGCCGGTGGCCGTTAGCTCTACCCGGAGCACCCCGCCGGAGGAGGGAACTCCATATTTGAGCGAGTTCGTCACGATTTCGGCGACGGTAAGCCCGAGGGGAACGGAGGTTTCGAGGCCAAAAACGACCTCGTCTATCTCCGTTTCGAGGACAACGTCTCGACGCCGGCCGAATATGTCCAGGAGGTTCTTGGACAGACGCTTCAGATAGTCCCCAACCGGCGCTCCGGCGGCGTTCGCGGCTTGATACAACTGTTGGTGGGCAAGCATGACCGCGTCGACGTGTGCGGCCACCCCTTTTAGAGCACCCTTTCCCTCCTCGGTCTCCGTCTCCTCGATCTCCAGTGCAATGTAGCCGGCGATCGCCGCCAGGTTGTTCTTTACCCGATGATGGATCTCCCGCAGCAGAAAAGCCTGCCGCTCGAGTTGCTCCTGTATCATCCGCTGGTCGAGAAGAAACTGCGACACATCCCGGATAAAGCAGATCTGCCCCGTTTCCGCTCCATCCTGCTTCGTGGAATGGAGGATCAGCTCGAGCTTGAGCTCACCACGGTCGAGCAAGAACGTTCGCTCGGTGAAGGTCGGGGAGACTTCGTCGATTACTTCGTCGAGCCGCTTCCCGAGCATAGAGTCTGCCGGCACATCCAAGAACCGTTCCGCGGCGGAGTTAACCC
>CAZLDK010000214.1:4238-6142 GCA_964558285.1 uncultured Spirochaetaceae bacterium | reverse complement strand
GATAACCGTCCGGCGGCTCTTGAGCAATAGCGCGGGGCTCCCCCTCGGCACCGTAGGGCCCGCGGTCGAGTACCCGCCGGGAGCCGAGACACCGACCAAGAGCGCCTACCTTAGCGGCGAGCTCCGTGTCGTGCAGAAGCCGGGAGAGGGTTTCATCTACTCCAACGTCGGGTTCAATCTGCTCGAGGTCGTCATCGAAAACGTGACCGGCCGCCCCTTCGAATCCTACATGCAGGAGGAGGTGCTCGGGCCCCTCGGCATGCGCAACGCGAGCTACGCCTGGCAGGAGCGCATGTGGGAGCTGATGCCCACCGGCTACGAGACCGACGGGACCCCGGTGCCTCCCTACGTCTATCCGGTCACCGCCTCCGGGGGCCTCTTCGCCGACGTCGAAGACCTCGCCCGATTCGTAGCCGCGAGCACGACCGGTTCCCCGGCCGCCGAAAGACTCCACACGCCGGTCGTCGAGGTCCCCGGATTGTTCGGATTCGCCGCCGACTCCTACGGGCTGGGGCATTTCGTCGAGACCCTCCCCAACGGTCGGCGGGCGGTCTGGCATGGCGGCCAGGGCCACGGCTGGATGACCCACTTCCACGCCATCCCCGACTCCGGGGACGGCATCGTAATTCTGACAAACAGTCAGCGAAGCTGGCCCTTTATCTCGGTTGTCCTCACCGACTGGGCGGAGTGGACCGGGGCCGGTCGGGTAGGCTTCGGCGCTATCGCCCGGGCGAGAGGCGTCCTCCGGGGGGCTTTGCTCGTTATCGCCTTGGCGTCCCTCGGTCAGTTCTACCGCCTCGCCCGAGAGGTACGAAGCCGGCGGCGGCGCCTCGAGCCGCTATCCCCTCACCGGCGGTGGCCCCGAGCACTCGATGCGCTCCTCGGGGCTGGGATTGTCGCCGGCCTCCTCTGGGCCCTCGCGCAGCCCTACCTCTTCGTCTCCTCGATATTCCCCGCAACTGCGGGGCCGGCGGCCTGGGTGCTTCTGCTGGGAGCCATCGCCTTACTGACGTCCGCGCTTTTGCCTCGAAGCGCCGGTTGATGCCACGGCCTTGCTCCCCCGGGTAGCTTTACCTATTCTGTATACACAGTATGTTCGCTGGAGGACACCGTATGAAGAAAACAGTATTGGTCGTGCTACTCGTCGTTTTGTTCGGATTGCCGGTTTTTGCGCTGCCGGAAGTCGGTTTGGGCCTCTCAGCCTTTTACAACTCGCCGGTTATGCTCGGTCAGGATTCGAACAAGGAAGAGCTAAACGTCGACAAGTTCACCTTCGGAGGTAACGGCCGGGTAAAGCTTGCCATTTTCCACGGTGAGGCGCTCCTTCTCTACTCGAACTCGCAAGTAGTAAAGAGCCTGGATGTATATCTCGACGCCGGAGTGGCCTTCGACGTGTTGGCCATCTTGCGTCTTTCCGCCGGTGCGGGTCCCGCGTTGACCTACAACATCGGGGAGTCCGACGAGCCGGTCGACGCGGGTCTCAACGTTAAGTTGAACGCCGACGTCAAACTCGCGCGGCTCTCGGCCGGGCTCAGCTACATCATGGACCTGAACCTTGATAGCGGCATCGACATCGACACCAGCGCCGGCCTTATCGGAGCAAGCGTCCTCTTCTGGTTCTAGGGCCCGTCGAAGTGCCGATGTAGGGCCCAATCCCCGGGACCAAACCGGTCCCGGGCGAATATCTGCTGGTGCCAGTAGGGGTAGATCTGCGGTATGGCGCTTACTTTGTCTAGGACTGTGCGGTCCTCGTCGGTCAGGGTCAGGTCGACCGCGCCGAAGTTGTCCCGGAAATGCTCTTCCTTCCGGCCACCGGTGACGACGGAGGTAACCCCCGGCCGTTCGAGAAGCCACGCCAAGGCGACCTGGGCCGCCGAGACGCCGCGGCGGTCGCCCACCTCTAC
>CAZLDK010000214.1:0-4228 GCA_964558285.1 uncultured Spirochaetaceae bacterium | reverse complement strand
TACCAAGGCGTCGACAATGTTCCAGAGCCGCTCGGTGTCCCGAATCGGCGGCTCGTCCCACCCGGCGGCCTGGCGGCTGTCTTCCGGAGGCGCCTGCCCCCGGCGATGCTTTCCCGAGAGGAGACCGCCGGCAAGGGGGCTCCAGACCAAGACGCCTACTCCCTGGTCCACTGCGATAGGCAGAAGCTCGTACTCGGCCTCCCGGGCCTCGAGGGTGTAGTGGATCTGCTGTGTTACAAAGCGGGGAAGCCCCTCTCTGTCGGCGATACCGAGGGCCTTCATGATGTGCCACCCGGAATAGTTGGAGCACCCTACGTAACGCACCTTGCCCTGCTGGACCAGGGTGTGGAGAGCTTCGAGCATTTCTTCTAACGGCGTGGTGCCGTCCCACTCGTGCATGTAGTAGATGTCGATGTGGTCCCGCCGGAGGCGCTCGAGGCTCCCCTCGCACTCCCGGATCAGGTGATACCGAGAGACCCCCTCGTCGTTGGGTCCCTCCCCGATCTTCATCCGGGCCTTCGATGAGATCAAGACGTCGTTGCTTTTCTTGCCCAGGGCCTCCCCGAGAATCTCCTCGGAGCGCCCGTAGGAATACATGTTCGCCGTATCGAAGAGATTGATCCCGGCGTCGATGCAGAGGTCGACGAGACGACGTGCCTCCGGGACGCCCTGGTTTCCGACCTTGGCAAAGTCGTCCACACCGCCGAAGGTAAAGGTTCCCATCGTCAGAACCGAAACCTTGAGCCCCGATCGTCCTAACTGTCGGTATTCCATGCGGTCCTCCCTTTTCTTCATCGTAAGCATCATCCATCTTCGTGTACATGCCGTAGAATCGGAGATCCGAATGTTGTTAAGGGTATGCGGCTCCACTACACTTAATACAAAGCACAAGGAGATACCTCATGGAAAACGATCTGGGCAAAAAACCGTATGTGGTCGACATTGAAAAACTGACCACGGAAAACACGAACTTCCGCACCGCCGAGTGGACCGGCACCTACCTACAGTTGACCACGATGTCCATCGAAGTGGGCGGGGAGGTCGGATTCGAAATTCACGAAGACACGGACCAGTTCTTGCGAATCGAATCCGGCAGGGCCAAGGTTCGCATGGGCAAGACCAAAGACAATCTGGACTACGAACGGGATGCCAAGGACGACGACGCCATTTTTGTTCCGACGGGCTATTGGCACAACATTCTGAACACCGGCGACGAGCCACTCAAGCTGTATTCCATCTACGCGCCGCCGCATCACCCCGCCGGTACCGTCCACCAGACCTACGAGATCGCCATGGAGGCCGAAGAGGACGAGGATCACTAGGCAGATCCGATGCCCTTTCCCCGGGACCTTCAATACGCCAAGTTCTCCGCCTACGGTTTTCTAAAGAACCTCCGGTTCTTCGAGCCCTTTATGATCCTGTTTCTTCTCGGGCAGGGTCTTTCGTTCCTCCAGGTCGGGACCCTCTACGCCGTCAGGGAGATCGCGGTCAATGTGATGGAGATCCCAACGGGTGCCATCGCCGACGGCCTTGGGCGCCGGCGAACCATGGTCGGGGCCTTCGCCGCGTACCTGGTTTCCTTTGCCCTCTTCTGGTTCGGGTCGAGCATGTCGTTCTTTTTGGTGGCGATTCTGTTCTTTTCCGTCGGCGATGCCTTCCGGACGGGAACCCACAAGGCGATGATCTTCGCCCACCTGCGGATCAACGATCTGCAGGAGTACGGCAACGACTACTACGGCCACACGCGATCCTGGTCCCAGATCGGGTCGGCCATATCGGCGCTTATCGCGGCGGCGATCGTCTTTCTATCCCAAAACTACCGAGCCGTTTTTCTCTACTCGATGATCCCCTACGTTCTCGATTTGCTCCTGATGATGAGCTACCCTAAGGAACTGGACGGAGTAACCGGAAAAATCTCGATACATTCCATCTGGGAGAACTTTCGCAACGTCGGCCGGGGCCTGGTGGAGACGGTCCGGCGTCCCGGCGCGGCCCGGGCGGTATTGAGCGCCTCGTCTTTCGGCGGGTTCTACAAGGGCGCCAAGGACTATCTCCAGCCGATGGTCTCCGCCTTGGCCATCGCCCTTCCGGTTGCTCAGAGCCTCTCGGCGCAGCGCCGGGAAGCGCTTCTTATCGGCGCAGCCTACACCGTTATCTACGGCCTTACGTCCGTTGCGTCCCGGACCTCGGCAGCCGTGGCGGAGCGCTTCCGCAATCCGGAAAGCGCCCTCAATTGGCTGCTCATCCTCGGACTCGGATTGGGCCTCGTCGCCGGAATATCCCGGCAGCAGGGGCTTACCGTGGTGCCGGTGGCCGTCTTTCTGACCATCTACGTGCTCCAGAACTTCCGGCAACCGGTGGGCGTTTCGGTTGTCGCCGACCGGATTCCCGAGGATGTCCTGGCGACGGTGCTGTCCGCTCAATCCCAACTCCAGAGTCTCTTCGCCGCGATCGTGGCGTTCCTCGTCGGGGCTACCGCGGACTATGCCGGAGGAAACGTCGGCCTCGGCCTGGCCCTCTCCGCCGGCATGGGGGTCGTGCTCTTTCCGCTTCTGAGGGTCTCTCCGCGACGGTCGACCGCTGCCGACGCTGAAACTAAAGGATAACCCCCTCGATACTCAGAAACCGGCCTCCCGGCGGATCGCCGTGACCATCTCCACCTTTTGTTTGCGGGCCTGGAACTCCGGAGATTCCATTTCGGCCTTGGCCTCCTCCAGAGCCTGTCGCTGTTGGTCGAGAGCGGCTCTTTGCTCTTCGGTTAGCTCGGAAGGATCCGTATCGTCGAACTGAGAAAGGCCGTCCTCCATGGATGCGACCATTTCTTCGGTAAGGCGCAGGCCCGCGGCCTCGCTTTGAACCACCATCAGAGCTGTCGAGAGACCACCGTACTCTTCGAAGCTCAGTTCGGTTTCCTCCTCCACGACGTTTTCCAGGTTGAGCCCCTCGCTCATGGCACCGAGGGCGGCGGTCATGGCAAGCTCGAAACCGATATCCGGGTATTTATCCTCGAGAACAGCAACTGCCTGATAGAACCGGCGTACGTCGGATTCTTTGAGATCGTAATTCTCCCAGTCGATGGAAGACTCTTCCGCGGCGTCGGCTGTTTCCGCCACTTGCCGGCCCGCCTCCGCCATCCCCGCGACGCTCTTTGCCAGCTCTGTGGCCTCCTTTACCCGGCCGCACCCGGACACGCCGAGTAGAACCACTACTGCCACCCCGAGCATTCCAATGACCATCCGTCTATTCATTTCACAGACCTCCCAGAGCATTTTGAAGCGTTACACCATAACTATGCCGCGTCGAGGCCGTCCCGGCGTCCCATTTTGCATTTTGGGACGACTGCTAAACGATTATCGAAGACTATAGGGTGTAGGAGGATTCTATGATGTTTTCTCGGTCACATTCTCTCAAACCGCTTCTTTCCATTGGTTTGGCAATCGCAGGCGCGTGCCTCTTGGCCCTCTTCGGCTGCTCAGCGGCGGGAGGTTCCGGGGGCGAGGCGAGCCTGGAAGGCACCTGGCTCGTCACCCATTCCGAGCCAATCGGCTATGATCCCGACACGCCCGACAAGGTGACGGATGCCCAAATCTTTGTGTTTTCCGGCTCCGAGGTAGAGATGGTCTTCTACTACGATACAGAGCAGGTTATGGGCCAGCGGGGGGTCTACACCGTCTCCGGGGATACGCTGGTTATGACCTTCGATGAGTGGTGGGACGACACGGGCGAGGTTCCGCCGCACTGGGCCCCAGACGACGACAGCGCGAGCCTGGCGTTCTCCCTGAACGGAGATACTCTCTCGATTACCCCACCGGGGGAAACCGAAGGGGTCGCGTTGACGAAAACCACCTTCTCGGTTCGTCCGGAGCTCGTGGGTACCTGGTACGGGATTGAAAGCGTCGCGGACAAGACAATGGAGCTATTGGGCACCGGCGAATTGAACTACTATACCTCAGGGAGTCCCGATACACCGGAACAGGAAGGGCCATGGGCTGCTTCGGATAGCTACATCCGGTCGGGCAACACCGTTTCTGTTAGCATGGAGTACTTGAATCCGTACAGTCTCAGTCTGCTGGATTCCGGGTCCACTCTCGAAATCGAGGTTGACGGTGGCACCACCCAGACTTACGTGGACACCTCACCAGAGGCAGACTAGCTGCTCCAAACACAATTTTGGGAGCACTATCTTCGCGGTCCGTAGGTCTGGGCAGACCACCGGGTGACGAACTCC
>CAZLDK010000213.1:0-6155 GCA_964558285.1 uncultured Spirochaetaceae bacterium | reverse complement strand
TGGTTTGGTTAGACTCCGGGTCGACGAAGGTACGGAAGGTGGGGTCTTCCTTGGTGAACCGGTTCAGTGCCTTCGCCATGTTACCCTCGGAGCTCTTATCCTTCGGGGAGATGGCCAAGGAGATTACCGGCTCCGGCACGTACATCGAGGTCATCGAGTAGTTCAGGTCCGGGTGACAGAAGGTGTCTCCGGAGGCGCAGTCGATCCCGAAGATTGCCACGATGTCTCCCGGGGGTGCCTCGGAGATATCCTCCATGGCGTTGGCGTGCATCCGGATAAGACGGCCGATCTTGGTCTTCTTCTTAGCCCGGGTGTTCATGAGCTCCATACCCTTTCGGAGAACCCCCTGGTAGAGTCGGACGTAGGTCAACTGGCCGTACTGCGTGTCCTCGAGCTTAAAGGCCAGGGCGACGGTCGGCGCTTCGGCGTTGTCGGTCTGCAACCGGACCGTCTCTTCGCTGCGATCGAGGTCCAAGGCGAAGTACTCGGGCTGATACGGTTCCGGGAGATAGAAGATCGCGGCGTCGAGGATGTCCTGTACGCCCTTGTTCTTGTACGCCGCACCCATGAATACCGGGATCAGCTGTCGCCGAAGGACCCCTTCCCGGACTGCCGCCCGGAGAAGCTCCTCGGAGACTTCTCCGTCGAGGTAGGACTCGGCCAGTTCGTCTGAGAACATCGCCGCCGCGTCGATGAGCGCCTCGTGCCGAGCCTCCGCTTCGGCGACCAGGTCGGCGGGAATCTCGTCCCGACGCACTATCTCGCCGTTGGCACCGTCGTAGTAGTGGGCCTTCATCTCGACCAGATCGACGACACCGACAAACCGCTCTTCCAGGCCGATTGGCAGCTGCATCAGGACCGAATTGTGTCCCAGCTTCTCCTCGATCTGGTCCCGGACCCGTACCGGGTTCGCCCCGGTTCGGTCGCACTTGTTTACGAAGGCGACGAAGGGCACGTTGTAGCGTCGAAGCTGTCGATCGACCGTGAGCGTCTGGCTCTGGACACCACCGACGGAATCCAGCACCAGGATGGCCCCGTCGAGAACACGCAATGCCCGCTCTACTTCGATCGTGAAGTCCACGTGCCCCGGCGTGTCGATGATGTTGATGTTGTGTTTCTTCCAGGAGACATTGGTGGCCGCGGAGGCGATCGTAATACCCCGCTCCCGCTCCAACTCCATGGAGTCCATCGTCGCCCCGACACCGTCTTTGCCACGCACCTCGTGGATGGCGTGGATCTTCTCCGTGTAGAAGAGGATACGCTCGGTCAGGGTTGTCTTGCCGGAATCAATGTGCGCACTGATTCCGATATTTCTCATTTCGGTCATTTTCTCTGCCATGTGGCCAAACTCCAGCTATTCTGGGTACAAAAGTAATCATGGAAGGCAAGCTCCGGTTGCTCCGGAGCAGAACGGCCCCTAATATACGGTTAGTTTATTCGGTTTTCAACCGGGAGTAACGGGAATTTCGTCGATGCCACCCCCCAGGGTATTGGTCGGGACATCAGGATTCTCCTATCGCGACTGGGTCGGTCCCTTCTATCCCCCGGGGACCTCCCACCGGGAGTTCTTGCGCTTCTACAGTAAGGCCTTTCCCTTGGTCGAAATCAACTCGACCTACTATCAGCTACCCCGGGCCGAAACCACCCTATCCCTGCTAGAGAAGACGTCTCCCGGCTTCCGCTTCGTCTTCAAGACCCACGGGAGCCTGACGCATACCATCGGACACGAATGGCAAGACAACGTCAAACGATTCCTGGCCGGCCTCCAACCCGCCCTGGAAGCAGGGGCGTTGGCGGGCGTATTGGTCCAGCTTCCCTTCAGCTTTCACTACGACGTCCCGAATCGTCGTCACCTCGGCTCCCTCCTCGATCTTCTGGCTACGGGGCTGCAGGCCCCGGGGCTCTTCGTCGAGTTTCGCAACCGGGAGTGGCAGAGCGAACGCGTTTTCTCCTACCTCGAGTCGATCGACGTCTCGGTCGTACAGACCGACCTGCCGGATCTGCCGGGCCTCCCGTTGCCCCGGGACCTCGTCCTCTCCCGCCGAGGCTACCTCAGACTCCACGGGCGCAACACCGCTATGTGGTGGGAGGGGGACAACAGAAGTCGGTACGACTATCTCTACGACGGGAGCGAGATTTCCCATTTGGCGGACCGGGTCGTCGCGATGGCCGAGCGCTCGGAGGAACTGATCGTGACTTTTAACAACCACGCGAACGCCCAGGCGGCAAAAAACGCCTACGAGCTTCTCGACGCCCTTGGGTACCGGGGCTTGGACGTACCCGGCGGCCCTAAAGCTGACGGCCCTGAAGCTGCCGGCCCCGGAGCCGACTCCCCTCCCGCCTAAGCCTCCCGGATATCCAAAATTTCTTCCACCAGGGGGGAGCAAACCTCCCTGACCTCTTCGACACTAAGGCCGGCGACCTTTACGGTGCAGGCCATATTGGTCGGGTCGTCCCCCGGGAAGGTGCCGAGACTGATGATGTTTCCCCCGGCCTCGGCGATGGCCGAGGTTACCCGGGCGATCTCCCCGAGCTCGTCGGGAAGGCGTAGGGTAACACGGAGCCCCCGTTGTCGCGTTCCGAAGAGCTCGATAAAGAGCTTGAAGATGTCCGATTCGGTGACGATCCCGACTAAATGATCATCTCGCATTACCGGAAGACCGCCGATGTCGTTGTCGACCAGAATCCGGGCGGCGTCTTCCAAGAGGGTGTCCTCGGTGATGGTTATCACCTTCTTGGTCATAATGCTCTCGACTTTGAGCTTGTAGAGCAACTCGCCCATCTCGTAGACGTTCAGCGTCGTCGCTGGAGAGGGCGCGGCGTAGAGAAGATCCTTTTCGGATACGATGCCCACGAGCTTCTTATGCTTGTCGAGAACCGGAAGCCGATGGACCTTTTCGCGGCGTATCAACGCCTGCGCCTCGCTGAGAGGCGTGTCGGTAAACACCGTAAAGGGATTGGGAGTCATCACGCGCTTTACGACCACAAGAACCTCCTCGCAGCCACGCAGCTACACACCTAGGTACGCCTTCTTGACCTCTTCGTTCTGCAGCAGGTTCGCCGCTTCGTCCGCCAGGGTAATCCGACCCGTCTCCATGACGTAGCCCCGGTGGGCAATTTTGAGGGCCAAGTTTGCGTTCTGCTCAACAAGAAATATTGTAGTACGATTTTCCCGGTTAATCTGCTCGATAATCCGGAAGATCTGTTGTACCAAGAGAGGGGCGAGGCCGAGAGAGGGCTCGTCGAGGAGCAGTAGCTTGGGCCGGGCCATCAGCGCCCGGGAAATGGCCAGCATCTGCTGCTCGCCGCCGCTCAGCGTGCCGCCTGCTTGGTGGCGTCTTTCTTTGAGAATCGGGAACAGCTCGTACACGTAGTCGAGATCCTCTCGAATCTTGGCGTTGTCCCTCCGAAGCAGGGCGCCGAGATCCAGATTCTCCCGAACCGTTAGTTGGGGGAAAATCCGCCGCCCCTCGGGGACCTGAGAGATGCCCAGGGCGACGATCGCGTCCGGACTCCTCCCGACGATCGATTCGCCGTTCAAAAGAATGTCGCCGTTCTTCGGGGGCACTACACCGGAGATCGACATCAGCGTGGTGCTTTTGCCGGCCCCGTTCGCGCCTATCAGCGTGATAATCTCGCCTTCGTTCACCGATATGGTGATGCCTTGAAGCGCCTGGATGTTTCCGTAGTAGGTCTCGATCGCCTTTATCTCAAGCATCGACTTCCTCCCCGAGGTAGGCTTTGATGACGTCGGGGTTCTGCTTGACCTCGTCCGGGCTGCCGGTGGCGATAAGCTTTCCGTAGTCCATAACGTAGATTCGCTCCGAGAGCGACATAACCAGACTCATATCGTGCTCTATAAGAAAGATCGAAACGTTCTCGGTTTCCCGGAGTCGAAGGATAAGTTGCTCCAGGCTTCGGGTCTCCTGGGGGTTCATACCCGCCGCCGGCTCGTCGAGGAGGAGCAAGAAGGGCTCGGTGGCGAGTGCCCGGGCAATCTCCAGGCGCCGCTGGGCACCGTAGGGAAGGTTCCGGGCAAGATCGTTTACGTACTGCTCTATCCGGATCTTCTTTAGGATCTCGTAGGCATCGTGGACGACCCGCTCTTCTTCCTCTCTGGTTCGGGGATCCCGGAGTATGGCGCCGACGACCCCGGCTTTGAGCCGGGAGTGGCGGCCGATCATGACGTTTTCGAGGACCGTCATGTTTCCAAAGAGGCGGATGTTTTGGAAGGTGCGCCCGAGTCCCTTTCCGGTAATCTTGCTCGGCTTGAGCCCCTTGATAGATTCGGAACGCTCGGCCCCCGGAGGGGTGATGACGACGTCGCCGATAGTGGGCTTATAGACCCCGGTTACACAGTTGAAGAAGGTCGTCTTTCCGGCGCCGTTGGGTCCGATCAGGGCGATAATTTCCCCCTGGTCCATCGCGAGGTCGACGTGGTTAACCGCCCGCAGGCCCCCAAAGTCCATGGTGAGCTGGGATACCTCGAGAATCCGGCTCATTCCGCACCCCCAGTGGCGGACGGCGAGGCCTGGAAGGTGTAGGCTTTCCGCTTCTTCCGGATCAGGCCGCTCGGTCTAAACACCATCATGATGACGAGTACCGCGCCGAACATCAGCATTCGGTAGTCGGAGAAGGCCCGCAGGTATTCCGGGACCAGAATCAGCACCAGGGCCCCGATAATTGCTCCGGGGATGGAGCCCATCCCCCCGAGGACTACGCAGGAAAGGACGATGATCGACTGCCAGACGGTGAAGCTCGCGGGGTTTATGAAGGTGGTCCGGGAGGCAAAGATGACACCGCCGATTCCGGCCCAGAGGGAGCCGAGGGCAAACGCCGTGAGCTTGGTCCACATAAGGTCGATACCCATCGCTTCGGCGGCGATATCGTCCTCGCCCATCGCGACGAGGGCCCGTCCCAGACGGCTATTCTCGAAGCGCCAGACGACGAAGATTGTCAAGAGCACCGCGATGAGCACCAGAAAATAGATGTAGATAGTGGCGTCGGTCAGAGAAAGATCTATCCCGAAGAGGGTCGGCCGGGGAATGGAGCCGATACCTCCGGGCCCCCCGGAGAATCCGGTCGTGCCGTTCAAAACGATTCTGACGATTTCGGCGAACCCGAGGGTTACGATGGCAAGGTAGTCCCCCCGGAGCCGGAGAACCGGAAGGGCCAAGAGGATGCCTGCGATGGTCGCCAGAAGGGCCCCGATCGGCAGAGCCACCCAGAACCCGATACCGAAGAAGCGGTAGAGAATCCCGTAGGTGTAGGCCCCGACGGCGTAGAAGGCGATGTACCCGAGGTGGAGCATGCCCCCGAGACCGATAACGATGTTCAGCCCCAAGGCGAGCATCACGTAGATAAACGCCGTAATCAGAATGTTTACCTGATAGAGGGAGCTAAAGAACGGCAGGATAACGAGAAATGCGCCGAGGGCGCCGTAGACGCTGTTGCGAACCCGGGGCTGTTTGAGGACCCGCCGGGCACGTTCCAGGTTCGTCTCGGTTCCGGCGTCTTTCTTGGCCGCCGCCTCTTTGGTAGTCACCTCGACCTTCGGCTTTACCGCGACGCTCCGGCGGGCCATAAAGAAGCGCCACACCAGCCCGCCGAAGAAGGAGCCGAACCCGATGTAGAACATGTTGTGCCACCGCCAGGTCACCGATCCGGCGACGTAATTGACCCGAATCACCATGATGGGAAAGGTCAAAAAGACAAACCAGAGCGATGTGAAAAAGGTTCGTTTTATGTCTTGAAAGGTGATCACGTTAGACCTTCCGGTTTTCCGAAACCCCGAGGATTCCGGAGGGTTTGAATATCAAAATCACGACCAGAATGACGAAGGCGAAGACGTCTTCGTAGACGCTCGAGATGTAACCGGCCGCGTAGGCCTCCGCCATGCCAAGGACCAGGCTCCCGAGTACCGCCCCTGGAATACTTCCGATTCCCCCTAATACGGCGGCGACGAAGGCTTTGATTCCGGCGACGAACCCGATGTAGAAGTTGATCTGCCCAATGAAGGAGCTAATCAGGATGCCGCCGAGGGCGGCGGTAAAGCTCCCGATGATAAAGGTAAAGCTGATAACCCGGTCGACGTTCACCCCGACCAGGGTGGCCATTACCCGGTCTTGGCTCGTTGCCCGCATCGACTTGCCGAT
>CAZLDK010000212.1:0-6184 GCA_964558285.1 uncultured Spirochaetaceae bacterium | reverse complement strand
CGGTGGGGGCCGGCCGATCTTGATCAGATGCCGGAGGATCCTCCTGAGTTCGTCACCATCCCACGGCGGTACATAGCCCAGGCCTTCGGCGTCAGCGGAATGAGATTTCGGGCAAAGTCTTCGTGCAGGAAGACCGCAGTAAGAGCCCATCGACCTGTCCAGGATTTGTGCGTTTTTTCTTAAACCGATGTCGATTCTCCTGCCTCTTGTTCGTCATAGGGAACGAAATCAACGGATAGCAATGAGCTATTCCAGAGGAGGAACACCATGAAGGTGTTGGTTTTTTCATCGTTTCGGCTGTGGAGGGTGATCGTTGCGGCGCTCGTCAACTTCACGCTTGGCTACCTGTGGTACGGACCGCTCTTTGGAGGAGTGATCGGAGGCATGAACGGCTCTCCGGGTGCAATGTGGCTGATTGGGGTACAATTTGTACTCGGCGTCATGTTCACCTTTGGAGTGGCGTGGATTCTCTCGCGCTCCGGTGAGCGCCGGTCGATCGTGCAGGCCGTGTTCCTGCTGATCCTGCTGGTGATTCTACCGGCAAACGCCGGAAGCGTGACCATGCCCACGAGGCTGCTGGTGGATGTCGGGTTTTACGCGATCGGAGCCATCCTTATCACAATCGTGCTGGCAGCAGGAAACGATGCCGGCAAGGCAAACAACTAGGAAGGAGAAAAGAAATGAAGTATTTGATGCTGATTTATTCGGACGAGACGGCGTACGAGTCGATGGATCCCCAGAAGGTGGGTGAGATGTTCGGCGCATACCAGGCCTTTAACGAGGAGACTGCGAAAAGCGGGCAACTGCTCTCCGGCCACGCGCTCCAGCCGACTGCGACCGCCACCACGGTGAGCGTGCGCGACGGAAAGCGAATGGTGACCGATGGGCCCTTTGCCGAGACGAAGGAGCAGTTGGGCGGCTACTACTTGCTCGAGTGTGCCTCGCTTGATGAGGCGATGGGACTAGCCGAGAAGATTCCTGACGTGAAGACCGGTCGAGTTGAGATCAGGCCTGTTGTCGAGATGCCACAAGGCTGAGCGAACCGAGTGGAACCAGGCACAGCCAGTGAAGAAGGTGTGGATCGGCTGTTGCTCGCGACCTACCGTGAGCATGCCGGGCGCATCATTGGCAGCCTGGTTCGCTCTTTTGGCGACCTGGAGCTGGCAGAGGAGGCGCTGCACGACGCATGCGCCGCTGCGCTTCGGTCGTGGAATCCGTCACACCCGCCGGCAAACGCCGCAGCGTGGTTGCACAGCGTCGCGAGAAATCGTTCAATCGATACTGTTCGAAAACGCCAACGCAGTCGCGAGAAGCTGCCTCTGGTGGCGGTCGAAGCAGCGTCACACCCGCACGGCTACCCCGACGAACATGCACTGGAAACCGTCCCCGATGAGCGACTTCGGATGATGTTTGCCTGCTGCCACCCCGCGCTCTCGATGCAGGCGCGCGTACCTCTGATGTTGAAGTACGTGAGCGGCCTCTCCACACCCGAAATTGCTGCCGGACTCATGGCGCCGGAGGCAACCATCGCGCAACGGCTCGTCCGAGCAAAGAAAAAGATCAAGGCATCTGGGATCGGTTTTGGGGTTCCAGATAGCCAAGACGTGCACTCCCGCCTCGAAGATGTGCAAGTCGTGATCTACCTCATCTTCAATCAGGGCTACTTCAGCGATTCGGGTGAGGATCTCGTGCGAACCGATCTCTGCACCGACGCGCTCCTCCTGGCCGAAGCACTGGTACAACTGCTTGCCCGTGAGAAGCTTATCTCAGAGTTACCTGAGAGCCTGGGGTTGCTGGCCCTCCTGCTGCTGACCCACGCAAGGCTCCCGGCCCGCCTTTCGAGCGAGAGCTTTGTGCCGCTTGAACATCAGGATCGCGCCGCCTGGAACCGTGACGAGATCAAGAAGGGCACCGAGTTGCTCGATCAAGCGATGAAACTCCGCAGGCCAGGGCCGTACCAGATCCAAGCGGCAATTGCCGCCCTCCACGGCGAAGCTGCACGCTATGAGGAAACCGACTGGGAGCAGATTGCGTTGCTCTACGGGAAGCTCGCGGAGATCGCGCCATCGGCGGCGGTTGCGGTCAACCGAGCGTTTGCACAGTCGATGGTACATGGCCCATCAGCCGCACTCGCGGAGCTCGATGACAAGACCTCGCCGGAAGCGATCTCTGACTACCTGCCCTACCACGTCGGCCGGGCGGATCTCTTGCGCAGGCTTGGGCGTGAGGAGGAGGCCGCCGGCCACCTCGATGCTGCGATCAAGCTCGCCACCAACCGATCCATCATCGATTTTCTGCGAAAAGAACGTGCGTCGCTCGATACGAAAGCATAGTGAAAAACTATCCGCGAGCGTAACCGCGAAACGGCAATCAAGGGCGAGATTTCGCAAAAGCGCAGCACCGACCGCGGTTCGCAGGCGCAGTCGGCACCCCGTGAACCCCGATTCCCGCTATACGTTCGTCGAAACGTGCGCTGTCCAGCCGTTTTTTAGTTGCGCCGCGAGATAGGTTTTCCTATAGTTTTCCGTCAACTCCGGGAGGATGTAGTGCAGATTGTACCGCGGGTGTCGTCATCGGAACGCATTTTTGGGTCGCACGAGGCGGCAGTCGAGCTTTCCGATTTTTATCTCAGACGGTCTAGGCTCTTTGCTGCGGCGGCCGCTGCGCTGGGCCTCATTCTCACCACGGTTGATTTGATTCAGCTCCGCCATGCCGCACAATCGATACCGTTTGAGAGACTCTCCGGCAACGGCATTTTTATTGGCATCAGCATAGCAGTGGCAGTCGTCTGTCACCTCCTGATCCGGCTTCGAAAGTGGTGGACCGGACCTGTGATTGGGTCTGCTTTTCTTGCCGTTGCGCTCGTGGAGGGACTGGTGTTGCTCGTGATGCCGACCACCATCAGTTCGCCGCAGGTCTACCTTGCGATCATCCTTCTTGCAACCGCCGGCGGTATACCGCTCCCGCCCCTGTTTTTTCATCCCATGTCTCTTGCCGCGGTCGTGGCAGCCTCCGTTATCCTACTCAGCGACCCTGGAAGGGGTGCGGAGGCGCAGCTCTGGGTTGTTCTTCTTGCGAGCACGTTCGTCATCTCAATGGCCATCGCTACTTCTACCTTTCAGACGTTACGCGCGTTTGTGCTGTCTAAGCAGAGAAGAGAACAGTTCCTGAGGCTTCTTGCCCATGACCTGCGGAACCCCATCGGCCAGATGCCCCGCCTCGCTTCCATGCTTGTTCATGACGCCACAAGTAGAACGGAACAGTCGGAGTACGCCGCTCTTCTCGAGACCACGGCATCCGGGACCTACAACATGCTGGAGAATTTGCTCCAGTGGGAACACGCGCGGAGTCAAGAAGACCTCCGGCAGCAGCCGCTTTCTGTTTCAATCGTAATGGGCGAAGTTCTTCCTTTTCAGGCTGCGTATGCAAGAAGCAAGGGGGTCTCTCTTGTTAGCAATGTTGATCCAGACCTTTCGGTGTCAGGTGAGGCGGTCTCGGTAGCTACGGTTCTGAGAAATCTGATAGGAAACGGCATCAAGTTTTCCCCTTCCGGCTCTTCTGTAGAAGTCAGAGTTGAGCCTGCACCGCCGGGAGACTCAATAGTCTTCTCAGTTAGCGATAGGGGCGACGGTATCCCCAAGGAGGTGCTCAGCGCCATCCAGTCCGGTAAGCCGGTCCCGGGAGCAAAAGGTACCTTCTCCGAACCGGGAACAGGCCTCGGGCTTCTGGTATGCGCCCGATTGCTTGAGAAGCTCGGTTCAGCTCTGGAGGTAGAGGTCACGCCCGGATGCGGCACAAGGGTTCGGTTTCGGCTGGCACGCGCCTGACGTTGATTCAACCCAGGGAACTTCAGGGTATGACGAACAGGTGGGCTTTTCCTCATGCCGATGAGGCGCGGTCTACCGGCATCCGGGGTTGGTACAGCGGATACGCGCCACGCCCTGGAGATAGTCACCGCACGCCGTGAACCGGTCGCCGAGCTGTTGGATACGCTCAAGACGGTACCTGCCGTAGATGGCGGCGTACCGGAGAAGACCTCGATAGCCTCCCGCCGAAAGACGCCCAAAAAGTCACCTGGACGTTGCGGCTCATCGAAGAACTGGACGTGCTCCCGGATTCTCGCAGCGGCCGAGGCCGCGCCGACGGGCCGGAACGAACTCGATTACCGGTACACCACGCGGTCGCTCGTCGAAGTATTGCAGGAACCGAGAAGCGACAGCGCCATTTCGATCTCCGCCCCGGAGGCTCGCAAGACAGCGCATTCGGCACATTGCTCGTGTTGCTCGACTCGTTCCGTCGATAACCCTGCAACGGCGCGTTCGGCTTGCTTTCGCCTTGCGGCACACCGATTCTTCGACAGCACGCGAATCCGGGGTGAACTCGTCGCAATCGGAATCGCTGTCGTATTTGTTCAAGACGATTCCGCGGAATCCGAAGATATTGGCCCTCATGAAAGCCATACTGAAGTACGTGATTCTCTATGTTGAAGATGTTGCCGCCTCGCGCGCGTTCTACGCCGAGGCCTTCGGCCTGCCCGCCGGGTTCATTCACGAAAGCCGTGACTACGGCGAACTGGTCACCGGCGAGACGACGCTGTCGTTTTCGTCCCGCGCGCTGATGACGCAGCTCGGGAAGAATCCCGCGCGGCCTGATCCCGGAGCCCCGGTTTTCGAAATCGCGTTCGAGGTAGACGACGTACCGGGTGCCCTCGCCCGCGCGCTCCGAGCCGGAGCGCTGCTCGTTCAGGACGTCAAACACGAGGCGTGGGGACAGACCACCTCCTACATGAGAGACCCTGACGGGTATCTGGTGGAGATCTGTTCTCCGGTCTCCGCGTCGTAACCGGGACTCGAGAGTTGCACCGCCAGGTTCGGATGCTTCGGAAGTTCCGTCGGGGGGAGACCAAACCACCGTTTGACGGAGCGGGTCATGTGAGCCTGGTCGGAGTAACCCGATTCGAAGGCTGCGTCCACGAGTCGGGTGCCGGTGACAAGAAGCCGAGCCGCTGCACGTGCACGAGCAAGCTGTGACCAGAACACCGGCGTTCTGCCCGTGTGCCGCAGCAGTACCCGTTCCAGCGTGCGCCGGGACACGCCGAGGTCTGCGGCCGCTGCCTCCACGCTCCGCGACAACCCCGCCACAGCGGCGAGCGCCTCGATCGCGCGGCGGTCACAACGCACTGCGCCAACCACACGCGCGATGGCCTGGTCGGGGTCATGCAACGGACGTCGTCCGAGCTCGGCAAGAATCCCCTGCGGCAACTCCGCGCCTGGGACAAGCCGGTACCCCACCAAAGCGGCACCCGGCGGAATCTCCGCGACCACAACTTCTTCCTGCAGCTGCGAGAGCGTCCAGCGCGGTTTCTTGCCGGGAACGCTCCAATGGATCAGGTCGCGGCAACCGTCGGGAATGATGAATGAACGAGCAGTGCCCTCGGATCGATGAGTCCACCGCTGGAGTATCGGGTGTTCTGCGGGGGGCAATGGTGTTCCTCCTGTCCAGCAATAGTATATCATTTCCGAACCGAAGGAAGTCCCAACGTCCAGGATTGGCGCGCGCCTCTGGGAGCTGCTCTCCCCCGACGGAAGCGGGCGGCTGACCTCGTGGAGCGAGCCGTGCGAGAATCGCCCCCTTTCATCCGACGCCTTGCGCCGGACGACGAACCCTTTCTGTGGGATATGCTCTTCCAGGCGATTCACGTTCCCGACGGGCACCCCCCACTTGCCCGCGACGTACTGAAGCTTCCCGAGCTTGCCCGGTACGTGCGGGGATGGGGTCGGGCGGGGGATTGCGGTTTTCTCGCGGCGGTCGGTGAGCCGGTCGGCGCGGTCTGGCTGCGCCTTCTCGTGGGTGAAGACCGCGGCTTCGGGTACGTCGCGGATGACACGCCCGAACTGTCGATTGCGCTGCTGCCCGAGTTCCGCGGTCGGGGAATCGGTACGCAGTTACTCAGTCGATTGTTTGCCTCTCCGTGCGGCGACAACCCGGCGGTGCGGCTCTACCGGCGACTCGCTCACCATGGTTCGTTTGCCCCATTTCTGACCGCGCCAGTTTGGAATCCGACCCATCGACGGCCTGTCGCTCGCGACGGCACTCGCCGCAACCGCGGTGATTCTGGCAGGGCAGCTGGGCGCGCTCTACCTGATGGTGCGGGACGCACCGCTGGCGGTACAGTAGAGACTAT
>CAZLDK010000211.1:0-6185 GCA_964558285.1 uncultured Spirochaetaceae bacterium | reverse complement strand
CACCCAATAAGGAGTTTTTATGAAAAAACTACTGCTACTTGCAATTCTGATCGCCTTGATCGGCCTGACCGGCGCTTTTGCCGGGGGGCAGTCTGATGACGGACGGATAGTCATCGGTTCCAACATCTACAGCTTCGCCGACAACTTCATGAACGGAGTCATGAAGCCGGAGCTCGAACGGTACGCCGAGGAGCGTGGCGTCTCCATCGAAATCGTCGACTCAGAAGGCCAGCAAGCCAAACTCAACGATCAGGTCGACGTCTTTATCACCCGTGGTGTCGACGTTCTGGCAATCAACCTCGTCGACCCCGCTTCCGCGCGATCGATCATCGAGAAAGCGCAAGCCGCGGACATTCCTCTGGTGCTCTTCAACAAAGAAGCGACCGAGGCCGGAGTCATGGACCTCTATGACAAGGTGTGGTACGTAGGTACGGACTCCGCCGAATCCGGCATCATCCAGGGCGAGATGATGGTTACTGACTGGCGTGCCAACCCGGACTGGGACAGGAACGGCGATGGTACGGTTCAATATGTGCTTCTCAAAGGCGAACCCGGACACCCGGACGCAGAAGCGCGAACCACATACTCCGTCAAGGCTTTCGCCGACGCCGGCATCGACACCGAACAGCTCGCCCTCGAGGCGGATCCCAACTGGTCGACGCAGCATGGGAACGACAAGACCGCCGCGTGGCTGACCTCCAGCTTTGGCCCCGACATCGAGCTGATTATCGCCAACAACGACGGCATGGCTTTCGGCGCGATCACGGCCATGAAGGCCGCCGGTGTGGACATTCCAATCTACGGCGTTGACGCCCTGGATCAGGCGCTTACCCATATCGCCGACGGCGAGATGAACGGAACCGTTCTCAACGACGGTGTAAACCAGTCCCGGGCAACCATAGATCTCGCGATCAACGCAGCCATGGGAAATGATGCAACCGCGGGAACCGACTGGGTTCTCGAGACCGACGGAAGCAAGGCCGTCCGCGTTCCCTACGTCGCTGTTACTCCTGAGAACTACCAGGACTTCCGCTAGACGGTACCGTAGTATCCCTGTCACCGCCGAGAGTCTTCGGCGGTGACTTTGGTATTTGAGAGGAATATCGAGGTGCAGGAACCATTGCTTCGAATCGAAGGCGTCAGCAAGACTTTCTCGGGGGTCTACGTCCTTCGAAACGTGGGTCTCAAGGTCAATCGGGGGACTGTTCACGCCCTAATGGGAGAGAACGGCGCCGGGAAGTCCACGCTGATGAAGTGTCTCTTCGGTATCTACACCGAGGACAGCGGTCGCTTCTTCTTGAACGGCACGGAGTTCAACTTTCTCAACCCCAAGCACGCCCTGGAAAACGGTGTCTCGATGGTTCACCAGGAGCTCAACCAGGTAACTCAACGGACTATCGCCGATAACATTTGGCTCGGTCGCTATCCCAAAAAGGGATTCTTCGTCGACGAGAAGGGCATGTACCAGGCGACCCGAGAGCTCTTCGAGCGAATAAACATCCACCTCGATCCAAGTACCCCCCTGAATCGACTATCGGTCTCCCAGCGTCAGATGGTGGAGATTGCAAAGGCCATCTCCTACGACGCGAAGGTTATCGTCTTAGACGAGCCCACTTCCTCTCTCACGGAGAACGAGACCAACCTGCTGTTCTCGATTATTCGCTCCCTCAAAGAAGAGGGGGTCAGCGTTATTTACATCTCCCATAAAATGGACGAGATCTTCACCATCGCCGACGAGGTCTCGGTGCTCCGAGACGGGAACTACGTCGGAAGCGAACGCATCGCGGACATTACCATGGAGCGGCTCGTGGAAATGATGGTAGGGCGGGAACTGGAAGAGCGTTTCCCGCCACGGACGAATGAGCCGGGCCCCGTACACCTGGAAGTGCGAAACCTAACGACTAAGTACGAGCCCGTGGTGCGGGATATCAGCTTTACGGTTCGCCGAGGTGAAATCCTCGGTATTGCCGGCCTCGTAGGTGCCGGGCGAACCGAACTGGCGGAAGCGATATTCGGCATCAGAACGAAGGAGTCCGGGGAGTTCTTTATCGACGGCACGCCGGTCGACCTCTCAACACCGAAGAAGGCGAAAAGACACGGTTTCGCCTTCCTCACCGAGGAGCGGAGACGCACTGGTATCTACCCGGTGGCCGACATCACCTTCAACTCCACCATCGCCAACGTTAGTTCGTACGTAAATAAGCTCGGCTGGCTCGTTGACAAACGAATGTACACCGACACCGACGAGCAGATCGCGCGTATGCGAATCAAGACGCCGGGCCGCCGAGAACTCATTCGAGCGCTCTCCGGCGGTAACCAGCAGAAAGTCATCATTGGGCGATGGTTACTCACGAAACCGGATATTCTGCTTCTCGACGAGCCGACTCGGGGCATCGATGTCGGGGCTAAGTTCGAGATCTATCAGCTCATCATAAACCTGGCGAAGCAGGGCAAATCGGTCGTCATGATCTCATCGGAAATGCCCGAGCTCTTGGGAATAACGAATCGGATCATGGTGATGAGCAACCGCCGGCTCGCGGGCATCGTCAATACCGAAGAGACCAGCCAGGCGGAAATCTTTCATCTGGCGACGAAATACCTGAATAACAACAAAGAGGCGGAAGTATGAGTAGTAAGCAGCTTGCCCTTCCCCGCGTCCGGTCGATGACGCGGCAACAGTGGAAGGACTTCTTTATCAATAACGCAATCTACATCGTGATATTCGCGATCATCATGTTCATCATTATCCAGGAGCCGGGTTTCGTCTCGGTCGCCGTATTTAGGAACATTCTTACCCAGAGCTCCGTGCGGCTTATTCTCGCCTACGGCGTCGCGGGCATCATCATCCTTCAAGGGACCGATCTCTCTCTTGGGCGAATCGTAGGGTTCGCCGCGGTCATCTCCGCGTCTTTTCTCCAGCGTCCGGACTACGCGTCCCGGTTTTATCCTGACCTGGCGCCACTACCGCTCTTCGTGCCCCTTATCCTCGCTTGTCTGGTAAGTGCCTTTTTTAGTGGCATAAACGGCTGGGTCGTCGCCAAGTTCAAGATCCACCCTTTCTTGGCAACCCTGGGCATGATGATTACCGTCTACGGGGTTCTCTCGATCTACTTCGCCTCCGGTGCTCCGGGGCCCCAGCCGATAGGCGGATTCGACCCGCGGTACACCAGTTTCGTCGTCGGATCCACCCTCGGCATTCCGAACCTAGTCATCTACGCGGCCATTATGAGCGTGATCGTTTGGGTCCTCTGGAACAAAACGACCTTCGGCAAGAACCTCTTTGCGGTCGGCGGTAACCCGGAGGCTGCGGAGGTCTCTGGGGTAAACGTGATGCGCACATTTATCACTACCTACCTGCTTGCCGGAGTGTTCTATGGGATCGGCGGATTCCTCGAGGCCGCCCGCATCGGCTCGGCGAACAACGGCACGGGCTTTGGCTACGAGCTCGACGCCATTGCCGCGTGTGTCGTCGGGGGCATCTCGTTTTCCGGAGGCATCGGCAAGGTTTCCGGGGCGATCGCGGGTGTCCTGATGTTTACCATTATCAGCTACGGCATGACCTTTATGGGGCTCGACCAGTACTACCAGTACATAGTAAAGGGCGTCATCATCGTCGCCGCGGTGGCAATGGACACCCAGAAGTACCTCCGCAAAACGTAACCGGTCTCCGGGGCCGGGGAGTAATCCGGTCGCTCTATGCCGCGGTGCGTCTCCGAATCGCGATTACAACCCCGAGGACGAGGAGGGCGGCTCCTGCGAGAATCGCGGCGGTGAAAACTCCGGCACCCTCCGGTGTTCCTTCGGCCATACGCTTCCCCGCGATTCCGCCGAACGCCCAGATAGCGACTGCGGCGAAGGCAAAGCTGCGGTACCGGAGGAGCATCGTTACGTTTACCGCGAGCCCCACCGCGATGACGACGATCGTCCAGACGACATCCGAGACGCCGAATCCGCCCCATCCGATCGAGACCAGGAAGGCCGTAATATTGGCGATTGTCGCGATCGTGATCCACCCGAAGTAGACCGAGATCGGGACCCGGGCGAATCGCTTCGATCCGGTCCGGCGGATTACCTCGTTGACGTTTAGAAACATCACGATGAGTGTCGCGAGGAGCGCGAGCATAACGAGCACCGACAGGCCGACAAACTGGTAGTGCCAGGCGAAAATCCAGCCGGCGTTGAGCATCATGTTGATAGGAAACCAGAGGCCCACGACGCCTGGAGCGTACGGGTCGCCCTCGACCATGCTGCCGGATTCCGCTCCACCGCCTTTGCGGGCGAAAACCGTACGGAGCTGAAAAAAGAGATACGCCGCAAGCAGCACCCAGATAAGCCCCCAGATAGAGAAGGTGATTCCAGCCGGGACGAAGAGATTGGGCAGCGCGTCGGACAGCTCGCCGGTGGCCTTGTCGTTCAGGGGAAGCGATGTCGCGAGGAAATTGACGACGAGCATCCCCAAAAAGGTCACCGTGTTCACGATAGCAGCGGTTCTTGGGCCGAGTCGTGTTTGCATAGTTCTAGTCTACGTCGCTGCCCGGCTGCCCGCAAGAGTCGATCGACGGAATTGCTGCCGTTGAATGAGGCCGAGCGTTGACCGGCCATTCGCCCGTGCCTATTTTTGACCTTAATAGTCGGAGGAGGCCGGAATGGACAATGGCGAATCTTATCGCGTGCTGGTTACCGGGGCGTCTAGTGGAATTGGGTTGGCCATCGCAGAGGAGTTTGCCCGGCGTGGTCACTCGGTAGTGCTCGTTGCCCGGAGTAAGGAAAAGCTGGAAACCGAGGCCCGGCGCCTGGCGGAGAGCTATGGGGTGGAGACGGCTTTCTACCCGGCAGACTTGACGGACCCCGGGGCACGGGAGGAGCTGGTTACCTCGCTGGGCGACGGTGAGCGACCCATCGATGTGCTGGTGAATAACGCCGGCTTTGCCACCTACGGCCTCTTCCACGAGCTACCGCCGGGGGGTGAAACGGCAATGGTGCGACTGAACGTCGAGGCGTTGGTATCCCTGAGCCGCCTGTTTCTCCCAGGCATGGTCGCGCGAAGGCGCGGCGGACTGTTCAACGTGGCATCCACGGCGGCTTTTCAGCCCGGGCCGCTTATGGCCACCTACTACGCGACCAAGGCTTTTGTCCTTTCCCATGGCGAGGCCCTTGCCAACGAGGTCGCCGAGCAGGGCGTCACCGTTACCACCCTCTGCCCCGGGCCGACGGAGTCAAACTTTCAGCGCTCCGCCGAGATGGAGCAATCGAAGCTGCTCAAGGCGGGCCTGATGGACGCCGCGACGGTGGCCCGGGCCGGGGTCTCGGGTTTCCTCGGCGGGAAACGGGTGGTAATTCCCGGTTTCCGCAACCGGTTCGGGGCGTTCATGGCGTGGCTGATGCCCCGGGGGCTGGTAACCAAGGTGGTGCGGAACCTGCAGTCGCCCTAGGTACCGGCGCCGGGTCGGGACTGGTACCGGCTCCCCGACAGCGTATTTCGCACTGTTTCGGTCAGCATTACGCTGTACAATTATCGATATAAAAGGATTGACAAAATCTCACGATAGTGTAGTATTGTGATAATTACTGTAGTATCCGGGTCAGGAATGCTCGGAACGAACAAAGGAGATTTACTATGCGCAGAATTACACTGCTGCTTATTGCAGTTCTTGTATCTTTTGCTCTTATCGGATGCGGCGGGGAAGAGCCCGTAGCACCCACCGGATACGCGCCGAACCAGAGCGTCGTGGCTTACAACTACGTCCACGGCGGGTATGTCGGAATGGCCGAAGCGTCTACTGATGCCGAAGGCAACCCCTCGTTCAACCTGAACGAAGCCTTCCTCCCCCATACCCTCGCCATCGTCGACATCGAAGCCGACGACTGGAACGAGGACAACACCGCCAGCTATGTGATCCGTGGCAACACCGTCAACGTAGCCAAGTACGTGTCCTACAACGACACTAACTACGTAGGCGACACCGTCGGCACCGCCCTTATCTACGTCGAGGCCGACGAAGACGGCAATCCCGCCGGTGGCAAGGGTCTCGAGCTGACCATCCTCCGCAACGAGGCCAACATGGAAACCTGGTGGAACAGCATCGGCGACGGAGGCTTTGCCATCTACACCGAGTTCGGCGGCGACGCCATGCCGGTTACCACTACCAGCTACGGTAGCGTCTACAAGGAAGGCTCTGACTATT
>CAZLDK010000210.1:3826-6192 GCA_964558285.1 uncultured Spirochaetaceae bacterium | reverse complement strand
CAAGGCCCAGGAGAGGTCGGATATCCGCCGCCAGGACTGTGCCAGGCCCAACCGGGAGAGCATCCGCTTGGAGGACTCAATATTCCAGAAGAACTCATCCGAGATATCTTCCTCGAGGCTCGGATAAGCCTCCATGTGTTTCGACAGGACCCTGCCACGGTCCTCTTCGTTTTCGAACATCAGGTCACCGATGACAATCTGCGCTCCTGAGGGGAGCTCCTGCCCAAGACGCTGAAACAGAAGCTCGCGCTCCCCGGGCGTTAGGTGATGGAGGGCGTAGGTAGACACGACGCAATCGAATCCGGCCAGGGGGTTACTCATTACATATTCGAGGAGGTCATCCTCTACAAACCGGACCCGCCGTCCGGAAGTTTTGTCGACGGCGATCCGGGTCATCTCTCGGGAGACATCGACGGCCGTGACCGAGCAGCTCTCGGGCAGAGCGAGAATCGTGTTACCGGTTCCGGACCCAAGGTCGAGGACGGTGGCATCCGGCGGTACCCAGCGGCCGACGTATTCAAGGACCTCGGAATAGCCGGCCCGTATCGGATGCTCCTCCCGGGTAACGTCGACGTCGTAGTCCGCCGCATCGGCATCGTGGTTGAAGTATTCGGCATACCGGCTTCGCAAGGATTCTGCCATGGCGCTGTCGAGGATACGACGGGACCCCGGGCTGCCACAAGCGCCGCAGGGCGCACCCGACTCCGGCACTCCCGCAGGCCGAAAGGAGTAGAACGAGGAGTACCGCAAGCGCCGCCGGACCAACTGTTCTTACTTTGTTTATCATGCTGTTCAGAAGAATCAGGTGCCATGATGCGCGTAAATTCGGAGGATGATGCCCATCCGCTTTGTCTGTATGATGGCCCGGAGCAACAGGAGAGCAAAATGCCCGAAGATGCCGCTGCGGCGGGTTTGATCGACAGCGCCCGCGCCTTTCTGGGTCTGACCCTAAAGGAGGCACGCAATGCCCTCGGAAAAGACGTTCAGCAAGTAGCGGGAGACCAATACGGCCAGATGCAGGACGTGATCTCGCTGGAATCTACGAAGGTGTTCCCCGGCGTCCTCTACGTAAAGGACGGCGAAGTCCGACTCGTACGGGTCGATAACCACGGCCTCCAGGGCGTTACCAGGACGGCCCTTTGCTCAAAAATGGGAGACGATTTCGTCCGCCTGCCGTCCCGTGCCGGTAAGCGGGCCGGGCTCTTGCTTTACGCGAGCCAAGGAGTCGCTTTCTCCTGCCAGGGAGAGGAACTCGACTTTCTTGAAGTGTTCGGTCCCTGCACACAAAGGGAGTACGAGGATCGATACTACCGGCGACCGGCTGCCTTCCTTCGGTGAGGGGGTACCCGACCTTGCATCTCCTGCGTCTGCGTTCCATACTTCTGATCCATGGAAGGGCCCGACCACATCCACTTTCTTAGCCGGCACACCAGGATCTCCCTCGAGCTTCCCGTCGGATTCGAAGAACAGCTTGAGGACCCCGACAACAGCGCCGCAATCTACGCGGACGACCTCGAGGACGACGAGGAGCCGGGAGCCCGGGTCATGGCCAAAATGACCGCGGTGCCGTCTGCGACGACCGACGCCTACCGGTCACTCGCCGCCGCTTCGGCACAAATCGGCACCCGGACGGTTGAACACAGTGAAGAGGGCAGCCTCGACGGCGCGCCGGCAGTCAGACAGATTCTCCGCTATCACGATGAAGAGGCCGGGATCGACGTTTTGCGGCATGAGACGTACGCCCAGCTCGACAACGTCGTATTCTCCGTGACCTGCCTAGCACCATCGAACAGGGCCGCGGATTACACGGCGGCATTCGATCACGCCTCCCGCTCTGCTAGAATCGTTCTCCAGGGAATCGGCCCGGGGGGGCCTTCGAGTTTCGCGCACTCCGGGGTGCGGATCTCCGCGATCGTACCGGATCGCTGGACGGTTACGGAACCGTCGGAACACGCCGTCCGTTTTTTGGCGCCCCCGGACCCGGATTACGACGGATCGATACCGACGTTCAGCATCGCTCTCGGAGAACCCGATGGTTTTGGCCCCGACGGCTTTCCCGATTTCTGCGAGGTATCCGTAGAGCGTCTCGAGCAGCAGGTCCCAGAGTTCACGCTGCGCTCGGTCGAGCGCTTTGCGCTTTCGAGCTTTGTTGATGTCCACGCCGTCTGGTACACCGGCAGGTGGGAACCGGATCGCCGGCTCGTCCAGCTACAGGCCCTCGGTCTCCTGGACAGGTACCATTTCTACCTGATCAACGCCGCGGCGCCCCTTGCTTCTGCAGAGCGTTACACACCCCTGTTCGACGCCATACTTCGCAGCCTTCGCGTGTTGCCCGGACAGATGGCCGTCTCTTAATCCGGATCACA
>CAZLDK010000210.1:0-3726 GCA_964558285.1 uncultured Spirochaetaceae bacterium | reverse complement strand
CGATGCAGCAGTTGATGGAGTTGACGAACGACCCCCAACAGAAGGCGGAGTTCCAGGCCCAGATGGAGCAGGCACTGAGAGAGCTCGACGAGGCCGCCGGAGACCGGGAGCAGGCCGATCAGGAGATAGCGGAAGACGAACGCCGGATGCGGGAGGCCGCGGAGAGGCAACAGGCGGAGCTGGAAGAGAAGATCGAGGCGATGAAGGCGTCCCTCGCCGCCATGTCCCCGTCGGAGCGGAGAGCACAGGCGGTGGGAAAGCTGCATCTGCACCGGCCGGAGGCCCAGACGGAAGGGGAGATCGTGCCGGCTACGGTCCCCGGTGGCTCGGAGCCCCGGGGGCTGGTCCGGGTCAACCGCGATCTCTTCGATCGGGGAGATTCCCCGGCGGCCATGCGTTTCTTCTTCGTCGGTTTCTACACCAATAGCGATTTCATGGCCCGGCACTTTGCCGCTATACAGCGCGAGCTCAACTGGGGGGCCTTGGCCGACATGATACGGTGATGGGGGTTGCCGGCGTGCTACCAAGCCATCCCAGCCCGGCGCTCTTCTAGGAGCGAAAGGTCCACCTCGGAGTCGGTGTCCCATTCGGATCCGAAAACTTCTTCCGGCGAAGGGTCGCCGCCGGCGAGCCACTCGTCCACGAAGGCGCGGACACCCGCCCAGTCGTCGTTTAGAGGCCGGAGGATCCACTGACCGATTTCCTCTTCTTCGAGATCTTCCGCCCGTTCCACCGGAAGGCCGTCCTCGTGGAGCTCCGAGTAGGTGGAATGGAAGACGTTGTCGGTCGACAGCACAAGGCGGCGAAGGTTTCCTGAGTCGCGGTAACGCCGGTAGTAGGAGAGGGCGTCGATAAACCCAATGTCGGTATCGGTGTGCCGGACGGCGACGTTGATCAAGCCGAAGAGGTGGTCGGCGTCGGTCAGCGCAAGCTGATCGATCCGCCGGCGGATGCCTCCGAGAATTAACTGCTGCCGCCGAGAGCGACTGAAGTCCGAGGTAGTCTGCCGAGAGCGGGCGAAGGCGAGGGCGGCCGAGCCGTTCATGTCATGGGTGCCCGGGGAAAAGTAGAGCATCCGAGCCTCTCCGTCGACCTCGTAGCTCATCCCCGGATCGAGAAACTCCCGCTCGAGCTCCACCGGAATGGTGTCGAGAGCATCGACCACCCGCTTGAACGCCTCGAAATCCGCCGAGACGTAGTGGTCTACCTTAACCCCGAGGATCTCCTCCACCAAGGCAACCGTTGCCCCGGGGCCGCCGGTGGCGTAGGTCTCATTCAGCTTGTGGCCGTCGTAGTAGATGTCTCGGGGGACGCTGATTGCGGAAATCTGCTCCTCCGTCGGACGGACGTATATGATGCTGTCCGCAAGCCCGCCATTGGTGCCGAGGAGGAGGAACCCGGGATGATCGCCTGCTGCCGCATGTGCCGATGTCGCATGGGTAACCGCGACGCGGTCGAGGATCCAGACGTCGTCACCCTCGGCCTCTACGAGCTCGATAGCGCCCGTGTCGGCGTCGAGGACGATGCGGGCGACCAGGGCCTCGGAAGCATCACCTTCTTCCTCGATAAGTGATGCGTAGACGAAGCGAGAGCCGCCCTCCGGCAGACTGTCCTTCGAGGCAGGATGCTCCCTTATCTCGAGGCCACGCACCTCGACAAAACGGCGAAATCCGCGGTCCTCGAGTACCCGCGCGAGCCGCTCCTCGAGGCGACGTAGCGTCCGGGCCACCGCTTCCTCCGGATCGTAGTCGCGTATGGCCTCCGTCACGGCGTCCTCGAGCTGCCGTATCCCCATCTCCACGCTACGGCCGTCGACGCGATACTCCCTGGCCTCCGGGTCCGCGGCGATCCGCACCACGATGGCACCGTTTTCGTTGGCCAGACCCCAGCGAAGGAGGAAGCCTTCTTCGACGACGCGAGTTGGCCTCATGCCACGCTCTTCGAGGAGCCTCGAAACTGAAGGACGCCGAGGAAGGCGCTCGAGGTGGCCTCTGAGGCGGCCTCGGGTTTCCAGAATGCCCTCGATGCGCTCGGTCTCCTGGGATACGAACTCGACGCCGGCGGCCCCGCCTTCGGCCCCGCGCCGCACCAGGTGGACCTCGTCACGGATGCTCCTAATCTCCACGACGCCCCGGTCGGCCCGGGCATCGACATTGAAGAAGCGTCGGTTCCCGCTGTGCAGGGAGACCCTGAGATCGCCCTCCCGACGGGACCAAAGCCCGGTCTTCCTCGTCAGCGACAGCTCGCCCTCGGATGCCGTAAGCTCCTCGAGAAGCTGCCGCGCCTGCGCCGCGTTGCGCTCCTGAAGGAGCTCACCTATCCCTGCGACCGCAGCTTCAAAGATCTGCCGGTCGGTGCGCTGTCTTCGACCCCCACCGTCGCCGGCTTGGCTTTCGTCGGCGGTCCGGCTCTCGGCGCCGGCGGCAATCTGGGAATCCGAGGTCTCAACCAACTGTTCCTCCAGGCGCCGGAGGCGTCCATGAAGCGTGATGACGGCGAAACCGAACGCCAAGAGTAACATCACAGATAGCGCAATGGCCGGTACAAAGAGCGGCGGCCGGTCCCAGGGATGGCGCATTCCGCGCATAATCGTTCTACCTCTTAGTCAAAACATAACCATATCCGGGCCGGAGGCGTACTCTGGGACGTACCCCGGCGCCCCCCCCAACCCTGGAAACCGAAACGCCGTGTTATTAAAATAGAGGCATGGAACCAAAGCCAGTGCCCCAGGATGTCAGAGACTTAAAGACGCTTCGAGAGATGGCAGACCACAGTGTCGGCCGTTACGGTGATAACGTCGCGCTCGCCCTTCGGGAGGGGGAGACCTTTTCCTACGCCCGGGTAGGGGAGTGCATTCGAGGGCTCCGGAAAGAGCTCGCCTCCCGCCGGATAAAGCCCGGCGACCGGGTGGCGCTTCTCGGGGAGAACAAGCCGGAGTGGGGTATCGCCTACCTTGCGGTCGCCGGGATGGGCGCGGTTATCGTCCCTATCTTGCCGGACTTTGCCCCGGCGGAAATCGCCGGGATTCTCGAGCACTCCGGGGCCACGGGGATTATCGTCTCTGAGTCGCTTTCGCAGAAAGTCGGGGAACCGAAGGGGCTTCGCTTTCGGATCATGCTGGAGACCCTGGGCGGATTGAAGGCCCCGGAGAAGGCGGACGAGGATGCGCCACAGCCTTCGGAAGAAGAGCTCGCGGCAATTCTTTACACCTCCGGAACCACCGGAAGCCCTAAGGGCGTCATGCTTACCCACCGGAACATCGTGCAGAACGTCATCGCCACCAGGACCCTGGTGACGATTACCCCGGAGGACCGGTTTCTCTCCATCTTGCCCCTGGCCCACACCTACGAGTGTACCATCGGATTTCTCATTCCCTTTTCCAGCGGCGCCTCGGTAACCTACCTCGGCAAGCCCCCGGTCCTCTCGGCGCTCCTGCCGGCCCTCGAGGACGTTCGGCCGACGATGATGGTCACCGTCCCGCTGATTATGGAGAAGCTCTATCAATCCAAGATCAAGCCGCTCTTTGCGAAAAACGTGATCACCCGGATTGCCGGAAAGATCGGACCGGTCCGACGGCTTTTGCACCGGGCGGCGGGGCGCAAGGTGTACGCTACCTTCGGGGGGGCGCTGCACTTCTACGGCATCGGCGGAGCTCCGCTTTCTCCGGACGCCGAACGCTTCTTGCGGGAGGCACGGTTTCCCTATTCCATCGGCTACGGCCTTACC
>CAZLDK010000209.1:0-6195 GCA_964558285.1 uncultured Spirochaetaceae bacterium | reverse complement strand
GCTGATGGATGTAGACCAGCGGGCAATCGCCAGGGAGCAGGAGCGGGAATCGACGGGCGTCACCGGTGGCGGAGGGGGTACCGGGGGCGGGACCGGTCCCTTAAGCAGCTACGTAGCCGGCGGCCCCTTCAACCCCCTCTTGGACGACACCAAGACGATCGGCGAAGGGTTTGCCGCGCTCTACGACTACTTGAAATAGCCCTCCGGCCCCGTCTCTTCGAGCTCCCGGGCCTCTTTGAGGACCCGGGCCTCCTCGGCGGCTTGGTAGTCCGCTAAGCGCCGGGCAAGCTCGGCGTCGGCAATGCCCAGGATCCGGGCCGCAAGAAGCCCGGCGTTCTTGCCGTTGTTGATGGCGACCGTGGCTACCGGAACGCCCCGGGGCATCTGGACGATCGACAGAAGGGAATCGACCCCCGAGAGGGTGCTGGTGCGAACCGGCACCCCGACCACCGGGAGGGTCGTCAACGCGGCGACCATCCCCGGCAGGTGGGCGGCTCCCCCGGCCCCGGCGATGATCACCCCGATGCCCCGGCCCCGGGCCTCTTCGGCGTAGCGCACCATGCGGTGGGGTGTCCGGTGCGCCGAGACGATGGTCGTCTCGGTGGCGACCCCGAGCTGTTGCAGGATTTCCGCCGCCGGGGCCATCACCGGGAGGTCCGAGCTACTCCCCATGATGACGCCGACCCGGGGCCCGGAGTGGCTCTGGGCCCGATGTGGGGGCCGCGTCGAGTTGTCTGCGCTCATTCTGCCCTCCTTGTGATGGCCGCCTCGACCCGGTCCGCCCGGGCCAAGAGGGTCTCGAGGTCGTCCCCGAAGAGGGTGATGTGCCCCATCTTCCGCCAGGGCCGGACCTCGCTCTTTCCGTAGATGTGCACCGCGGCGCCCTCTTCCGAGAGAACCTCTTCGAGACCGGGATAGCTCGGAGTCCCTGGGGCGATGGCCCCAGGCCCGACGATGTTGACGGTAACCGCCGGGCACCGGGTCCGGGTCGACCCGAGGGGAAGCCCGCAGACGGCCCGGATGTGCTGCTCGAACTGGCTGGTTACCGCCGCCTCGATGGTGTGGTGCCCGGAATTGTGGGGCCGGGGAGCTACTTCGTTTACCATCAGCCTGCCGTCGGTGGCCAGAAACAGCTCCACGGCGAAGACGCCCACGCTGTCGAAGACCGCGACCGTGGCCTCCGCCAAGCGCCGGGCGTAGTCGGCGGTCTCGGGGGAGATCCGGGCCGGGGCTATCGCCCGCCTCAGGAGGCTTCCGTCGGGGTCGACCACCATCTCGACGGGGTCGTAGCAGCGAATCTCCCCGGTCCGTGAGCGAACCACCAAAACCGAAAGCTCCAGGTCGACCTCGACGAAGCGCTCCCAGAAGCTGTCGACCGGCGCCAAGGGCTCCTCGGGGTCCCGGAGAATAAAAACGCCCTTCCCGTCGTAGCCACCCCGGCAAGCCTTCTGGACAACCGGGTAGCCGAAGGGGGAAGAAGCCCCCCGGGCCCCGCCGCCTTCGCCTAATTCCACCGCCTCGAAGTCGGGGACCGGGAGGCTCCGGTCGGCGAGGAGTTGGCGCTGGACGAGCTTGTCCTGAATCCGCGAGAGGGAGGCCGGAGAGGGAAGGATTACCGCCCCGGCGTCGGCTAGTGACTGAAGCCCCACTGTGTCTATATGCTCGATCTCGTAGGTGGTGACGTCGGACCGGCTGACAACACTGCGCAGCTTTTCCGGATCCGAAAGAGAGCCGAGAATAAAGTCATCGGCTCTCTGGGCACACGGAGCGTCGGCGGCAGGGTCGATGACGCAGGTGTGGATTCCGAGGCGACGAGCCGGCTCCAACATCATCAGGCCGAGTTGCCCACCTCCGATAATCCCTAGGGTCATCGTATCCACGGAGGCATTGTAGCGGTATGCACCTGACTTCTCAACGCGGCACGCCAATCGTTCGGCTGCTGTTTACCATTCTCCTTCTCTTCTGCGTATCGCCGATCGTCTTTGCCCAAAAAGGACCGACGACGCTACCGGCCAATGGAGACATCCGGGGCCGTATCGACCTCCGGGCAAGCCGGCCGTCCCAAGACTACCGCCTTCAGGTTACCGAGGGGACCTACGCCGTCGAGCTCGCTTTGTCCGAGAGCACGGCGGACCTCGACCTCCTAATCCACCGGAGCGATGGCTCGCTGTTCTCCGTCAGCGAGAGCAGCGACTACAACGAGAAGATCCTCCTTACCCGTCTCTCGGAGCCGGGTCTCGAAACCGGGACCTACACGGTTGAGGTGGCCTATCAACTCCCGGAACCGCCACGGCTGGGGAACCAGGTTGTCGTCGAGATTCCTTACAAGCTCAGCGTCCGTTCGGTGAGCACCCGTCCCGAAGGACGCCTGGTCCCCGGCGAGCCCCGAACCGGTACTCTAAGCCCCGACGACGGTATGCGGCTGACCTACTCGATAAAGATCCCGGAGGACACCGAGGCCCTCCGGTTGGACATTGTCGAGAGCGCCGGAGACATCGACCTCTTTGTGGCCCGGGGCAACGCCTACGCAAACCCCTTTCTCTCGGAGCACCGATCGGAGTCCTTCCTCTCCCGGGAGAGCATCGTTATAACCCGTCGGTCTGTACCTCCCCTGCAGAGCGGAACCTACTACGTCTCGGTAATCGATCAACTTAGTCGGGACCGGCCGGTCGGCTTCTCGCTCCTGGCAACCCTTGGGGCAGCGCCGCCGGAGCTGCTGCTGGCGCTGCCCCCCCTGGAGATCCCCCGGGACCCCTTGGAGCGGGCGCTTCTGTCGACGGTAGAGTTGGTTACCGGAGACGACTCAGGTGGCTCCGGGGTCCTGGTGAGCCCCGGGGGACACGTCCTGACCAACTGGCACGTCATCCGAGGCCCTGCGGGGATAAACTCGGACAACATCTTCGTCGGAATGAGCCTCGACCACCGCAAACCGAGCCAGGAGCTTTTTCGCGCGGAGTTGGTTGCCGCGGCACCGGAGCGGGATCTGGCGCTTCTCAAAATTTCTTCGGGTCTCTACGGTCAGGCGCTGCCGGCGGGGTACCGGTTTCCCTTCCTCCACATCGGTGACCACGAGACGCTCCGGGTCGGTCAGAACCTTGGCTTTGTGGGTTTTCCGCTGGTTGGAGGGACCGGATCTCGAGTAACCATCACCTACACCCGGGGCGTCCTCAGCGGCTTCGAGGAGACCAGCGTAGGCACAATTATCAAGAGCGATGCGGAGATCAACGAGGGCAACTCCGGGGGAGCCGCCCTGAACGACGATTTTGAGCTGGTGGGCCTGCCGACTCAGGTGGTCGGCTTCGACGCCGGGCAGTTGGCGTACATCTACCCGGTAAGCCTTATCCCGGAGGAGTGGCTCCGGACCATCGAGGCAGCCCGGTAGCTATCCCTCTTCGTGGAGCCGGCGCACTTCGTCCCGAAGCTGGTCGAGGACCTGCTGATACTGCCCCTGCAACTGCCGCATGTTCTGCTGCAGCACCCCGGCAAACTCCGGGTCCTGGGCGGGGTCGAGACGCACGGTGGAACCGTACTGCCGGGCGAACTCCTCTTCCTTCTGGCGAATCCTCTGGGCAAACTGACTGCGCACATGCTCTATGAGTTGCTGCCTGTTTTCGAGGTACTGGGTGAGGAGCTGATGCGCCTGATCGAAGAGATACTCGATCTCCGCCTTCTTTCCGATGGCCGTCGCCAACCCGTTCTTGATCGGCTCGAGGCGAGACAGGTCCGCTTCGGTCGTCGGAAGAGCTAGATTGGAGAGGGCCACATCGACAAACCCGCCGACGACCCACTTTCGCTGCTCCCCCTTGTACTGGTTGAGCTCTTTCTTGAGGTCCAGTTTCGGGTTTTCGGTCAGCTGCGAGAGAAGCCGTTTTCCCTTCTGCTTGTGCTCGTACTCTTCGACGCTTTTCTTGTCTCCCTGGACTCCCGCGGTCCGCTCCAGGGCCAGTTCGAGGGCACTCTTTATTTCTCCCACAATGATCTCCTTACGCAGTTAAAAGTATCGATCTATCGAGCCTAAGAAAACAGGCGGCAATCGAGGAGTCCCTCGGGGGTTGCCACCACATCCACCGGGACGTCGTGGGAGCCGGTTGGCACCTCGTCGACGACCTGACAGGAAAACGCCACCCCGACGAGGAGAATCTGCGACGTTGCCACCCCGCCGGCGAAGCTCCCCGGACGGATTCGTCCCCGGCGCCGGAGCAGAGAGAGGGTCCCGAGAAACCGGTCGTAGTAGCCGCCCCCCCGGCCGAGACGCCGTCCGGCGGGGTCGAAGGCCCGGCCGGGAACCAGAACTAACGCCGGCTCCTCGGCTGGAAGCACCAACTCATCGGCAGTGGCCGCCGGCTCCCGGAACCCGAGGTTCTGGTTCCGGCGGAAGCTTTCGGGAGCCAGGTCGCTGACCCCGTGGAAGCGAAGCTCGGCACCCCCGAGGCGCGGAAGGCCGACGCGTTTACCCGCGTCTATTGCGGCGGTCAAGAGCGGCTCGAGGTCCGGCTCGTCCGGCAGGGGAAGAAAAGCGAGCACGGTTCGACTCCCGTCCCACTCCGGTAGCGATAAGACGGCGCTCCGTATAAGCTCCGACTGCCGCCCCCGCTCTTCCGGCTCCGTCTCCCGTAGGCGGCGGGCGATGTCGCTGCGAAGCTCCGTCTTTCTGTTTTGGCAGTCGTCCATCTCTAGTCAGTCTAACATGCACCGGCCCTTGTGCCGACGGCGGCTCCGGGCTACCTTAGATCCGGAGGTGCTATCGATGACGGAAGTACAGGACCTACGTGAACAGCTACGGGGAGCGATCAAGTCGCGGGCGATGGTCTACTACCAGGTGTACCAAGAGCTCATTCCCGAAGTTGGGAAGGAAAAAGCGAAAGAGATTCTGAAGCGGGCCATCTACAAGCGAGGTCTCGCCATCGGCCGTCAGTTTCGCCGGCACGCCCCGGAGGATCTCGAGGGCCTGAAGAAGTCGTTTATGCATTTTGTTCCGGACCACGGAGGGATGTTCAACCCTGAGGTGCTCCGGGAGGACGATGAGCATCTCGACATCCACATGGCTCAATGCCCCCTGAAGGAGGCGTGGCAAGAGGCGGGAGTAGACGACGACACCCTGGCCACGATGTGCGAGATAGCCGGCATCGTAGACAACGGAACCTTCGAGGGCGCGGGATTCTCGATTACCGGGGAGACCTGGAAGCCCGGCCGGACCGGTTGTTGTACCCTCCACATCACGCCGGGCGCAAAGTAGGGACCAGAATGAAGAACACGCTCAAAGCGAAGCTAAGGGAGAACAAATCCACCCTCGGACTCTGGGTAACCATTCCGAGTCCCGACGTCTCGGAGGCTCTGTCCACCCTTCCCTTCGACTGGTTTCTCTTCGACCTGGAGCACTCGGCCCTCAACGAGCAGAGCGCCCAGGTTCTGATGCAGGGGATGCGGGGGGACTCGATTACCCCCTTAGTACGGGTCGCCTGGAACGACCAGGTTCTCATCAAGAAAGCCCTGGATATCGGGGCCCACGGGGTAATCGTCCCGATGGTGAACACCCGGGAAGATGCCGAGAACGCGGTCTCCGCCTGTCGGTATCCGCCGGTGGGCATGCGGGGTTGCGGCCCCAAGCGGCCCTGGATCTACGATCCGGCCTACATCGACACCGCCGACGAAGAGGTCCTGGTGATCGTTCAGATCGAGACCGAAGAGGCGGTGTCGAACATCGACGAGATTCTCTCGGTGGAGGGTGTCGACGGCTTCTTTATCGGCCCCTTCGATCTGTCGATCTCGATGGGCTTCAAGGGCCGGAAGGACGATAAGAAGTTTCAAGACGCGATCGACACGGTGTTCGCCGCGGGAAAGCGTCACGGCGTCGCCTCCGGCATGTGGGAAGGGGCCGGCAAGAGCGTCCAGGAGCGCCTCGCCGACGGCTGGCAGATAATCGCCGTGGGGTTGGACCTCTACGTCCTGGTTGCCGGGGCCAAACGCATTCTCGAGGAGACGCGGGGGTAGCGCCTAAACGAAGCGCCTTAAGGCGTCGCCGCCGATGGCCGAAAAGGTAAGTGTGGCACTCATATTGCGGCGCCTTGCGGCGTCGGCGCTTTTGGTCTTCGCGGTTCCCGGTTTCCTCGGCGCCCACCCCCACGTCTGGTTTGAGTCCCGCATTATCGTCCAGCCCGGCTCACCGGAAACAGAACGCCTCAGGGTCGGCTTCGA
>CAZLDK010000208.1:4491-6208 GCA_964558285.1 uncultured Spirochaetaceae bacterium | reverse complement strand
AATCAGCACCTGCAGATCCATCAGAGCACCGGTTCAATCGCACGCACGAGCAGCTGAATCGGGCCGGAGCGGAAGCCGGGCCGAGATAGCCGTGGGCACCGTGAAGCTCTACAACCTCGAAGCCGGCCTCCACCGCCCGCCGAGCCCCGGCGCCGAAGGCCTCGATAATTCGCTCTATCTCGGCATCCCTCAGCTCTGTGACGTCCCCTTCGGTTCCCGGGAGAACCGAAGGAACGAGGGGCGTTGCGCCGTAGGTCTTCTCCCGGTTCGTCTTTCCCCCGGCATGGTGGATCTGTATTCCCGGGAGAGCACCCGCCTCCCGGATTATCTGCGCCAAAGAGCCAAGCCCCGAAACGTGCCGATCTTCGAAGATACCGAGTTGGGTCGCCGCAAGGCGCCCCTCGGGACTCACGGTGGTCGCTTCGACGATAACCATTCCACACCCCGGCGAGGAGTTGCGGTAGTGACGACGGTGGGCGTCGTTCACCTCGGCCGATTCGTCGGCCCCCCAAATAACGAGGGGCGGCATCACGATCCGGTTCCGTAGGGCGACACCAGGAGCCAGTTCCAGTGGCGACAAGAGACGCTCGAAAAGTGCCATCGTTAGCCTCCGTTCAGATAGACGGTCCTGGTCGGGAAGGCGAATTCGATCTTTCGTTCGTCGAAGGCCTCGTATATCCCCAGGTTGATGCGCTGCTGAATATCCATGTAGACGTTGTAGTCCGGACTCAGAACGTAGTACACAACCTCGAAATCCAGGCTCGACGCGCCGTAGGCTTTGAAGTGAGCCCGGTCGAAGCGTGTGTGTTCTTCGGCCTCCACGACGCTCCGCACGACATCGGGTATTTCCCGAAGACCCTCCGATCCGGTGTCGTAGGTTACCCCGAAGGAGAAGGCGATCCGGCGCTCGGCCATAAGCTTGTAGTTCCGGACCACGCCTTCGGTCAGGACGGAGTTGGCAACGATGATGAGCTCGCCACCGAGGGAGCGAATGTGCGTCGTCTTGAGGCCGATGTGCTCCACGGTTCCGAGAATATCGTCAAGGATCAAGAAGTGCCCGAGCTCGAAGGGTCTATCGAAGAAGATGACGAAGTAGCTAAAGAGGTCACCGAGAAGCGCCTGGGCGGCAAGGGCGATCGCGATACCCCCGATACCGAGTCCTGCGACGATGGCCGAGATCTCGACGCCGAGGTTGTCGAGGAGAAAAACAAGAGCAAGGACCCAGACGAAGAGGTTGATTACCGCGATTAGCGGCCGAAGTCGCTTGATCCCGCTTTCCCCGCGCCTTTCCGCGTAGACCGAAAAGGCCGCGTCGATGGAGCTATCTATCAACCTGACCGCATACCAGGTAACCAGGATGATAATCACAATCCGGAAAACGATCATCAGCTGCCCCGGAGGATTGAGAAGCAACACCGCCAGGTAGACAGCACCGATTCTCAAGGCCGGGAGCAGGGTTCGAAGCACCAGGCGAAACAAAAAGATCGATCGGGGTGCCTGTGTCTCGCCTTCGAGAAGGCGGCTCTGCCCCCTCCGGACGAAGGCTCCGATAACGCCAAGCACGAGAAGAGCAACGACCACCAGTCCAAAAGAGATAGCGTACTCGGTGACGGTGCGCCCGAAAAACTCGGTGTTCAAAATCTCTATCATAGCGTTTCGCATCCCCCTTCCTTCAGTATACGGAAGCCGGAAAGAATGACAAAACCTAGCTTACCCG
>CAZLDK010000208.1:3867-4481 GCA_964558285.1 uncultured Spirochaetaceae bacterium | reverse complement strand
TGGCAAAACCAGGCTACCTTAGGTAGCGCTTAGGCACCTTGCACGCCACGGTGTAAGCCGGGTTGTAGAAGTTGCCGATCTCGTACTCGACGACCTGTCCGAGAAGGATCCGGGCGCCGACCGGGTCGAATCCGTAGCCCTCGACCAGCCACCGCGTCATTTCGGTGGTGGCATGACGGGTAGCCTGATCCAGGGGCCGGGCGTTCCCGACGGCGAAGACATAGTCGGCGTTCTCCCCCCGGGGCCACCGGAGCCCCCCACCCTTTTGGAGGCGCAGGGTAAACTCGACGTCGAAGGAGATTTCGACCCCGGTCCCGCTGATTTCACCGTCTCCCTGAAGGGCGTGTCCGTCCCCGATGTGGAAGAGCGCTCCCGGGACGAAGACCGGGAAGTAGGCGGTTGCCCCCGTGGAGAAACCGCGGTAGTCCATGTTGCCACCGAAACTTCCGGAGGTTTGGGTGGATATCGCCTGCCCCCGAGGCGGTGCCACCCCGAAGCAGCCCACCATCGGCGCGAGGGGAAGGGAAAAACCGGCGAGGGTGCTTCCCGCGGGTTCTGTTAGGGTGGCGGTACCGGCCTCTCGGTCCATCCGCCACCTGGCGTAGACGCCGGGC
>CAZLDK010000208.1:0-3857 GCA_964558285.1 uncultured Spirochaetaceae bacterium | reverse complement strand
GCTCCCGGCGTGGGGCGCCGGGGACGGTCTCGGGGTCCACGACACTCGGGGCGAGAACCGGGGCACTCCACCCGTACTCGCGGTTGGGCTCCAGACGATCGAAGGTAACGATCAGGGTGTCCCCGGGCTCGGCCCCTTCGAGGTAGAAGGGTCCGGTCATCGGGTTGGGCCCCTCGGCGACGACTCTCTCCTCGGCGTCTTTGCCCTGGGCGTCTATAGTCGAGGTCGCAATGGTGTCACCATCGGCGACCACCATGACAGGCTCGTGGGAGCCGAGGGTCGGGTAGTACAGGGAGGGCTCGAACCGATGAATCGCCATAGACTCTCTCCTTTCCCCCATTGTACCGACGTTGCCTTGGCAGCAGGAAGGGTGTAGCTTAAGCTTATGCCCGATAATCCTACCGCCGACGCCTTGGGGAAGAAGGTGTTCATCCTCAACCCGCCGAGCGTCTTCGAAGAGGAGCTTCTCCACGAGGTCCTCAAGCACGAGTACGAGATCTATCTGCTCCACGACACTGGAGCCGCCTTGCGCGTGTTCGCGAAGTACCCGGATTCGGTCGCCTTTATCAACATAGACAGTGGGCTTAGAGAGGAGCAGTGGGAGAAATACATCCGCAAGCTGAGAGAGGATTCAAAGTACGAGGGCCTCAAGATCGGCCTAATCTCCTACAGCCCCTCGCCGGAGCTGACTCAGAAATACCTGATGGACATCGGGGTGCAGTGCGGTGTCGTCCGCCTGAGCCTCGGTGCCCAAGAAAGCGCCCGAATCATCATCAGGGTACTCGAGGCGAACGAGGCGAAGGGTCGCCGTCGCTACGTTCGCGCACAATGCGAGAAGGCGCAGAATACCGGATTCAACCTGGAGTACGGTGGTCAGAAGATGTCTGGGCCGATCCTCGACATCAGCTCCGTCGGGGCGGCAATTCGCCTAGAGCCCGGCAAGACCCTCCCCCCGAAAAGTCTGGTGCGAGCCGTACAACTACGCCTTCGAAGCAAACTGGTTCACCTCGACGCTGCCGTGTTGGGAAGCCGAAGTGACGACCCCCGAATCCACGTTCTCCTCTTTCGGGGAGAGGGGGCACAGAAAGAGCGGGCGCAGATTCGTCACTTTATCCACAAGAGCCTTCAGGCCGAGATTGAGGGCATATAGCCCCTAGGCGCTACTTCTTGATCTCGGCCTTCTTTATCTTGTCGAGCTCCGGAAAGTTCTTCTCGATGTATGCGTTTCCCGACTGGTGAATCTCGCTCTGGTCCGGCCCGTTTCCCCGGGGAGCGCCCTCGCCGTATTCGCTGTAGAGCGACTGGACTACCTCCATTCCGTCGGTAACTTCTCCGACCGGGGCAAAACCCATGTCATCGAGACCCTTGTTGTCCGCCAAGTTGATAAACAGCTGCGTGGTCCGAGTGTTGGGTCCCGCCATCGCAAAGGTGAGAGTCCCCTTGGTGTTCGACGCTTTGACGGGGTCGTCTTCGATCGGCTTGTTCCGCCATTCGGCCCCGACCTCCGGGGCTCCGCTTATTCCGAACTGGGCAACGAACCCGGAGAGTACCCGAAAGAAGACTACCCCGTCATAAAAACCGGACTCGACGAGCTCGTACACCCGATCGGCTCCCTTCGGAGCCCAGTCGCGGTGGACGGTAACCTCAAAATCGCCCTTTGTCGTCTCAAATCGTACAGTAAACTCAGCTGGTGCCATCTATTCTCCTTCGCTTGTGTCCTGTTGCGTACTTTGTCACTATGGCTTCATGATATCAGCCCTGCGCCTCTGTGCAACCCATCGATACCGCGTGCGGCATCCCAGAGAGATAACCTTCGCTCCGGGGCTCAACGCCATTATCGGACCCAACGGAACAGGAAAGAGCACGGTTCTCCGGGTGCTCCAGGGCTGCCCGGACTGCCACATCTCGAGACAAGGCGAGGGAGAGACGGTCCGATTCCATTCCGAGCAGCACAACCCGCAGACCTCCGGCTATCGGACCCAAGGCCTTCTGGAAACGCTCCTTAAAACCCGGGGTCTCTTCGCGTCCCACGGTCAGATCATGCGGGACGTCCTGGCTACACTCCCCTTCGGAGCGGGGGACACGCTTCTCTTGGACGAGCCGGAAGCGGGGCAGGATCTATCCTGGATAGAGAGCATTCGAGACGGTCTCCTCGACATTTCTCGAGAAGTGTCGGTCCAGGTGATTATGGCGACCCACCATCCGCTGTTCTGGGTGGACGCACACCTTATCGAGCTGGCCCCCGGCTACGCGGAAGAAACCCGGGGCCGCTACCGTCACTACCTCTCCAGCGACTTCGAGAATCGTACTTGATACGCGGTAACCTCTGTGCGATAGTGATATCTTCTTCAGAGGCTATCACACGACATGAAAAAGCGTTTAGAACGCTTTGCCATAGGTAAAAATCGATTCTTGCCTCGTCCGCTTTTCGTCCTTGTGCTCCTGTCTATCGGGTCGATGGTTGTCTCGCCGCCGGCGGAGGGGCAGCATTTCTTCGAATCGGGCCAGGCACCTCGATTTAACCTCATAAGTCGCCTCGATGGGTTGCCGAACAACTCCGTGTCCTCGATTCAGCAGGACAAACGGGGCTTTATGTGGATCGGCACCCAGGGCGGCCTGGCAAAGTACGATGGGAAAAAGTTCAACTACTATCGCAATCTCCCCTTCGAGAGGGACTCGCTCCCCCACGATCTGGTTCAGACCCTCTACTATCACGAAGAGGAGGACACCCTCTGGATAGGAACCTACCGTGGCCTCGCCCGCCATCGGATCGGAGAAGCGGGGTTTACGAGCTTCAGCCACGACGTCCGGAAACCGACCTCGCTCAGCAACGATATCGTTATCGCGATCGCTCAGGATGCGGAGGGAACGCTCTGGGTCGGCACCCAGGACGGTCTTAACCGCATGGTTTCCGAAGGCGTTTTCGAGCGTATCGACACCGATAGCGAAGTGATTCGAGACATCTTCCTCGATGCCGCCGGGACCCTCTGGGTCGGAAGCTACGGCGGACTCGCCCGGTGGAATCCCGATTCCGAGACCCTCGAGGGCGTCGATATAGAGCTACCGACGAGCTACGTGATGGATATCGAAGAGCTTCGCCCCGGCGTCCTGCTTCTGGCCTGCTGGGGGGGAGGCGTCGTGGAGTACAATACGGCCACCGGGGAGACGGAAACCCGGACCTTTGCCGACGACCGCCTCTACACGGTGCACTCAGGCACCGATCGGACGCTCTGGGTTGGGAGCTGGGGAGGCGGGCTTTTCGCCGTCGCGCCCGACGGAAAGGAGTACAGTTTCGGGGAGGACGACGACGGCCTTCGCTCTCCGATTGTCTACTCCTTCTACGAGGATGCTTCCGGTCTCATCTGGATCGGGACCAACGGCGGCGGCCTCTATCGCTTGAGCCCCCGGCAACGAAACTACCGTGCCTTCTACCACGAACCCGAGCGCCCCGGAAGCCTGCCACCGGGGAAGATCAACGCGATCCGCCGGGATGCCGACGGAACACTCTGGGTGGGTACCTACGGCGGGGGCCTTGCGCGGTACGACGAAGCCGCCGGGCGCTGGCTATCCTACCGTCACGACCCGGAGGACCCCTACTCCCTGGCAAACGACATCGTGACCGAGATCAGCGAAGACTCGGACGGAAACCTCTGGATCCTGACCAACGGTGGTCTCCAACGGCTCGACAGGGAGCAAAATCGGTTTCTTCGATGGGGAGTGCATATCTTCACCGAGGCTCCCCTCGCCGGCGAGATAGTCTACGCCTTTCTCGAGGACCAACGGGGAGACTACTGGATCGGCAGCTATCGCCACGGGATCGAGCGCTACGACCGGGAAACCCAAAGCCTGGTAGAGTA
>CAZLDK010000207.1:6003-6379 GCA_964558285.1 uncultured Spirochaetaceae bacterium | reverse complement strand
AACGATTCATTGAGCAGGTAGACGAATACATACGCTGGTACAACGAGAAGCGTATTAAGCTCTCACTTGGGGGAATGAGCCCGGTCGAGTATCGTTCCCATCTTGGGTTAACAGCATGAAATCGGTCCAAGAAAACGTCCGCACCCCCCATTCGGGATTTCTTCTTTGAGAAGTACAAAACCAGCGGCAAGAAGGGCGGGACGGGAATCGGCACCTACAGCGCCCGGACGTTCGCGGAAGCCCAAGGGTGGACTATCAGGATGGATTCTCACGAGTCAGCGGGCACCACCCTGACCCTTGAAGTGCCCCCGGCGGAATGACAAGCGGGCCTCTTGCTCGGTTGTTCCGGGCGTCTTCTGTGGTCCTAACGGCGCGT
>CAZLDK010000207.1:0-5993 GCA_964558285.1 uncultured Spirochaetaceae bacterium | reverse complement strand
GATTCTCACGAGTCAGCGGGCACCACCCTGACCCTTGAAGTGCCCCGGCGGAGTGACTAACTGTCCTGTTATTCAGTTGTCCCGGGCGTCTTTTGTGGTCCTAACGGCGTGTGCAACCATTCGATCGGTTTGGCGGGTTCAGCTTCTGCACATCAAAACCTGTGAGAGCTCGTGACCCTTGTGCATCATCGATCCCTCGGCCTGTCGCTCGAAGCCGTTCCGCTCGTAGAACCGGATCGCGCCTTCGTTGTCCCGATTCACGTGGAGATAGAGTGGGCCTTGCTTAGCGGCGGCCTGTTCGATCATCTCGCTTCCAAATCCCCGTCCACGGAACTCAGGGTCAACGGCGATCGTGTGGACGTAGTAGCCCGTTTCATCTTTCACCGCAGGCATCATTCTGTCCATGCGAATGAAGAGCGGCATGCGCGCGAGGAACCGGAAGAAGCCCATGGTCCGCGCGAAGTCCTTGCCCGACTTCTGGTCTATCTCTGCCTTCTCTGAGATCGGGAATCCGACGACCACCCCCACGACGTTGCCTTCGTGGATCGCGCACCGGGTGTAGCTGGAATCGAAGTAGTTGTCTCCGAGACGGAGAACCCCTTCGATCACGGCAACCGCGTCCTTACCGTAGACCAGCGCGTTGAAAACCGGATCGGACTCGAAGATCAGCCGGGCGACGGTATGCTCGTCGTGTTTCTCGCTGTCGTAGCTCTCAAGTTCGATTGCCATGTTCGTCCGCGCGTTGCCGGAAGCATCGCTTCTCTTGTCGGTTTTTTGAGTCTACGTCCGAGCCTGGGGTCTGTCAACAAAACGCCGGGAACCGGGGCTTGCCGGATCGGCAGCGCCTGCTCGAAGCCTTCCTCAACACGAATCCGGGCGCCGCTAACATCGTCCCTTCACAGGTTTTGGTTTCCGGAAAACCCGGGGCGGTTCAGTTCCTACATGCTGGATTCACCCGTCTATCAGCGCGGTGGAACGCAGGTAGCGGGAGGTCTTGCGGTTCCGGAGTACCGAGGGTCTCTACGCGGCGGGAACCGTAGAGTCCCGTGCTATCACACGTCCGACTTCCTTGGGCGTTGCACCGAGCATCTTGGCGAGTTGCTCCTGCGTCAGTTGTTGGGCATCCCGGTGCTTCCGAAGGCGATAAGCCAGGGCAAGCTTCATCTCGATCAAGGATGCTTCTAAGGAGGAGTCTTGATCTCACCAGCCATCCAGATGAGCGGCTTTCCATCGTCGCCCACTGCGACGGTCTATGTCGTATCTGACATGAAATGAACAGCCATGTGCGGTATTCGAGCCACCTCTTCTGTTGAACGCGTCCTGTGGGCCACGGTCGTGAACGATGGTCGCGTTTGCGGTCGTGGCCCGGCGTGCCAGAGCCCACAGATTGAGACCGACCGTTGATATCGCTATACTATTACTCGAATGATTACGCACGCTGACATCGAGAACATGTCCCGTGAAGAAAAGCTCCGCGCCATGGAAGCGCTCTGGCAAGAGATCTTGAAAGAGGATCCCGTTCCTGAATCACCTGCATGGCACGGAGAGGTTCTCGAGCAAACTCGATCGCGAGTCTCTACCGGTACAGAGCAGGTCATGGACTGGGAAGAGGCGAAACGCCGGTTGCGAAACCCGGGCTGATGCCCATAAGGATTCTTGATTCTGCCGTCGAGGATCTCGAGCATGGCAGGAGGTTCTACTCACGTCACGGGCAGGGAGTCGGCGTCTACTTCCTGGACTCGCTCTTCTCGGACATCGATTCTTTGCTGCTCTACGCTGGGATACACCCGAAGTCATTCGGCTATTATCGCCTCCTATCCAGACGATTTCCCTTTGCTGTCTACTATCTGATTGAAGACGACGTGGTCATCGTCTACCGGGTCCTCGACCTGAGACAGAACCCTGAGTCTATACGCGACTACCTGAAGCCCGACGACCAGTCTGAGCAGGGGTAGCAATCGCGTTTGTCTGCTCGATGGACGTGGGGAACACGGCTGAGCGGACACCACAACGCCGGCGGTTGGCGGGTCACCCGGCGGGCCGCTCGTTTCCACCAGGGCCCTGGTGAACACCTCGACGAGATCGATGACGCCTCATTGCGAGGTCGTATCGGACGTGAATGGCGGTGGGAAACCAGTTTTAACCACCTCGGGGCAATTAAGAATGATCACCCCGGACACAGGGTGTCCTGCCATGGCATAGCCTGAGTCTGTCAGGCAGTCGCCGGGTTTCGCTCCTCCTTTGGTGAGTAGTGTTGTTCTTGTTGACCCCGATACGAGTCGCCGTTTATCGAGAAGATCCGCTCGTGATGGAGGAGCCGGTCGAGCATGGCGGTTGTAATGATCTCGTCGCCGAGAGGTGTCGGAAGATGGGGATCTTGAGAGGACACCTTCTATCGCTGGACGAAGAAGAACCTCGCGATGCTGGTGAGCGCTCGGCCAACTCGCTCGCCGAATAGTAGTTCAACAGCCACTCATCGATGAACCGCTTCTTCTGTTCGCTCACGGTAACTCCTTCCCATGGCATCGGGTTCCTCTTTGTCATCCCAAGGTATAACCGATCTACCGGGTTCCTACACCTCAACGTAGTTTTCCCTTGTGCCTCGCTGAAACGTCTTCGAGAGCTCTTTGAGTGAGTAATTAGTTGAAAGTTGCTGAGAAAAGAACGCTCACGAACGTATTGGTGAGATCGTATTCGTTCCCGTCAAACTCTTCCACGGACAACGCGCTATACCGGGCATCCAAAGCCACCCCGAGACCCCATTGTCGCTTGGGTCCAGACCACCACTCTTTGCCAACCGTAATACCAATTCCAAGCCCGGAATTTGAATCCGTAGACGCTCCGTCGACTTCCAATGTCGCTTGGCTACTAGACACGGATCCAGAGACGTAGAGATTCGTAGGCATAAAGTAGTAGCATGCTCCTGCGCCAAGACCGGCCACGCTCAACGTGGTGTCCTCGGTTGTACCGCTATAGCCTGCCCACTCTACATCCGGGTCAACCAATGCAGCACTTTGCAGCTCGGCGAATAGAATAAAGTTCTCTAGAGGTGCACCCCCAATTTGGAACGCAAAGAATCCACTTGCCCCTGAAAGCACCAAATCGTCGCCCAAGATGTCAGCCTCAACGGATTCCCCGTAACCAAACCCCACGAGAAACCGGAGAAAGAATCCGTCGTGAGTGGCTGGCTCTGGACCAGCAAATGCAGAGCCTGCACAAAAGAATAGAAGCATCAAAACGAATAACAGATTTACCGCCTTCAATCCGGCCACCTCCTTGGCAGTGAAAACTACGCAGTCTCATTATAGTCGATGAATAACAAAGGAAGATAACGATTCCGTCGCTTTTCTTGATGGGGCAGGTTTCGTCGACGTGAACCTGCCGGTAGCTCGGCGATAGGAAGGTCCACGGATTCACGCGCGCAGAGAACCGTTGCGCGGCACCGACTGTGCCACATTCCCCAAGGGGCCACCCGTGTGCCGGCGGTATAGCATATTCACTCTCTCGCCAGGCGCAAGGCTTTCCGGTGACGCTGCAAGCACCAGGCATTCGGGTCTTGCCACGGGCGGGCGACACGCGGTGTGCGGCAGCACAAAATATTGACTTAGTCTTAGCTTAGCCGCTATTGTGACCTGGTGAGAGAAGTCACAACGCACGAGGCCAAGACCCATTTGTCACAGCTTATTCGGGATGCTCAGAACGGGGAAACAATCGTTATTCGGAGCGGAAAGCATCCCGTCGCGCGGCTTTCCGCCTTTGGGAAGAGAGAGTCTCCCAGGCCGAAGGCGGGTACCGTCACCTCCGACCCTGTCGGCTATTCGCCTGACGCGTTTCTCCCGCTTTCCGATGCCGACCTTCGGGAATGGGGTCTATGAGGCTCCTGCTGGATACCTGCACCTTCATATGGCTCTGTGCGGAGCCGGACAAGCTGTCCGTCGATGCCAAGGAGGCCATCGACGCATCGGATGCCGAGCTAATCTTGAGCGATGTTGCGGCAATGGAGATATCCCTGAAGTGGTCCGCGGGAAAGATTCAGCTTCCCGCTCCTCCCCGGCAGTGGATCGAGTCCCAGATGCGGATCTGGGGCCTAAGAGAGATTCCGCTAACCAGAGAGGTGATGTACCGACTAACCGAGCTCCCCCAGCACCATCGGGACCCCTTCGACCGCCTCTTGGTGGCCACGGCGATCGTTAGCGATGCCATCCTGCTGACACCGGATCCGGAGATTCACAAGTATCCCGTTGGGTGGAGGTGGTAGGCTCCGATCTTGGCACCGTTGGTCGGCTTTCGGTCGCCATTGACACCACTGCGGGAACGAGATTTCGGATCTTGCGTAGGGACACTGAATGCTCCCGCGTTGCCCGGGGTGGACCGGTGGAAGCTCCTGGGCGCATGTGCGTGGTCGGTTCTTCGAGGCGACCAAGGCCTTCTATCTCGCCGACGTCCGGTAGGTGGGGGGGATTTGACGGTTACCTCACTTCGATCGGGGTCCTCGGATAGCAACGTATTCTTCGGGGGAGATGTGGTCGCGAGCATGAGCTCCAAATAGTTTCGCGGCAGGACAGCGCAGATTGCGCCATCCTGCCCACAGCCCGCGGACGGAACTGTGGACAAGAGAGGTGCTCCGACTAGAGGACGGTGTCGGCCATCCTCCGTGATACGACAGATACGATGTAGTCGCCGAACTCGTCGGCAAACTTTGATCGCGTATATCTTCTTACCTCGGACAGCGGCGACAGGAGGTCGGTAATGTCAATTTCGGCAGTGTATTTTTCGGTGTTTCCGTAATTGTCATTGTACTCCGCGGTACAGTCGATGACGATGTTTTCAACACCGTCGTGGCGTGCCGCGTCCCAAATCTTTTCAGCCCACTCTTTGTTCTTTGCCGCGCCCTCATACCACAAGTTCATCTTGATGTGGGCGGTGTCGTCTTCGATCTTGGGACCACCGAAAAGCTCCATGGCTGTCCCGATTATCGTGATAACGATCACTACTCCGAGAAACTTCTTGAAGCCGCTCATTTTCCCCTCCGCATTGGTGCTAGTGTCGCGTGCTGACGATAACGGGCATGGATATCTCTTCCCCGTTGCTTATCTTGGCGGTGACGTTGACGCGCCACACTTGCTCCCCGGTGGCACTTTCACCGCCAACCTTACTGTAGTTCTTAATGTCAGCCAAACTATGGCCGAGGGAACTTACTTCAGCCCGAACTGCAGATTGGAGGCCGGCCGGCAAGGAGCGACTACTGCCACCACCCCCGCCTAAACCGCAAGAGAACAGAAGAAACACAACTCCCAAAACCAGAAAAACCGCGACTACTCTTTTCATCAATACCCTCCGTTGGGTGTCGGTCCACCATCCCGATCGCTCTCGTAAAGGATTACGTTGCTTTCGTGATGGCCGTTTGAGATTGGCAGGCCTCCAAGGAATCGTCGTGTGCTCATACGCGCACAATTCCTGTAACGCCCAGATGAAAAGTATAGTACTGTTTAGAGTAATGCAAGTAAATAATGATATTATTTATTTTTGCTTCTCGAGCGTCTAACGGCACGAGGCCGCCTAGAGCCGGCAGCCACACTGGTCAGTTCATGAATCGTAAACCGCTCCATGAGGGTGAGTTCGAAAACCATCCGGATCTGTCGTGCACCTGACGAGTGGAAAACGTGTCACCCAACCGTACCTGGGCTCGACTCCTGGCGAAGGTAAAGGATGTCGACGAGGTGGGGCGTATTCTCCGACATCTGATCAAGATCGGCCGGGGTGACAGCTTTCTCGGCCTCACTCCTCGGGACAAGCGTGTCCGTCTCTCGGCACAAACCAACCGGAATCCGCGCCCACTCGACTATAGACTCAAAAAACTCTTCTGTGTCTGTCTTCATATACTCTGAACTCCCCTTCCCGAAAAATCACCCCTTCGGGTGATAGCGTGCCCCCCCCTTTTTCTTATTCTTTTTGGCAAAAATGTTTTACTGGAGGTTTTATGAAACGAACAG
>CAZLDK010000206.1:0-6414 GCA_964558285.1 uncultured Spirochaetaceae bacterium | reverse complement strand
GCCGATGCCTTCGAGGAGCGCCTCAGCGTCGGAGAGTCGCCCCAGGGCGCCGTGGCCGGCTATCTCGACCAGCCGGTCGGTCGTCTTACCCATCGCCGAGGCGACGACGATCGGAGCCTCGGCGGCCCGGGGCGCCACGATATCGACGACCCGTCGGATCCACCCGGCGTCGGCGACCGAAGAGCCGCCGAACTTGAAGACCGTCATTGGGAGAAGTAGCCGAGAGCAACGTAGGCTTCGGCGTTTAGGACCGCGGCGCCGGCCGCCCCGCGAACTGTGTTGTGACCGAGCACGACGAACTTGACATCGAAGACCGGGCACTTCCGGATGCGCCCGACGACCGCCGCCATGCCGTTTCCTACCCATACGTCCCGGGCGGGCTGGGGTCGGTCCGGAGCATCGACGACGATGATCGGTCGAGGCGGCGCACTCGGGAGTCCCTTTTCCTGGGGCATTCCGGAGAAAGACTCCATTGCCTCGCGAACGGCCTCCGGAGAAACCGGCTTCTTGAACTTGATGCTAACCGTTTCGGTGTGGCCGTCGAAGACGGGGACGCGATTACACTGGGCACTGACGACGAAGGGTGCGGGCTCGATCCGGTCCCCTGAGACAGTTCCCAGGATCTTCGCGGCCTCTTCCTCCATCTTTTCTTCCTCGCCGCCGATGTAGGGGATCACGTTTCCGAGGATGTCCATCGAGGCTACGCCGGGGTAGCCGGCGCCGCTGATGGCCTGCATCGTGGTTACCTGAACCGCCTCGATGCCGAAGGGCATCAGCGGTGCCAGGGCCATCGCGAGGAACATCGTCGAGCAGTTGGAGTTGGTTATGATTCCGCCGGCGTAGCGCTGCTTCTCGACAAGGGCGAAGTGTTCCGGGTTGATCTCGGGAATGGTAAGCGGAACGTCGGTGTCCATGCGGTGGTTTTTCGCGTTGCTGATGACCAGATGACCGGCCTCGGCGTACTTCTCTTCCGCGGATCCTGCCACGCTGCTGTCGAGTCCGGAGAAGAGGATCCGGCTCTCCAGGGGCGCCTCGGTGCTCTTGACCGTCATCGAGGCAACGGACCCAGGGATGGCGGCGTCCTGTTTCCAGGCCGTCGCTTCGCTGTATGTCTTCCCCGCAGAGCGGCTCGAGGCGACGACTTCGGTAATCTCGAACAGCGGATGGTTCGAGAGAAGAAGAACAAACTTTTGTCCGACGGTGCCGGTAGCACCGAGGATGGCTACGGGTATCTTGTTGTTACTCATGACGTAAGGTTTCGGAACTCTACTGAGCAAGCCCGAGGGGTGTCAAGGTCGCAGAATCCCGGAGTCAGGATTGCCCGGGGGGCCTGCCGCCGCTATCATTGGACCACCCATGCAAGCCGACGAGCGGCTCCATCCGGAGCCCGGAGAGACAATCAGAGAAGCCATAGCCGACGCCGGGGGAAACGAGGTCCTCTTCGTCTGCTCCGTCGACGAGGCAGGTATGGTGTCCGAGGTTCGGATCCGCGCTCGAGGGAACCCGGTTACCGTTCTTGCTCCGGCCCACGAGGTCGAGCGCGGGGACGTCGTTATCCACAACCATCCCAGCGGTAAGCTCACTCCGAGTGGCGCCGATCTCGAGGTGGCGTCCCAGCTCTCCCGGATCGGCGTCGGCATGTACATCGTCGACAACGACGTCGACCGTATCTACGTCGTCACCGAGCCCGTCCTCCTCGAGGCGGTTACACCCCTCGACAGCTTCGACCTCGTTCGGCTGATCGACGACGACGGCCCCCTCGCCGGGGCGATGCCGAGTTTCGAGGTTCGAGAGAGTCAGCAGCTGCTCCTCGAGGCCGTCGCCGAGGCCTTCGGAGAGGACCGGGTGCTCTTTGCCGAAGCGGGGACCGGCGTCGGTAAGTCCCTCGCATACCTTATTCCGGCTCTCGCCTGGGCGAAACAGAACAACGAGCGAATCGTCATCTCCACAGCCACGATAAACCTTCAGCAGCAGCTCGTCGAAAAGGATATCCCCCTCGCCCAACGGCTTCTCGGAAGCGATATTTCGGCGGTGCTGGTGAAGGGAAGGGGGAACTATCTCTGCCGGGCGCGGCTGGCGGAGGAGCTCGCGGAGCAGACTCTCTTCGGCGAGGACAACGCCGATCTCGAAGCGCTGCGGGAGTGGGCGGAAGTAACCGAGAGCGGGAGCCGGAGCGACGCTCCCTTCTACCCCGCCGACGTCCTCTGGGAACGGGTCAACTCGGACGCCGATAGCTGCAGCGCCGCGAAGTGCCGGGCCCAGAAGCCGCACTGCTTCCTAGTCCAGGCCCGGCGCCGGGCGGCGAAAGCGCACATCCTTATCGTCAACCATCATCTGCTCTTCTCCGACCTGAGCTTGCGCCTCCAGGCGGTCGGCTTCGACGCCACCGCGGTTCTGCCGCCCTTCAAGCGGCTCATCTTCGACGAAGCTCACGAGGTCGAGACCAGCGCGACCTCCTTCTTCTCCGAGGCCTTTTCTCGGCTTTCTATCTCCAAACAGCTCCGGCGTCTGGTGCGTCGCAAGCGGGGGAGGGAGTTGGGCATTCTTTCCGGCCTCGCCGAGCGCTACGGTGAGGGGCACGCCTTCTCCCGGCTTCGGGGGCTTATCCCCGGTGTGGAGGAGGCCGCCGCCGCGATCGACGCGACAGCCACAACCTTGCTGAGGGAGAGCTCGACTCTCTGGCTTCGCCCGGAACTGGAGAGTGCACTCCCGGCATCTCTTCGAGAGGGTCTCGAGTCGCTACGGATCGCCCTCGGAGAGCTTCTCGACGCACTGCAACAGGACCTCTCGAACCTGCCGGAGGAGGCCACCGAGGATCCTCTCTATCTTGAGGCCCGGGGGGTCTACCGACGCCTCGGGCGGGTCTCAGAGCTCTGCGGTATCCTCCAGGACCCCGTTTCCCGACCGGATTCGGTCTGCTGGTTGGAGCTATCGAGCCGGAAGAAGGGCGACGCGTATACCCGGTTTACCGTTAGCCCCTTGGAGATCGGTAGTCTGATGAAGGAGGCGGTCTACGACCAGTATCCATCGGTTCTATTCTTAAGCGCCACCCTGACTATCCGGGGTAGCTTCGAGTTCTACCGACGCCGCCTCGGAAGCGACCACCTCGAACCGGACCGGCTCGTCGAGGCCGTTTTTCCGTCGCCCTTCGCCTTTCGAGAGCGCGTGCTTCTCGGGTTGCCCACCGACGGACCTCTGCCGACGGAGGAAGGGTACGGTGGCTTCCTTGCGAAGCTCGTTCTCGATTCCGTCGAAAGAGCGCAGGGAGGAGCGCTCATTCTCTTTACCTCGTACCAGCTGTTGATGGCCACCTACGAGGCGGTGGCGCCTCGGCTCCGGGAGCTCGGGATCAGCTGTCTCTATCAGGGCGAAGACGAGCGCAGTCGGCTCCTCGGCCGCTTCTCCGCGGATACGGCGAGCGTTCTCTTTGCCACCGATAGCTTCTGGGCCGGGGTCGACGCCCCGGGGGAGACCCTCAAGCTCGTCGTTGTTACCCGACTGCCCTTCCGGGTGCCGACGCATCCGGTCACCCTCGCCCGGATGGCGGCCATCGAGGGGGCCGGAGGAAACCCCTTTATGGACTTCAGCGTCCCCGAGGCGATAACCCGATTGCGGCAAGGTTTCGGCCGGCTGATGCGCCACCGGAACGATCGGGGAGTCGTCTTGATTGCCGACGGTCGAGTCGTCAAAAAGCAGTACGGCTCCCTCTTCTTGTCTTCGTTACCGGAGACCCAACGGATTACTGCCGAGGTCGGAGAGGTTCTCGACAGGGTCGAGCGGTTCCTAGAGGAGACTTCCCACTAAAAAAGGGGCTGCCCCAACTATTGGAACAGCCCCCTAGGCGTTGCGATTCATCGGTCGATGACCGACTACTCGAACCGATTACTCGACGATAGCGATGATGTCGTCCATTCTCAAGATGAGGTAGTCCTCGTCGTCGATCCGAATGCTGGTGCCGGCGTACTTGTCGTACATCACATGGTCACCCTTCTTCACCTTAATAACTTCGTCGTCGTCGCCGACTGCCTCTACGATGCCCGACTGGGTCTTCTCCTGAGCAGTCTCGGGAATGAAAAGACCACCTTTGGTCTTTTCCTCTTCTTTTTCGGTTTTCAGCAGAACCCGGTCGCCAAGCGGTTTGACCTTCATGTTTTCCTCCTACTAGGAATTGAAGCGCTAGTGGTTGTAGATTTGTGCCGAAAATATACGGATTGACCGGTGTCGGGTCAAGATTTCGCCTTCAGAAGCCGCAAAAGTGAGTTACGGGTCAATTTGACCCATCTTTTCACAAAGAACTCCATCGTGAGACTATTTGACCCACAGCTCTGTGAGGGCGAGATGCCGTGTTTTTGGACGTTGAGCTAAGTTATTACTGCAAAGACAGTTACGTCAAGCTCTTTTTCGTAGTCTATTGGCATGCTCCTTGCTTTTTAGATGGGGTATGAAGATGAGGAGAAAAGAATGGCAGCAGTAAAGAACAGCACAAGGACCACCAGCTACACCCCGAGAAACAAGGACGACGAGAACGTCCTTTCGATATATCTCAAAGAGATCAACAAGATACCCCTTTTGACCCGGGAAGAAGAAGACAAGTACGCCCGAGCGGCAGCCCGGAACGAAAAGTGGGCAAAGGATAAGCTGGTTCAAGCGAACCTTCGCTTCGTCGTCAACGTAGCGAAGAAGTATCAGAATCAGGGACTCCCCCTTTCGGATCTCATAAGCGAAGGAAACATCGGCTTGATGAACGCTATCGAGCGGTTCGACGTCGACAAGGGGTTCCACTTCATCTCCTACGCCGTCTGGTGGATCCGACAGGCTATTCTGAAAGCGATTTGCGAGAAGTCGAGAATGATCCGCCTCCCTCTCAATCGAGCCAACGAGCTGGTTCAGATCGAGAAGGTGCGGAAGCAGATCCACGGTTCCAACGGCGAGACCGCAGAGATGAAGCAGATCGCCAAGACCCTCAATATGAACGAAGACCACGTTGCGGACCTTATCAATATCTCCCGGGAGCTCATCTCCCTCGAGACACCGGTCTACGCCGAGAAGGATTCGTCTCTCCTCGGTGACTTCGTAGAGGACGAAGGATATCAGGCTCCGGAGGAGCAGGTAATCGAGCACTCTTTGAAGGAAGACATCAACGAGGTTCTCGGAACGCTGACTCCGAAAGAGGCCGAGATCGTCCAGTACCGCTTCGGCCTTAATGGGCGGAGCCCGCTTTCCCTGAAAGAGATCGGCGACAAGTACAGTCTGACCAAGGAGCGGATCCGTCAGATCGAAAAAAAGGCGATCAAGCGGCTGCAGCATCCCAAGCGGTCTCAGCTTCTCGAGAGCTACATTTCGTAGCGATCGCATACTCAAGCATCCGAGGGTCCCGGAGGTCAGGTTGACATCGGGGCCCTTTTTCTTTAGCCTGCAACAGTTAATCAAAGCACTACACATCGGGGGTAATTAGAATTATGGCAACGAAATACGTTTATTTCTTCGGCGAAGGAAAGGCCGAAGGCTCTTCCAAGATGAAAGAGTTGCTCGGCGGCAAGGGTGCAAACCTTGCGGAGATGACCAACGTTGGCGTCCCCGTCCCGCCGGGTTTCACGATCTCTACCGAGGTCTGCGAATACTACAACGAGCACGATAGCGACTACCCGGACTCCCTCAACAAGGAAGTATCGGAACACCTCGATAGGCTCGAGAAGATGATGGGCAAGAAGCTCGGAGACGCCGACGACCCGCTTTTGGTCTCCGTCCGCTCCGGCGCTGCGGTCTCGATGCCGGGAATGATGGACACGGTCCTCAACCTCGGTCTCAACGACAAGGCAGTTGAGGGCCTCGCGAAGAAGTCGGGCAACGAGCGCTTTGCCTGGGACTCCTACCGCCGCTTTATCAATATGTTTGGAAACGTCGTCAAGGGCGTAAAGCACGAGAACTTCGAGCACGCTCTCGACCAAATCAAAGAGAAGAAGGGTGTCGAGCTCGACACCGACCTCGACGCCGGCGACCTGAAGGGTGTCGTAGAGAAGTACAAGGAAGTCTTTAAGTCCCATACCGGGGAGGACTTTCCCCAGAAACCGATCGATCAGCTCTGGGCCGCCATCGACGCCGTATTCGGCTCCTGGAACAATCCCCGGGCGATTCGCTACCGGAAGCTCAACGACCTCCGGGGCTACAAGGGTACCGCGGTCAACGTTCAGTCGATGGTCTTCGGAAACTTCGGCGAAGATTCGGGAACCGGCGTCTGCTTTTCCCGGGACCCCTCGACCGGGGAGAAATACTTCTACGGTGAGTTCCTGATGAACGCCCAGGGCGAGGACGTCGTCGCCGGCATTCGAACGCCGATGGACATCAAAAGCCTGGCCGAAAAGGACAAGAAGAGCTACGACCAGCTTGTCGAGGTCAAGGACAAGCTCGAGGCGC
>CAZLDK010000205.1:2687-6419 GCA_964558285.1 uncultured Spirochaetaceae bacterium | reverse complement strand
GTCGGCGTTTCGGTCGACCTTCTCCGCGAGTTGGGTCAAAGACGCAGACACCTCTTCTACGGAAGAAGCCTGAATCCCTGCGCCTTCGGAGACCGACTCGGAGCTCTGCGCGACTTGCTCGCTTCCCCCGGCTATTTGCCGGGCCGCACTGTTTATCCGTTCGACAATAGTGGCAAGAGAGTGGTTCATCCGGTCGATTGCCAGGGCGAGGTGGCCGACTTCGTCCTTTCGGTGATTGGAAGACGTCCGCAGGGAGATCCGTCCCTCGGCAACTTCCTGCATCCGGGCAGCGGTGGCGGCGATCGGACGCCCGAGACTGTTACCGAATAGCAGGCCGATTGCCAAGTCGATCAAAAGCACTACGATCATCCCAACGACGATCGCCCGGACAATCCGGGTGATCGCCGCGAACATCTCGTCGTTGTATGTCGCGACACCGACGATCCAGTCCATGTTCTCGTAGTACCGGACGAAGTCGCGCCGGGTCCTTCCGTCAACCTGAGTTACAACCTCGCCGGACTGGGTCGCGAGAACCCGGCTGTAGAGCTCGTGGTCGGATACCGATTCGCCCTCGAGCTCCGGGTGGATGAGGACATTACCCTGGCCGTCGACGAGATACGCGTAGCCGGATTCTCCGATATGTATCGCTTGGACCCGTGGCCGAAGCATTCCGAGCGACGCCTGGGGCACCCCAACGTAGAGAACGCCGACCACCGTCTCGGATTCGTCGAATATCGGTTCGTAGATCGATATGTACCAATCGTCGACGACGAAGGCACGTCCCCTGAAGGTATCTCCTCCCATGACTGTTTGGTAAACAGCCGAAGACCGAGGGATGTAGGTCCCGGTAGCCCGCTCGCCGGCTGCGTTTCGTACACTGGTAGAGACCCGGAGAAGACCCTCGGGGATGGTCTGAAAAATGGTGACCGTGGCCCCAGTCAACTCCGTCAAGAGGTCCACGAGGCCGTATTCCAGGGTTACTGGGTCGCCACCGATGGTCATCGTCGGAACCGTGACCCGCGTTTCGTTCCGGGTAATCTGATCGACAGCCTGGGTCGTCACCGGACGCTCGGGGTCAAGCTCTGTCTGGCCCCGAACGAAGTGCCCCGCTACCTCGAGGTACTGGTTGACCGTTTGCTGGTTGGTCTCGTAGGTAACCCCGGCCATCCCGAGGATAAGCTCGGTGACCGCCGTCGTGGCTTCGTTTACCTGGTTCTCCACCGCATCGTTCGTTACGTAGAGCGCCACGCCGGAAAGCCCGAGTATCAGCAGACTCGTCGACACAACTATTACCAAAAACAACTTTGAGCGGATTCTCACGCTTGCCTCCCAGGTGCTTACCTGATCCAAGAAGTAATTATTTTTGCGGATTATATCACAATAGTATTATTTAGTCCAATAGTTTCATTTAAATCGTTACCTCTTTAGCATCGGCCGACTCATAAAAGGCCGGGGTCACACCGAACCATTCGATTACCAGTTGACGACAGTATCACTCAGGAATGATATTGAGCCCAGCGACAGGGGACTTAAACTATTCGTTTAACTTCATTCTCGGGAGGTTTGATGTGGACGCATCACTGTTTACTATTTCGATCGAGGCGTACGAGGTCGTCAGCCATATCCTGACCCTCGGCTACGCGGCAATGGGGGCGGCACTGCTCTATTTCGTCTTGACCAAGAACATGAACATGCCAAAGTACCAGATGTCATCGGTGCTTTCGGTAGTCGTCATGGTGTCGGCCCTGCTACTGCTCTACGCGCAACAGAAGAGCTGGGAGAACGCCTACGTTTTTACCGGCACCGCCTACGCGCTTCGAGATGGAGCTGACCTGTTTACGAACGGCTTCCGCTATCTGAACTGGCTTATCGATGTTCCGATGCTGCTCATCCAGATACTATTTGTCGCGGGTATTTCCGGGAAAGCCTTCGGCCGTTACATGAGCCGGTTTACCACCGCAGGTGTCTTGATGATCCTTACCGGCTATGTCGGACAATTCTACGAGCCGGGACGACTGAACCAGAGCATGGTCGGATGGCTGGTCTGGGGCACTATCTCGACGCTCTTTTTTGTCTGGGTGCTTATTCTGATCACCCAGGTTATCCGAGAGGGAAAGCGGAACATGAAGGGCTCGGAGGCGCGAAGGATATTCGGCGGCATCCTTCCGCTCTTCTTTATTACCTGGTTCCTCTACCCTGGTGCCTACCTCATGCCGCTTCTTCTCGAGTTGGACATAGCCGGTTACGGCTTCGCGATCGTCGCACAGCAGATTACTTTTACCATCGCGGACATCGGATCGAAGGTCATCTACGGCGCAATGCTCAACACGAGCTCGACCATCCTGAGCCGCGAACAGGGCTACGAACTGGCCGCATAGAGCGGTGTTTCTCTCTTCTACCCGGGCCTTCGGGCCCGGGCTTTCGTAGAAACCGACGTTTCCCTCGACCGTTTCTTGAGATCCTGACTTGGGTGCTATACATTTACGCACCAAGGAGCAGGAATGCGAAGAGGTCTTCTACTACTATTATTTATCGGTATTGCAACGACACTCGCCGTCGCTCAGTCGAATGAGGTTATCGACGAGGTTCTCTCGGAAGACGAGGCGACCTTCGGTCACGCCGTCTATCTGTCCCTTCTCGCTTCTGGGGCCGCACCTCCGGATGCTACCGTCGAAGAGGTCTACGCAGGCTTAGACTGGGACCGGTGGAACCTCTCCGAGAAACGCGTCAACGACACGGTCAGTCTCGGGGAGTTCTCCTACCTGGTGATGGAAAGCTTGGGTATTTCCGGTGGCATCATGTACAGCATCGTCCCGGGACCGCGGTACGCCGCCCGGGAGCTTGCCTACCTCGAGTTTCTTCTCGGCAACGGTTCACCCTATCGCACGGTCTCCGGCGAGGAGATGATGCACATCCTCGGGCAGGCGCTCGCCTACGTGGAAGAGGGGCGGTAGCTCTAAATGCGGCGACATATCCTTTTTATCACCCTGCTTCTGACCCTCCTCGTTCTTCCCCTTGCCGCCCAAGACTACGGTGGGAGCATCGGCAGCACCACGGATTTCACCCTCCCCTTCGACGGAGACCCTACCCTCGGACACGGCAACCGCCTGGCGCTTTTCGCTCGGGGCCCCCTTACCGATGAGATCGAGGCCTTCGCCCGTATCCGGTACGAATACCGCCTCGATACCGTCTTTGGCGATACTACACAGACCGATGTCGATTGGTGGCAGGGCGACTTGGATGCTCTCTTTCTCCGGGGCCGCTTCGCGACGCCTACCGAAACCGGCGCCGTATTGACCGACGCCCAGCTGGGACGCTTCGTCTTGCGGGAGTTTTCCGGCGCCCTCTTGCGGGAACGCCTCGACGGCGTCAGGGTAAGCTACCAGACTCCGGCCCTCGACTTTACCCTCGGCGGCGGCTACACCGGGCTGTTGATGAAGGAAAGCTCCAACGTGCTCCTTTCCCAAGCCGACGTCGCAGACGACGCCGACGAAGGGGTTTACCTTGCACCGCCCCGACTTATCGCCCTGATGGCGCTCTCCTTTCCGGATGTCCGCCCGGACCAGACCTTGGATCTTGCGTTTATCCTCCAATACGACTCCCGGAACCCCGGGGATCTCGCGGACGGCCAGGGGCTTGTGCACACCGGCTACCTCGGAGGCGGCTTTAGCGGCCCCCTGGCACCGGCGCTCTTTTACGACGCCTACGGCTACTTCGGGGTAGGCTCTGTCC
>CAZLDK010000205.1:0-2677 GCA_964558285.1 uncultured Spirochaetaceae bacterium | reverse complement strand
GGAGGCTTTCTGACGACCCGCTCCTTGCGCTCCTACCTGGTCGGCGTCAATTTTCAGTACTTCCTTCCGGAAGCCGCGGAGTCTATCCTTTCCTTAGGATACCTGTATTCCAGCGGCGACAAGGACCATTCGAGCTTCTACGACGGCAACACCGTCGACGATTCCACAATGTTCCTCGGCCTTACGCCGCCGAGCTTCGGAGTCGTCTTCTCTCCCCGCCTCGGAAACCTGATGGTGACGAGCCTCGGCTACTCCGCTAAGCCCTTCTCCGGGAGCGGCTCGCAGGCTCTCGACGAGCTGCAGACCGCTGTGAGTGTACTCGGCTTCTTTCGACCCACCACCGGGGTAATCTCCGAGGTCGGCATCAACCCGGCCTCCGACAGCCTCTATCTCGGCACCGAGGTGGACCTGGCGTTGAACTTCCGCCCCTTCTCTGACCTGGGGATGTCCCTAGGCAACGGGATCTTCTTTCCAAACACCGGCGGCGACGCCGCTTTTCTCGAAGAGGCTCGGGGAACCGAATACAAGGTGACCTTCGATGCAACCTTTAGCTTTTGAGAGGCAAACGATGAGACAATCAGCGATAACACTACTCCTTATTCTGAGCGCCGCTGCCGCCTTCGGCCAGGCCCGGGCCACCGTCGAAAGTGTCTCCGGAAGCGTCGAAATCCGGTCTCCCGGCGGGAGCTGGCAAGCCGCCGAAGAGGGCCGGCAGCTCGATTTGGGAACCACTGTCTCCACGGGGTTCAATTCCCGGGCCCGGCTCCGTTTGGCAAACTCTACCGTCGATGTTGCACCCCTTACCCGGATGACGGTCGAAGAGCTGGTCGAAACATCGGACACTGTCACCACCGACCTCTTCGTCCGTGTGGGTCGCGTCCGAGCAAACGTCCGGACGACCGAAGGCATTCAAAACGATTTTCGTCTCCGAAGCAGTACCGCTACGGCCTCGGTCCGAGGAACCGATTTTTCCTTCGATACCAAACGAACCAGCGTTACCGAAGGCACCGTCAACGTCGCCAACTTCGTTGGCCGGTCGACGAACGTGCCCCAGGGAGGTTCCGCCGTCATCCAGCAGTTCGGCTCCATCCAAGACGTCCGGCAAACCTTCTTGAGCCAAGCGGCGGTGGAAACGGTGCCCGGAGAAGAGGGCCAAGAATCGAACACGACCAACAAGTCGCAAGCAGGAAACGCGATCGTGGTTGTGACCATCAACTGGGATTAGGAGGCGATCATGAACAGCTTTACGGTACGACCAGCGTATACCGCGCTTAGCATAGCAACCATTTTGGTGCTCGGCGGCTGTATGGACGCTTCCCTTTCGCAATCAGGCAACGCGCCGGCGAGCATTTCCATTCAGGATGCGCCGGGGGCTATCCCGGAGGTCGGGATAAGCATTACCGGCGGCGGGGTGAACATCGCAGAAACCGTCGGCCCCGGCACCGATGCACTCGTTTTCGAGTTAGCGGTCGGCCGGGAGCACCAGGTTACCATCGATACGACCAACTTCATTGGCCAACGGAGCTTCGTTTTGCCGCCCGGTGGCGCGCAGATCGACGTGCATATGTTGGAGAAGTTGTTTGTCCCGGACCTGGAGACCGGACGGGTGGTACAGATTGATGATATGCGTGGGGACGGCTGGCTAACCGAGACTGGTCTCGTTCAGCCATATGATGTAGAAGTCGGCCCGGATGGTAGACTCTATGTGATCAATAATGATTCCGCCTTCGGGAACACGGTGTTGATCTTTGGTGATCTCAGCGAACTGAGCACAGGCGATCTGATTCCGGGAGACGAAAGTACCTTCTACCGAGCGTTGGCGAGCGATGCGGACCGCAGCATAATATACTATACCGCACACGATGGTACTGATACGCCTTTCCTGCTTGAATCGAGAAATCTCAATGGCGACCTTTCCGGTACATACTCGGACTTGGTGTCAGACTTTGATTCCGTCTGGGGCCTCGCTGTCGGCGAAAACGGCGACGTATATGTATCGGGCACAAGAGTAGTGGTTGAGACACTGAGGCCGGCTGTCCGGAGGTTCAGTCCGGATTCCACCTTCGTCCCGGTAGATCGCATCATAGGACCGGACGTTCCTTCGAGTTCGGAGCCTGAGATCGACGTACTATTCAAGAACGGCAAGCTCTATGTTACGAATCCGAGTGGGGCGCAGTCGAACAAGATCGTGCAGCTCGACGCGACTACGCTCGAGCCCGTTGGTAGCTTTGGCTCTTTTCCCGTCGACCCCTCAAATCCGCAGCCAGGAGAGCTCTACGGCCCGCGCCGTTTTGTCGCGACCGGTAATACATTGATAACAGTCATCGACGAATCAAGCTCCTCTCTCCATGACCGGCTTGTTCAGTTCGCCCCAAATCGCTCGAATTGGCGAACGTACGGGACCTCCGGTACGGGAGAAGGCGAGTTTCAGTTCTTCGTCGCATTCTGAGTTTCTCGAAATGGGACCGGACAGCGAGGATTCTTGCCCCCCCCTTTTCTGCCGGACCAAACCGGAAGAAGAACCGGTTGCTACGCAGCCGTATCCATTAATCGACCACGACGTCGCACCGGGTCTTTCTCGGAATCTCGGCTTCTCTGACTGGAATAGTCCACAATTTTGCGGCATATTTCAGTTTCAAAAGGGGGTGTTCTGATGCCCAATGTCGATGGCAGACGC
>CAZLDK010000204.1:0-6488 GCA_964558285.1 uncultured Spirochaetaceae bacterium | reverse complement strand
GGTGATGAACGACTACTACTACCCGATGCCCGAGGGAAAGCTCGAGCTAAAGAGTGCCGAGGACCTGAAGGCGATAAAGCGCTTGGACATCCACAAGACCCCCTGGGCGGAACAGCTCAAAGCGGCGGACATCATGGCACGGGAGCTCGACGAGGAGATGTACTTTCTCGACACCGTCTTCGAGCCCTGGCAGTGCATGCTCCGGAACATGGCCGGGGAGCACCTGATGGACCTCGTAGAGCGGGAACCTGTTGCCTTTCTCGAGGCCATGGACGTGGTAACCGACAACGTTATCGACTACTGTCTCGAGGTGCTCAAGCGGGGTGCCGCGGGCATCTTTCTGTCTACCTTCGCGTCGAAGAAGCAGCTCCCGAAGGAGGTCTATATGAAGTTCTCCTACCCCTTCGTCGAGCGCATCATGAAGGCGGTCGAAGGAAAGGGCATCCTGAACACCCTCCACGTCCACGACCTCGGCATCTACACCGAAGAGGCGGTGAAGCTGCCGTGCGACGCCATCTCCTACGAGGACGTAGACGACTCGAACCCCTCTATCGAAGAGATGCGCAAACTCTACTCCGGGTCGCTGATGTGTGGGATGCACAAACGCGTCTTTACCCGGGTAACGCCCCAGAAGGTAATCGACAACGCGGTTAGCGGTGTCACCGCCGGGGGCAAGACCAAGTTCTTCTTAGCACCGGGATGCTCCATCGAGAACTGGCTCTACCCGCCCTCGGCCAAGATGGCCCTCGAGCGCGCCCGGGAGGTGTATCGATCCTCTACCTGATCGTCGACTACGGGAGCTCGAGTTGCCGCGCGTCGGTCGTCGACGAGGCCTGGACGATCGTCGAGAGCGCCCGGGTCGCAACCGGCTTAGAGCGGAAGGAGAGCGGCGGGGCCGAGGTCGACCCGGAGGCCGCCTGGGGAACAATTCGCTCGACCATCCATCGCCTCGTTTCCGCCCTCGGCACCGAGAGGGTCGCCCGGATCGACGCCCTCGGGGTGTCGACGATCTTCGGCTACGTCTTCCTCGACCGCCGGGACCAGCCCCTCGGGGGCGCCACCACCTGGTACGACGCCCGGGCCACGAAGGAGTGTGCCGAGCTGAGCCGGCTTCTCGGGCGCGACGACGGTACCCGACGCCTTTCCCAGATTACCGGACGGCGGCCGAGCCCCGAATGGCTCGCCCCCCTTCTCCTCTGGCACTCTCACAACGCCCCGGATCGCCTCGAGAGCACCGTTTCGGTCATCGGCCTTAAGGATGAGATTGTCCGACGCCTCACCGGGGTCCTCGGGACGGACTTCGCCCACCAGGACTACAGCATGCTCTGGGATGTCTCCGCCGGCCACCCGTCGGAGGAGATCGCCGACGCCCTCACCGGCGCCGGCCTTCGGATTCCCGGTCCCCTCCTCCGGGAGGCGTCCCCGGCACAGGCCGGCGCCGGCACCCTTCTCCCGGCGGTCGCCTTGGACCTCGGGTTGCCGCCGGGAATTCCCGTGTGCCGGGGGAGCTCCGACGGAACCGCCGCGATGTACGGCGCCGGGGTGTTGCAGTCCGAAGGCGCGGCCCTGGTGGCCGGCACCACCGACGTGTTGATGCGCTTCGTCCCGGGGGCCGGCGCGGGCCCCCCCACGGGGGCGCCGGCCGACGAGGGGCTGAACCGCAACCGCGGCATGGAAGGCGGCTTCCTAGTCGGGGGCGCGACGGCCTCCTCGGCCCGGGCGGTCGAGGTCGTCTGTGCGCTTCTCGGCCTGAAGCCCCACGAGGCTTTCGCGGCCCTCGGGGAGGAGATGGCCCGGGAGTCCGGCGCCGATCCCCTTCCGGAGTCGCCGGCGGGCGGGCGCCCCGGGATATCAGCCCCCCTCGTCTTTCCCGCCTTCTTCGGCGAACGGGCGCCCTTCTGGGACGACCGCCTCTCGGGGAGCATCGTCGGCCTCCGGCCGGAGCACCGACCCCTGGACCTTTTTCGAGGGACCCTCGAAGGGACCGGATACCGCCTAGGCCTCCTCCTCGAGGCCCTTGGCCCGGTGACGGATGTCGGGGTCGCCGGGGGTAACGGCGAAATCGCCCCCTGGAATCAGGTTCGCGCGGACACCTTGGGCACCGTAGTGCGGCAACTCGCCAATCCGGAGGCGACGACAACCGGAACGGCGATGTTCTGCCGGTCACTCCTCGAGGGCGTTTCCTTGGCGTCCTTGACCCGGGGACTCTTCGCCGGCGCGATTGACTACTCGCCCCGACACCCGGAGTATCATCGGAAACGACGGCGTCACTTTGAAACCCTCGCGGCCGTCAGCCGCCTGGAGGAGTAGATGAACGTTTACTTCTGTGGCCTTATCGGATCGGGAAAGACGACCATCGGCGAACGCCTGGCGCAGGAACTCGGCCTGGGGTTTCTGGATCTGGACCAGGTGATGGACGGACGCCTCGGTTACTCCTTCCACAAGTTGGTCGCGGAGCAAGGGTGGCTCCCCTTCCGGGAGCTGGAGTACAACATCATGAAGTACTTCGCCGCCCAAGAGAGAACCGTGGTCTGCCTCGGGGGCGGCACCGTGCGCTACGAGTGGAACAACGACGCAATCGGCGGCACTGGCCCGGTCATTCTTCTGAACGTCCCCATCGAGACCATTATCGATCGTATCCGCCACAACGACCGCCCCCGGGTGAACCCGGGGACCGATCTGGCTAAGGATCTGGAAATAATGTGGACCAGGGACAGGCAGAAGTATTTCGACGCGGCGGACATCGTCTACGACTGCGCCGGAAAGACCTTAGACGAAGAGGTCGCGGAGCTAGAGGAGATAATCCTTACGGACCCCCGGTTCGAAGGGCTCCTCTAGAGCCCCCCAAAAAACGAAAGGTACGGCTTTCCCTCCGCCAGCCGCTTCACGTAGACCGCAAGCTCCAGAAGATGATAATCCCCCCAGAGGGCCGACTCTCCTTGCGGAATCTTACTCCCCGGCGGCACGTAGTCCCAGCCGTTCGGCCGGTGGTAGATCACGTGGAGAAGAATACCCTCGTGGTTCGGCGCCGTCGCCAAGTAGGGCTCGCCGAATAGGGTACCGCAGATCCTCAAGCCCGCGGAAGTGTACTTTTGGCCGTCCTTCTCCCCGAGGAAGCGCCCGAGGCGGAAGAGTCCCTGGGCGCAGATGGCCGCCGCGGAGCTGTCCGCCGGCTCGTAGTCGTTCCCCGGGTCCGCGGGGCGGTTCAGGTAGTCGCCCAGGTGAACCAGGCCAGGCGCTCCGGTGTCCCAGTAGCAGACGCCGTCGGTCGGGGTCTGCTCGATAAAGAAGTCGGAGACGGCCCTGGCGGTCTCAAGGCACCGGGAAATCGCCGCTTCCTTGGTTTCCATCCCCGGCACTCCGAGCCCTTCGAACTCCGCCGGATCCCGCGTCTGGAGCCACTCGAGAAGCTCGGCGTAACCGAGAAGAATCCACGAGAGTCCCCGGGTCCAGGTCGTGTAGGGGCAGTAGCCCTGCTGGGTGTTGGGACAGCGGTAGATACCGTTCGCGGTGTTAAAGATGGACTCGTGGGCTACCCGTCCCCGGATGTCGTAGCTGTCCCGGCCGGTCCCGAAGTAGACGTTGTATCGTGCCGTCGTCTCCGCGTGGACAAGGAGCCGCTTAAGAAGAGAGATGCGCTCATCCTGCTCCCCCATCAACACGTGGCCAAACTGATGGGACAAGGCCAGGACCCTCATCGAACGGATAGTGTCGGCGAAGAGGGAATGACGGCCGTTGAACGACGGGACAAAACCCAAGCCGTCGGCGGCGTCGGTCCACCGGGCGGCCTGTACCGCCCCGGAAACCTTCAGGACGGTGCGATAGAGCTCCTGCTCCCCTTCCGAGGCCTCGATCCGACCCTCCCGGGCAAGCCGCAAGAGGTTTCCGTAGGTGCTTACGTTGTTAAAGCCGTGGTCGTGGACCCCGGTGTGGGTAAGGTGGGGCGCCATGAGCGAGAGGGTCCGTTCCCGACCCCATTCGAGGAGGTCGATGTCCTCGGTAGCGTCGAAGAGATAGAGGGCGTTGCCAAACTGAAAGCCCTGGGTCCATTCGGTCCACCCCCGGGAGGTGTAGTGCCCGTCGACGGTAAAGACCGGGGTACCCTTGGCGGAATCCCAGTTCTTTCGCAGAAGCCGGGTGGACTTGGCGGCGGTCTCAAAAACGGCGGCCGTTCGTTTCGCAACGTCCTCGAGGGACGGGGGATTCTTGATGTCGATCACGATGCGCTCCTTGGTTGAGTAGTGATGAGGTTACAGAGTGCCGAGATGGAGGCCTCCGTCCGAGTGGACCACCGAGCCGGTGGAAAAGCCCATGTCGCCGGAGATCATGCTCCGGACGATGCGCCCAATATCCTCCGGGGTACCCCACCGTTTCTGCGGCACGAGCCCCTCGGCGATCAGCTTGTCGTACTTGTCCTTAACGCCCCGGGTAAGGTCGGTTTCGATAATCCCCGGGCGGACCTCGAAGACGTCTATTCCCTCCCCGGCAAGGCGGACCGCCCAGAGCTGCACGGCCATCGAGAGCCCCGCCTTGGAGACGCAGTACTCACCCCGGGAGGTCGAGGCGAGCTCCGAGGATACCGATGTGACGTAGACGATCACCCGTCGGGGAAGCCGAGGAGCCCTTTCGGGGGATGAGGCCCAGTCCCCCGTCCGGAGCCAGGAGCGCACCACCTCCTGGGTCAGGAAGTAGGGTCCCTGGAGGTTGGTCCGGAGAAGATCCGAGAAGGATTCTTCGGTCGCCTCGACGATGTCCGCCCGGACCGCAGGTCCGATACCGGCGTTATTGACCAGGGCGTCGAGGCCCCCGAGGGCTTCACTCGCCTGGCGAACCAGGCGTCGGCGCTCCCCGGCCTCGGCGACATCGCCCTGGAGCGCCACGAACCGGGGAGAAGCCCACCTGGGGGCCCCGGCGGCCAACCTGGGGCCGGCCTCGGAGCCGGAGCCGGCGCCGGCGCCGGTGGCCGGTGTTCCGGCTGCGGCGAAGGCCCGGCGGCAGAGGGCTACCGCCTCTTCGGCGGCCTGCGCATTCGAACGGTAGTTTACGGCGACCGAATAGCCCTGGGCCGCCAAGAGCACCGCGATGCCCCGGCCGATGCCGCGGCTTCCCCCTGTCACCAAGACTCCCGGGCTCTCAGAAACGCTCAATCGTCATACCTCCGTCTAGGCGTAGTGCCTGTCCGGTGGCGTAGCCGAGGGCCCCTTGGGCCAGGGCGACCACCGTCTTCCCGATATCCTCCGGGGTACCCCATCGCCGCTGGAGCACTCCGCCCGATTCTATCATCCCATCGTACTTCGCCTTCGCAGGCTTCGTCATCTCGGTTTCGATGAGGCCGGGGAGCAGGTCGTAGACCCGGATATTCCATTCGGCGAGCCTCACCGCCCAGATCTGCGCCGCCATGGCGAGTGCCGCCTTGGACATGCAGTACTCGCTGCGGTCGAGGGAGACCGCCCGGGCGTTGGACGAAGTGACAAAGACCACCGTCCCGTGGTCGAGTCTCGGTTCGAGTCCCGAGGCTGCGGCTGCCTCGGCACCTCGCCGGAGGGCCGGAACCAAAGCCTGGGTCAAGAAATGGGGGCCCCGAGCGTTGATGGTCATCACCCGGTCGAAGCTCTCCTCCGTCGCCTCGGTAACGTCGATCCGCTGTCTCGGGGAGACGCCGGCGTTGTTCACCAGGACCGTCAGAGCGCCCCCGGCGGCGTTAACCGCATCGACGATAGCCTCGCGCCCTTCGGGGGTGCTGATGTCCGCGGTGACGAGCTCTTCCGGGTGCGGCCCGGTGGCGCCCGGCCCGGGGGATCCTTCTCCGGTCGCCGGGGCAACGTCCGCCCGAAGAACCCGGAGCCCGGCGGAGGCAAGAGCGTCGGCGACACCACAGCCAATCCCCCGGCCGGCTCCGGTAACGAGAGCGAGAGGTGCATCCATGGCCCCTCAGTGTACGGCCCAAAGGCGGCCTGTCAATCGAGCAGACGCAGAAGAATGTGTTATCGTGGTGCCATGAAGGAGATGGCGATCGTAGGTGGGCACCGCCCCTCGACCTACTCCCGGAGTCCCGAGCTCTGGAACCGGTGGTGCGACCTCGTTGGCTTTCCCGGCCGCTTCGAGGCAATAGATATCGACCAACCGGCAGAGCTTCCGGGGTTCCTCGAACGCGTCTGGGAGAACTCCGACTTCGTCGACCTGACGGTTACCAACCCCTACAAGCAGCAGGCCTACGAGTGGTTTACCGGGGCGCACGCCGGGCGCCTGGAGATCGCCCCCCGGGCAGAGCGGTTGATGGCGATGAACCACCTCCTTCGAGGCCCCGGCGGAACCCCGGCGGTCCTCGAGAACACCGACGGCGCGGGGCTTCTTCGGGAACTCCCCCCGGAGGCTCGGGGAAGCCGGGGTGCCTTGGTCGTCGGCGCCGGCGGAGCGGCGCGGTCGATCGCCGACGCGATTCTCGAAGAGGGGCTCCCGGTCATCATCGCCAACATCATAGAGGACGA
>CAZLDK010000203.1:0-6495 GCA_964558285.1 uncultured Spirochaetaceae bacterium | reverse complement strand
TCGCCGAAGTCGAGAAGATTGAAGTAGCCCCCGTACTCCTCGGTAAGGTCGAGGATCGGTCGGAGGGTTTCTGCTATCTGTTGGTGGTCAGAGAACTCTCCGAAGGAAACGAAGACGCTTGTGACCCTCCGGAACTCGCCGTCGGTCCCGACCGGAAGGGTGTCGACCGGGATGTAGCGTTTCTGGGTTTCCGAAAGACGCTTTTCCTCATCAGGATCGAGCTCCGTTCCGGATCGACGCTCGGTCGCCTCGCCGCTCGCCGAGGTAACCTTGGCGAAATCGTCGTCCCTGGGCTCGATGTGTGCTTTCGAGTCCAGGGACGATGCCGCACCGGGGGCAGCGAGGACTTCGCCTGCGGCACACCGTTCTTGGGCTCCCGCGGCTTCTTCGATGGCTTCGCCCCGGAAATAGTAGGCCGATCGCTCCTCGCCGTGAATCGTACCCCATTCCAGGAGACCGTACCCGAGACCGACCCGGGCCTCAACGGGGAACTCGCCCGCCGGTGTCCGTTGCATATGATTCGCGTCGAAGATCCGTTGGATCTTCAGGCCGACGCGAGCCGCGGAGTCAACGGATATCTCGGGAAAGACGGCAATTGCAGCGTCTCCGGCGAACGTCGAGACAAAGCCTCCCGCTTCCTCGATCTCACCGATTATGGGCTCGAAGAGAGTGTTGAAGACCGCAGAGAGCGTTTCCGCCCCTTCGTCGCCGTGGGCCGTCAAGGCTGTGGTAAGCTTCGTGAAGCCGGTCATATCGATGTACAAGACCGCCCCGGTCAGCCGGCCGTAAGATTCCCGAGTGGTGTCCTGGGAAAAGATAATTCGTGGTACCAATACTCTCATCTATCGTTTCTCCGACGTTCCTCTGGTCTCCGCCCCAAAAGATACTGCCAGGTTCCGAAGGCTTGTACCGTTGAACGACAACTCAGAACGTTACAATAGCATAGCCCTCGGCTATCAGGCGCCGATCACCTTCTCCGCGGCCGCCTGGTAGATCTTATTCATCGGTGAGCCCTCTCTGGTAAGCTCGGGTACCCACTTGGTACCGGCACCGTCGAAGAGAATCACAACGTCGTCCCCGGCCCGTTTTGCCCCGACGTCAAGGAAGAGGCTTGTATGTACAATAAAAGCCGAGGAGGTCCTACGACCGTCGAGTACTGGTACCTTTTCGCCCGGGCCGCGGGAAGCCACCGGCGGATCAGCTCAGGACTCGTTCAAGCTCCAGTCGTACTCGTAGCGCACCCGCCCGGAATAGCTCTGTAACCGGCGTGCGGTTTGGTCGTCGACGTAGTCCACCAGGTGCGCGACCACCCCATCGATATCTCCCCCAAAGTCCGCGACGTACCAGTTGTAGATCTCAGACAAGATCAAACGATTGCCGTCGAACCGGACCCCCCGGGGGTGATTGATGTAGTCTTGAGCCGATTCTTCGAAGACGCGGTCCCAATTAGCCGCAGAAAGCGCTTCCGGGTAGAGGTTCGGGCAGCCGATGCTCGCGCAGTTGACCGCGTAGTGGATTCGCTCGTCCTGCCAGATCGGCCGAATAATCCGATGCTCCACGTCGTTCAGGGTAAGGTCCTCCCCTTCGACTCTCAACAGCGCCTCGTCCCAGGGGCCCTTCGCTACTAAGCCTCCGCCGATGTCTCGAATGGAATCCACCGGATAGTTGTCGAGGATAACGTCGACGGTTGCGGCGTTGTAGAGGTTTATCCAGTAGGCAAGCTGCTCGTCCCGGTTCAATTCTGACACGGAGACCGCCTGCAGTTTGTCGAGGTACGCCTGCAAGGCACGCCGGTCGGCCGCGGAGACCTCCCCGTAGGGCACACGGTTTACCCCGGAGGAATGGCCCGCTATCAAGTAGGCGTCGAGGAAGGTCTGCCACTCGGAATGGTCTACCACGACACCAGACGCCGGGTCGTGGGCTTCCCACCGGGGCCAGAGCTCCGCCTGGGGGGCCGCCGTGGCCGCCGCGGCCGAGAAAAGAAAAAAGACACCGAGGAGCAACAGTCGCCGGAAACGTAGATCGTCATTCATGCTCCAAAACATAGCGCTCCACGCTTGTACCTGCAACTGAATTTTAGTATGAGAAGCGTATGAACATTATCGAAATACTCAGGGCGCCTTGGCCTTGGTACGTATCCGGCCCCCTTCTCGGGCTGATGGTTCCGATTCTTCTCCTTTCGAGCAACAAGCATTTCGGTGTCTCCTCCTCCTTTCGTCATGTCTGCGCCGCCGCCTTTCCTAAGCTCCGGGTCTCCTATCTACGGTACAACTGGAAAGAGGAGACCTGGAGCCTGGTGATGGTCGCCGGTATGGTCGCCGGAGGGGCGATTGCCGTCTTGTTCTTGGATGGTAATCAGATGCCGGGAATCAGCGACGAGGCCCGGAGGATGTTCGCCTCCTGGGGCCTTTCGGAGTTCTCCGCTCTCCAACCGACGGAGATCTTCTCCCTCGGGAGTCTTGCCGACCCGAGGTACCTCATCATGCTTCTCGGGGGCGGGTTTCTCGTCGGTTTCGGCACCCGGTACGGTAACGGATGCACCTCGGGGCACGCGATAATGGGCCTGTCCCTCCTGAGCGTTGGTTCTCTGGTCGCGACCCTTAGCTTCTTCGCCGGGGGGCTTCTCGTATCGAACTATCTGGTGCCCCTGATAATGGCTCTTTAGGCGGCCTAAGGAGATTGAACATGCGACTATTCAAGTTCTTTGCTATCGGAGTCTATTTCGGCGTCGTCTTGATAAAGGCGGAAGTGGTCTCCTGGTTTCGTATCCAGGAGATGTTTCACTTTCAATCGATTCACATGTACGGAGTCCTGGCGACGGCAATCGCCGTGGGCCTAGCATCGGTGGTCATTATCCGCCTTGCGGGCCTCCGGGCCGCCGACGGCGGGGCGATCGACCTGACGCCGAAACCGTTTAACCGCGTCGGGAACGTCCTCGGGGGGCTGATTTTCGGCTTCGGCTGGGCCCTCACCGGCGCCTGCCCGGGGCCCCTGTACGCCTTGCTCGGAGCCGGCTACCTCGTCGTCGCACTGGTCCTTGCGAGCGCCCTCGCCGGTGTAATTGCCTACGGCGTGTTGCGTCCCTATCTTCCCCACTGAGGTCGATTACAGATGAGCTACCCGACGATAGACGAGATGATAGGAAACACGCCCCTCGTACGGCTGCAACGGCAGGATACCGGAACGAGCACCGTGCTTGCCAAGCTCGAGGGCAATAACCCCGCGGGTTCGGTAAAGGACCGCCCGGCGCTGAGCATGATCGCCGAGGCCGAGCGCCGGGGGAAAATCCGCCCCGGAGATACTTTGATCGAAGCGACGAGTGGCAACACTGGGATCGCCCTGGCGATGGTTGCCGCGATGAAGGGCTACAAGATGGTCCTGGTTATGCCCGAGAGCGCCTCCGAGGAGCGCAAAGCGGTAATGGCGGCCTACGGCGCCGAGCTCGTACTTACTCCCGCGGACGGGGGAATGGAGAGCGCCATCGATACCGCCCGGGGCCTGGAGGCCGGAGGGAAGGGGCGCATCCTGGATCAGTTCGGAAACCCCGACAATCCCCGGGCCCACTACACCGGCACGGGACCCGAGATCTGGCGGGACACCGAGGGGGCGGTTACCCACTTTGTCGCCTCGATGGGGACCACGGGAACCATCATGGGAACCGGACGCTACCTCAAGGAGAAGAACCCGGCTATCCAGATCGTCGGCGTTCAGCCCGAAGGGGAGGCGAAGATTCCCGGCACCCGGGCCTGGCCTCCGGAGTATCTCCCGGCAATCTACGAGCCGGAGCGGGTGGACCGCATCATGTACGTTACGCAAGATCAGGCCGAGGAGACGGCCCGGCTTCTCGCCCGAGAGGAGGGGATCTTTGCCGGAGTATCCTCGGGCTCCTCGGTGTTCAGCGCCGTGGCCCTGGCACGGGAGCTCGACAACGCGCTTATCGTCGCGATTATTTGCGACCGGGGAGACCGCTACCTCTCGACGGGGGTCTTTCCGGCGCCGAGGTAGGCCCCGGCCGGCCACCGGCTACCCGGCCGCCGTCACGGGGCCGCTGAGCGCCGCCGGATTCGGTTCTCCGGTTTCTCGATCGTCACCTTGCTCCCTGCCTCAACATCGTGGGTTAGAAAGACGTTACCGCCGATGGCACACCCCTCCCCGATGGTAACGGGACCGAGAATCGAGGCGTTCGAATAGATAACTACATTGTCCTCTATGGTGGGGTGACGCTTGAAGCCCCGGCGGAGGTTCCCGTCTTCGTCCGTTGGGAAGGAGAGGGCGCCGAGGGTTACCCCCTGATAGAGCTTGACGTTCTCCCCAATCTCCGTGGTCTCACCGATGACTACCCCGGTTCCGTGGTCGATAAAGAAGTTCCGGCCGATCCGCGCTCCGGGGTGGATGTCGATTCCGGTGACGCTGTGGGCGTATTCGGTCATTATCCGCGGCAAGAGGGGGACGCCTTGTAGGTAGATCCGGTGGGCGATGCGGTAGAATAGAACGGCCCGAAAGCCGGGGTAGGCGACGATAATCTCCTCGTAACCCGTCGCAGCGGGGTCGCCGAGGAAGGCGGCATCGACGTCGCCGTCGATAACACTGAGAAGTTCCGGGAGGGCGTCGAGAAGCTTTTCGGCGTGGACTGCGGCCTCTTCCGACGCCTTCGCCTCACCGTAGGTCTCGTCGAACCGCCGGGAGTGGAGCAGGCACTTGGCTATTTCCTGCTCGAGAAGCTCGGCGCATCCTGCGACGGTCGCAGCGATGTGCTTCCGGAGCCCCTCGACATCCGGGGGGCGCCTACCGAAGAAGCCGGGAAAGATCAGCTGTTGCAGCTTATGCAGAAGCCGGCCGGCGTCGTCGAGGTGCGGCAATGGGCAGAGACAGATGTGGTCCACCGGGGCATCGCCCTGCAGGGTATCAACAAGCCTGTTGACGATCGAATCGGTCTTCATTGCATGCTACCCTGCTTTAATTGTCTCCGGCAGTCAATCGCTGGGGGCGGGGAAGCGTTTTCCTTCGGAGCCGGAGGAGGTACAATAGCCGAGCGAGATATGCAACCGTTACACCTGGAGCCCGTCGGCTTCTGGCCCTTTATCACGGCCTTTGCCGGCATAGGTATATCAATCGTCGCTTCTGCCCACGCGATCCTGTACAAGCGGGACTCCCGGGCCGCCGTCGGGTGGGTCGGGGTTATTTGGCTGGTGCCGGTCCTGGGCCCGGTGCTCTACATCCTCCTGGGGATAAACCGGGTAAAGAGGCGGGTCGCCGGGAAGCGGGGCCACGAGAGCGCCCACATCTCCGCCCTCGATCACTTCCACTGCTCCCCCTCGGAGCTCCTCTCGATGCTTCCGGGAAACAGGAAGCACCTTCTCGAAATGTACCGCCTCGGCGAATCGGTCAGCGGCCTGTCCCTCCTCAAGCACAACACCGTCGATCCGCTATCAGACGGGGACGAGGCCTACCCCGCCATGCTCGAGGCAATCGAAAACGCCCAAGACTCTATCAGCATGGCGACCTACATCTTCGACAACGATCCGATCGGCCGGCGGTTCCTCGACGCTCTCGCCCGGGCGGTAGAGCGGGGCGTCGAGGTCCGGGTGTTGATCGATGCCGTCGGGGCCCGGTATTCGATGCCCCCGATGAGGGCGCTTCTGAAACGAAACCGTGTCCGAACGGCCCACTTTATGCCGCGCTTCTTTCTCTGGCGGACTCCCTATTTCAATTTACGGAACCATCGAAAAATCCTCATCGTCGACGGGGGGGTTGGATTCACCGGTGGGATAAACATCCGCAAGGGGCATCTCCTCTCAGATGCTCCCTCTCACCCTATCCGGGACGTCCATTTCCGATTGGCCGGTCCGGTGGTCCATCAGCTTCAGGCGACCTTCGTCGAAGATTGGCAGTTCGTGACGGGGGAGCTCCTCTCGGGAGACAGGTGGTTCCCGGTTCCCGAAGCGACCCCGGGGCGGGTCGCCGCCCGGACGATACCCGACGGACCGGACCAGGACATGGACAAGATGAGCATGACCTTCCAAGGCGCCCTCGCCTCGGCGCGTCACTCGGTACGTATCGTCACTCCCTACTTCCTCCCGGAGCGGCCCTTGATTTCCGCGCTCAACACCTGCGCCCTCCGGGGGGTGTCGGTGGACATCGTTCTGCCGGAGCACAACAACCTCCGGATGGTTTCCTGGGCGGCGATGGCCCAGATGTGGCAGATTCTCGAATGGGGGTGCCGGGTCTGGTTGACCGCCGGGCCCTTCGATCACACCAAGTTGATGGTTGTCGACGGCGCCTTGAGTCTTATCGGATCGTCGAACTGGGACCCCCGGAGCCTCCGGCTGAACTTCGAGCTGGGGGTCGAGTGCTACGACGCCGACCTGGCGCTTCGGATAGGGGCGCTCATAGACGAACGGATGGCCCGGGCGCGGCCCCTCACGAGTGACGAGGTCAACGGACGCCCGTTTCCGATCAAGCTCCGGGACGGATTCGTGCGTCTGGCGGCTCCGT
>CAZLDK010000202.1:874-6598 GCA_964558285.1 uncultured Spirochaetaceae bacterium | reverse complement strand
CCGATTCAGCCATTATTGCAAATATTAGCAGCTAATCTATTATGGGAATAGAGAACCAGTGAGGAGAGGACAATGGCGTCTATATTGCTCTGTGTTGATTTTTCCCGGCTTACCAAGAGAACGGTTGAGGCCGCGATAGACCTTGGCCGGGCCCTCGAGCTCCCGATTCATGTCGTTCACGTTCGCACCGGAGCCACCGGGACGAAACACGTGGTCACGTCGGAGAAATACCAGAGTCTCCGGGCGAAGGAAGTGGCCGACGAGCATCAAGCCTTCGCAAGCGTCGTCTCAGCCGTGGAGGCATCGGGACTATCCGTTACATCCCATATAGCCCGAGGGGACACCGTCGACGTCATAGTGAGCCAAGCTCGCGCGGTGGATGCGCGCTACCTGGTGATGGGGTCCCACGGCACCGGAGCGATGTATCACCTCGTCGTCGGAAGCGTCGCGGGGGGCGTCCTCAACGAGCTCGACACACCGGTGGTCCTCGTCCCGGGACAGAGGCAAGGCTCATAAAAGGAGCGAGGTCTGACGATGGATGAGCTTGGTTGCGTGGCGACCAGCGACATACTATCGAGAAGGAGGAACCTCTGCCGAAGGAAGCGTATCTCCAGAAGCCCCCTACCGGAAAGCTATTGCTCCGGACCCTTATCGCGGCGGTAGCCGCCGCTGTCGTGAATAACGTTTACTCCCTGGTCTACACCGCGATTACCGGATTCTCAATCCCGGAGGTTATCAACCCCGTCTCGGTGACCCTCTTTTCCCTGGTCCCGGTAATCCTCTTTGTAGCCTTGAGCATCCCTTCGTTCGGAGAAACGATTCAGACGCCGACGACCGAGATGCCTGCGCCGGAGGGCTTCGCGGACCTCAGTTTCGGCCTCCATTTCGCCGGACCTATCTTTCTGCCGGCGCTGGTCCCGCAGTGGCGCCCCAAGACGGATTAGCGTCGGCGGCCGAGTCTATCCCCTCAAGCATGCGGTCTTGCGATAACCTCGCGTTCCATCCCTCCCCGGATTACCTTGGAGAGCACACGGTTCTTTGTCGCGTCGATGTGCTGCCGCAGGATGGTAGCCGCGGTTTCGTTGTCCCGGGCGATCAGGCTCTCGATAATCGCCAGGTGCTCGGTCCGAGCGTTCCGCCGCACCTCGGCGTCGAGAAATCCCAGCTCCCGGAAAGAGGCCATGATCCGGTAGAGGCTCCGTAGCATCATGTTGAGCCGCTTGCCGTCGGCGGCTTCCATAATCATCGTGTGAAACTGATTGTCTAGGGCTGCGTGAAGCTGCGGATCGTCGTCTTCCCCGAGGGAGTCGATTCGTCCCCGCATATCCATCAGCCGGTCGAGACGGAGTATGGGTATCGCCCGTTCGAGGGCGAGGAGCTCGAGGTTGCGGCGAATCGAAAAGGCCTCTTCCAAATCGTCGACGGTAAACCCGAGGCTTCGAGAGCCTCGCTTAGGGATGACCTCGACGAGGCCGTCTTGTGCGAGCTGCCGGAGAGCGTCGCGGACCGGGGTTCGGCTGACTCTGAACTCCTCGGCAAGGGCGTCCTCCCGGAGCCAGGTCCCGGCGGGGTAGGAGCCCCTTACAATACGGTCGAACAGCTTCATGTAGAGATCGTGGGGAATCATTCGCCCAGAATAATACCAGCTTCCCCGCAAAAGCGCAAATAGAGCGCTACGTTGCCCTCATATCGTATACAATACGTTTGACTTTTGCGCTCATTTGTGGTAGCATCGAGCCGTTTTGAAAGCAAAAAGCATTACTTTCCGACGAAAGCTCGTCGGCCTAACCTCGGAGGCAAAGGATCTCGACGGCTTACCCGCCGACGCCGCAGCAAACCTCGTGTTCTTGATGTCCCTGGTAAACGCCTTCGAGAGGAGCCTTATCCCCCTGAAGGCCGAAAACGCGATCTGGGGGCCGATACACCTTAGCATCGGCCAGGAAGCCCACGCCGCAGCGATGGCGACGAGTATCCGGAGAGAGGACAAGATAACCGGTAGCCACCGGGCCCATCACATCTCGCTGGCAAAGATCGTGGAAGCGGTCAGGCCCCCGGACTGGGCCCCCGGATCGAGCACGGTACCGGCGGAACTCTCGGAGGCGGTCTACCGAACCCTCGCGGAGATTATGGGGCTCGAGCCCGGGTGGTGCGGCGGCAGGGGCGGATCGATGCACCTTCGACACGCCGGGGCCGGGGTTCTCGGCACCAACGCGATCGTCGCCGGTGGCGTGCCACTATCGGTCGGAGCGGCGCTCGCGGCACGGAAGCTGGGCCACGAAGACGTTACCTTCGCCTTCCTCGGCGACGGCGCCGTTCCCCAGGGCGCGTTTCACGAATCGTGCAACCTCGCGGCCATCTGGAAGCTCCCGATCGTCTTTGTCATCGAGAACAACCAATACGCCGTGGCCACGTCAATCAAGGATACCTGGGCCACCGAAGAGCTTATCCAGATTGCGGTTGCCTACGGTATGCAGGGATATCAGACCTCTGGGTACGACGTCCTGGCCCTCCGGGAAGGCTTCTCCCGGGCGGCGGAACTGGCACGAACGGGCGAGGGGCCGGTGCTTCTGGAGATAAAGGGCTACCGCCACTTCCACCACGGAGGCGAACAGCCCGGGAGCCGGTACGGCTACCGAAGCACCGAGGAGGAGACCTGGTGGCAGGGACGGGACCCCTACGAACACTTCCCGGAAGCGGTAGAGTCCGCGGGCATTCTTTCGGCCGAACGGCTTGCTGCAATAAAGCAGGAAGCGGAAAACCTGGTGGCCTCGGCGGTGGAGCGTTGCACCGTCGACGGAGGGAAAGAGCCTCGGCCCGAGCTGTGGCCGCCACCGGAGAGCGTCGGCGAAGGGGTGCGGAGCTCGGGAGTAGAGCTTTCCGGCCTTCCGTACCGCGACAAGGCCGACTTCGGTAGCACCCGGGAGCTTCGCTACTCCGAGGCCATCGCCGAAGCAACCGGAAGATGGATGGAACGAGACCCATCGGTCGTCGTCTTGGGAGAAGAGGTTGCGAACTTCGGCGGCGGCGCCTACGCCGCAACCAAGGGCCTCCCCCAGAGCTACCCGGAGCGCGTGTTAAACACCCCAATCTCCGAAGCGGGATTCTCCGGCACCGGCCTCGGCGCCGCGATGAGCGGGCTAAAACCCGTCATCGAGATTATGTTTCCCGACTTCGCTCTGGTCGCTGCGGACCAGCTCTTTAATCAAATCGGCAAGGCGCGCCACATGTACGGTGGTACCACCGACCTACCGCTTGTCGTCCGAACGAGGATCGCCACGGGCTGCGGCTACGGCGGGCAGCACTCGATGGACCCAGTGGGCATCTACGCGGCCTTTTCCGGGTGGCGCATCGTCGCCCCGGCGGATTCCTTCGAATACATCGGTCTGTTCAACACCGCGATGCATAGTCTCGACCCGGTGGTTATCCTCGAGCATCACTCCCTCTACACACAGAAGTTCCCGGTCCCCGAGGTGGATCTGGACTACTGCATTCCCTTCGGTCGGGCCCGGGTGGTTCGCGAAGGCCGGGACATTACCGTCGCGACCTACGGCGCCATGACGAATAGAGTGGCCAAGATCGCCGAGACCCTCGATACTGAAGGGGTCAGCGTCGAGGTAATCGATCTGAGGACTCTCGACCTGGCGAACCTCGACTTCGAGACCCTGGGCGCCTCGCTGGCGAAGACCGGCGTCTTCGCCACGGTGGAAGAGGCGGCAGGGAGCCAGGCCATCGGTCGGCGAATCGCCTCCGAGGTGACCGAGCGTTTCTTCGATAGCCTCGACGGTCCGCCGGGTGCCATCACCTCGAAAGACGTTCCGAATCCCGTGTCCCGGGAGCTGGAGCGGGCGGCGATGATCGCCGACAAAGACATTATGGCGCTCCTTACGCAGATGGCCCGACGGGCCTGGAGGTAGACACGATATGTATGGATTCTTCAACAAGCTTTTACGCATCGACCTCGGTTCCCGAGAGTATCGATACGAAGAGATACCCGACGACGTCCTAAAGCGAACCCTCGGGGGCAAAGGGCTCGGAACGCACCTGCTCTGGAACGAGAGCCCCGAGGGCGTCGACCCCTTTGCACCGGAGGCGGCATTTATCGTGGCTACCGGCCCTGCGACGGGTACGAAGATGTGGAGCCAGTCGCGATTCGGGGTCTACGCCAAGAGCCCCGCTACCGGCGGGTACGGGGAATCATACTGCGGTGGGGCCTTGGCGCCGAAGATAAAGGGCTGCGGCGTAGACGCCGTCGTAATAACCGGCGCCGCCGACTCCCTTACCTACCTCGTCGTAACCGCGGAGGGCGTGACCTTCCACGACGCTGGGAATCTGGCCGGCGCCGATGCCTTTGCCACCGAGGACACGATCCTTGCTACGGCGCCGGAAGGCGCCGGCGCGATGACGATCGGCCCCGCCGGGGAGAACCGAGTCGCCCAGGCCTGCATAAAGGTGAACAAATGGCGAAGCATCGGCCGCGGTGGAATGGGCGCGGTCCTCGGCGCGAAGGGAGTCAAAGGCATTGCCTTCTCCGGCCGGGAGAAGTGCCCCGTCGCCGATCCGGAGCGCCTGACCAAGCTGGTCAAGTCGGTGGCTGCCGCGGGAAAGGAATCCCCGGGTACCAGTCGCTATCAAACCTTCGGTACCATCATGCAGGTGGCGGTTATCAACGGAAAGAAGTGCTTTCCGAACACCTACTGGAGCTCCGGCGAGTTCGAAGGCTGGGAGAGCTTAACCGGCGAATACATGATCGACCACTTCGACGTCAAGAAGAACGGCTGCCCGAACTGCTTTCTGCAGTGCACCAAGTACAACCGGGTAAAGGAGGGGCGCCACGCAGGCCTCGAGCTCGACGGCCCGGAATACGAGACGGTCTACGCCATAGGCGGTCTGAACGGCATAAAGAGTCTCGAGGAAGTCGCCTGGCTCAACGTCGTTTGCGACAAGCTCGGCCTCGACACGATGAGCGGTGGCAACATGACCGCCTTTGCGATCGAGGCCTACAAACGGGGCAAGAGTGACTACGAGATCGACTACAACCAGCCGGACAAGGTCGCAGAGCTTCTGGAGATGATCGCCCACCGCCGGGGTGTCGGCGACGTTCTGGCGAAGGGCATAAGAGAAGCTGCCCGGGAGTGGGATCTTGAGGATATCGCGGTCCACGTTAAGGGTCTCGAGCCCGCCGGCTTCGACCCCCGGGTCTTCAAGGGGATGGGCCTGACCTACGCCGTAGCCGCCCGGGGAGCCTGCCACCTCCGGGGAACCTTCTACAAGGCCGAGCAGTCCGGAGAGATCGCCCCGGACCAGATTGAAGGCAAGGCGGAGCTGATGATCGACTACGAGGACCGCAGCGCCATCCTCGACACGATGATTCTCTGCCGCTTCTTCCGGGACTTGGTTAAGTGGGATGAGCTTCGAGAGCTCATCGCCGCCACCATGGGGCTGGAGTTCACCAAGGAGGAGCTTGAGCTTCTGGCGAACGAGATTACTCAACGGACCCGGGCGTATAACGTACGGGAGGGAATCCTCCCGAACCAGGACACGCTGCCCAAGCGGCTTCTCAAGGAAGCGACCAAGGAAGGCGACCGGATAACCGAAGAGGAGATCCAAACGCTCGTAGCGGACTACAACCGCATTCGAGAGTCCCGGGGCCGCGTTTTGGAGGACGCGTGATGCAGCAACCCGCCACTCTGTCGATGAACGAGGTCGGCGTCGGCGCAGACGTCG
>CAZLDK010000202.1:0-864 GCA_964558285.1 uncultured Spirochaetaceae bacterium | reverse complement strand
CCCCCTGCGGTGCTCTACGAAGAAGCGATCGCCTACGAACAAGGAACCGCCATCGCGGCAAACGGCGCCCTTATTTGCAACTCCGGAGAGCGGACCGGTCGGAGCCCCAAAGACAAGCGTATCGTCGAGCACCCCGACAGCTCGCCGTCGGTCTGGTGGGGCGAGATAAACATCCCCCTTGATGAACAGACCTTCCTCATCAACCGGGAACGGGCCATCGACTACCTCCACACCCGGAAGCGGCGTTACGTGGTCGACGGCTTCGCGGGATGGGATCCGGAGCACCGGCTGAAGGTACGCGTCGTTGGCTCGAGAGCTTACCACGCCCTCTTTATGAGCAACATGCTCGTCCCGGCCACCCCGGAGGAGCTCGAGACCTTCGGCGTTCCCGACCTGACCATCTACAACGCGGGAAAGTTTCCCGCGAACAAATACACCCGCAACATGACCTCGGGAACGAGCGTAGACGTCAGTCTCGAGCGGGGGGAGATCGTCATCCTGGGAACCGAATACGCCGGGGAGATGAAGAAGGGCGTCTTTACGATGATGAACTATCTGATGCCCGGACGGGGGGTCCTTTCGATGCACTGCTCGGCGAACGAAGGTGCCGATGGTGACGTCTCCCTCTTCTTCGGGCTCTCGGGAACCGGCAAGACGACGCTTTCCGCCGACCCTCGGCGAAAGCTCATCGGCGACGACGAGCACTGCTGGACCGACAGCGGGGTCTTCAATATCGAGGGCGGCTGCTACGCCAAGTGCGTCGACCTCTCGCCGGAGAGCGAGCCGGACATCTACAAGGCTATCCGTTTCGGTGCGGTCCTGGAGAACGTTCGCCACGACCCGACGAGCAGGGATGTAGACTAC
>CAZLDK010000201.1:0-6654 GCA_964558285.1 uncultured Spirochaetaceae bacterium | reverse complement strand
GGATACGCTGCCACTGTTGGCCGACGAAGGAGAACAACAGCTCGATAAAAGAACGGTCCATTACGCGCCTCCCCCGCCCCGGGTCAGGCGGTTTACCAGCAAGCGAGCCACCCCGCTGTTGGTAACTAAGCCCTGGAGTCGATTCTGGGCATTTACAACGGGAACCGGGGCGTCGACGTCTATTAGAAGCTCGGCGATATCCCGGATGGTCGCCTCTTCCAGGTAGACCTTCCGGTTGGTCCGGGCGAAGGCGTCGATGGTCTTCTTCCCGGCCCGGCCGGCGTCCCGGGCGTCGACCAGGTAAGCCATCCCCACCCACCGCCCGTCGGCGTGGACAATCTGCGCCGTCTCTCGGCTGTGCTCCTCCATCTTTTCGAGGACCGTAGCCGGATCGTCGGACGGACGAACGATCAGGGGCGCCTCTTCGACGAGAATGTCGATCGACCCGTCGGGGGATATCTGGGCGAGTCGGTCCTCCCCGATAAAGGTCTTCACAAAGTCGTTCGCCGGCTCGTTCTGGAGCTCTTCGGGGGTGCCGAGCTGTTCGATCCTCCCACGACGCATAATCACGACCCGGTCGGCAAGCTTGAGCGCCTCGTCGATGTCGTGGGTCACGAAGACGATCGTCTTCTGCAAGGTCCGCTGAAGGTCGAGGAGCTCCGATTGGAGCTTTCCTTTGGTAATCGGATCGAGGGCACCGAAGGGCTCGTCCATCAGCACCACGTCCGGGTCTCCGGCGAGGGCCCGCAAGACCCCGATCCGCTGCTGCTGACCCCCGGAAAGCTGGGAGGGTAGGCGGTGGCGGTAGATCTTCGGGTCGAGCCCCGAGAGTTCGAGGAGCTCGTCGACCCGCTTCCGGGTCCGTTTGGCGCCCCACCCGAGGAGCCGGGGAACCGTCGAAATGTTCTCCAATACGGTTTGGTGGGGCATCAGGCCGATCTCCTGAATAACGTAGCCGATACCCCGGCGGAGGGTCACCGGGTTCAGGCTGCGGATATCCTTTCCGTCGAGAAGGATGGTCCCCCCGGTGGCTTCCTCGAGGCGGTTAATCATCCGCAAGGAGGTCGTCTTTCCGCATCCCGAGGGGCCGATCAGAACAAAGAACTCCCCCCGATCTATGCTCAAGGAGAGCTCGTCGACGGCCTTGGTGCCGTCGGGATAGATTTTCGAAACATCACGAAATTCAACCATTGAGGGCATCCACCTCCTGCAACAAGCGGTCGATCTCCTCGGGTGTGCCGACGGAGATGCGCAGTCCCCGGGGATAGCCCCACCCTTCGGCGGAGCGTAGGATAACGCCGCGCTTTAGGAGGTGAAGGGCAACCTCCGAAGCCCCCCGGGGCTCCGAGTCCGGAAGTACGGCAAAAACGAAGTTGGCCCTCCCGGCCACAACCTGCCAAGCCCGGGCGCGCAGGGCGCCCTCGAGGCGCACTCGGCTCTCACGGATCCGTCTAACCGCCTCGGTAACGTGCTCCCGGTCCTCGGTAAGTACCGCATGTGCCCCGACGAGGCCTACCCGATTGGCGTTAAAGGGTTCTGCTACCGTGTCCAATGCCCGGATCAGGTCCGGAGAGCCGAGGGCGTACCCGATTCGGGCCCCCGCGAGGGCGTAAGCTTTGGAGAAGGTCCGGACCGCGACGATTCGGGCCCCGGATTCGATAAGCCGGCGACGGTCCGGTAACTCCTCGTCGAGGGCAAACTCCGCGTAGGCCTCGTCGAGTATCAACCAACCTGTTGACGGCAGAGCCGCGAGAAGGCGGTCGATGTCGGCCGGCTCCACGACGGTCCCCGTGGGGTTGTTCGGGTTACAGAGCCAGACGAGCTTCGTCGTCGGGCGGATCGCCGCGATTATTTCCGGAACGTCGACCCGGTACTCCGGGGTCAGACCGATGCGTTGTACCTCCGCCCCGAGGAGCCGGCTGATTTCTTTGTAGAGGCCGTAGGTTTCCCGGGGGATAAGGACGTGGTCCTTAGGACCCAAAAAGGTCTTGGCTATGGTTTCGAGAATGCCCCCGGCGCCGTGACCGATGGCGACGTTCTCCGGACCGAGGCCGTAGACCGAGGCGATCGAGGTCTTCAGGCGAAGAAAGGTCGTCTCCGGGTAGATATTGATGCTCTCGACGGCCTCGAGCATCGCCTTCCGGGCGCCGGGATAGGGCCCGTAGGGGTTCTCGTTGGAACCGAGCTTGACGACGTCGTCAAGGTTGTACTCCCGGCGGACCTCTTCTATTGTCTTGCCGGGAACGTAGGCGTTCACATGGTAGACGTCCTCTCGGACGCCGGGTAGTTGCTTCACGCTACTCTGTCTCCCCTCGAATCTGGATAATTTCGGGGCCGGACCCCTTCAGGGCCGCGGCAACCCGGCGTTCTATCTCTGCCGGGCTGGTCGGGCGGCTCCCGGGGATACCGTAGGCCCCGGCGAGGGCTACGAAGTCCGGGTTCCGGTTGTCGACGCCGATGCGCCGGCCGGGATGCCGCTCGTCCTCGGTTCGGCGAATCTCGCCGTAGCCGTCGTCGTCCCAGACCACCACCGGAAGCGCGATGCCCTCCTGGGTGGCGACCCCGAGCTCCTGCATCGTAAACTGAAACCCGCCGTCCCCGGTTACGACAACGACCGGCCGCCGCGGCTCGGCAATCTTGGCGCCGATACCCGCGGGGAGGGCGTACCCAAGGGTGCCGAACCCGACGGGGTGCAGAAAGCTCCGGGGCCGGTAGGCCGGAAACTCGCTCAAGGCGACATAGGCGATCGTCGTCATATCGATAGAGAGGAGGCCCTCCTCCGGGAGGGCCCGGCGGATCGATAGCAGCACCTCGCGCATCCGGGCGACCCGGTCCGGCGTTTGGCCGAGAACGCCCGGAAGCTCGTCGGTCCCCCGGCGAATAGCCTCCTCGACCACAGCCGCCCCGGCGGTTTCCTGCCGGGGCCCTTGCTCTTGGGCCCCTCGCTCCCCGGGCGCCGCCGCGACGGCGTCGATCAGACCCGGCAGAAGCGTCTCCAGGCGGCCGGTTACCCCGACCGTCGGGCGGAGAGTCCGATAGAGGTCCATCGGTTCTGCGTTCATGCTGATCACCCGTCCGGTAACCGGGAGGTCGTCGAACCAGAGGTCCGTCGGGGAGAGCTCGCTGCCGAGGACGATCAGCGGATCGGCCTTCTCTATCAGACCCCGGACCACCGGCAGGTGTAGCCGCCCCCCGAGAGAGAGGGGGTCCCGCTCGTCGAGGACCCCCTTCCCCGCCGCCGTCGAAACGACCGGGGCGTCGAGGAGCCGGGCAAGACGGAGAACCTCGGGCCCCGCCGAAGCCGCACCGCCCCCTACCAAAAGAAGCGGGCGGCCGCCGTCCCGAACTATCCTCGCGGCCCGGGCAAGTTGCTCCCGGCTTTCGGTCGTCAAACCGCCGGCCGGCGCGGCATCCCTCGCCGCTCCCTCCGAAACAGGCCCTTCGAGAAGGTCTAGGGGTATCTCGATGTGCACCGGTCCGGGGCGTCCTGTTTGCGCCAGGGCGTAGGCTTGCCGAACGGTTTCCGCGATCGCCTCGACCGTCGAGACGGACCTGCTCTCCTTTGTCACCGACGAGAGCGTAATCGTCGAGTTCTTCAGGTCGTGGAGATAGCCGGTGTTGCGCTCGAGGTGGGTCCTCGGGATCTGGCTCGAGATAACCACGAGAGGCACCGCGTCCCGGTAGGCCTCTCCGAGGGCGGTCATGATGTTCGTAAGCCCCGGACCGGTAATCACCAGGGCCACCCCCGGTCGTCCGGTCGCCCGACCGAATCCGTCTGCCATAAAACCGGCGCCGGCTTCGTTCCGGCTGGTTACGTGTCGTAGCGGGGAATCGAGGAGGGCCCGGTAGACGGACAGATTATGAATGCCGGGAATTCCAAAAATGGTCTCTGCGCCTAGTTCGACCAGAGTCTCGACCAGAATACGTGCACCGCTGTAATCATTTTCCATAGAGGTCTAAATAAAGATAGTCTAGGGGGGAGAGTTAAACAAGTACCGCACCAAAAGAGAATTCGCAGGCGAATTGCGCTATATTCGGTCGGTGCTATCGTGGAAGGTAAAAACGGCCCGCCCTCCGACACAGAAATAACTCCCGAAGCCTACGAGGCGTTCTTCGAACTCTCTCCGGACCTCATGTGCATTGCCGGGATCGACGGCCGGTTCCGTCGGCTGAACTCCCAATGGTCCACGCTCCTCGGATACGAGCTTTCGGCCCTCGAGGGCCAACCCTTCTTGCAGTTCGTCCACCCCGATGACGTCCCGGCGACCCTCGAGGCGCTATCCCAGCTCCGGAGCAACCAGTCGGTCACGAACTTCGTCAACCGGTATCGGTGCACGGACGGCAGCTACCGTTGGATCGAGTGGCGTTCCCAGCCCGCCGAGGGGTGTATCTACGCTGCAGCTCGGGACATTACCGAACACCAGACGACCGAGGAAGAGCTCCGGACGAGCGTCGAGCACCAGCAGCTGACATCCACTGTGGCACAAGTATTCGCAAGCGGCGGCGATTTCGACGAGCAGATGGACAGGTGCCTGAGCCTCGCCGGGGTCCAGGTCGGTGCGAGCCGCGTCTACGTGTTCATCGATTCGGAGGATGGTTTCACCACGAGCAACACCCACGAGTGGTGTGCCCCGGGAGTCCCGTCTCAGATTGACAGCCTCCAGCAGGTACCCTACGAGGTAATCCCCTCTTGGCGACCCCTCCTTGTCTCCGAGGGCCGCATCTCAAGCGACGACATTTCCACCCTTCCGGCGGATATCCGGGAGGCGCTGGAGCCCCAGGGGATAGCTGCCATCACCGTCGAGCCGGTCCAGATGAACGGAGGCCTCCGCGGCTTCGTCGGATTCGACGAGTGTACGGGGCAACGAGCCTGGACCGACGCCGAGCGGCGTCTCCTTTCCACCGTAGCAGGTATCATCTCCAGTGCCTTCGAGCGTCATCTCGGTCAGTCGCGGTTAGAGCTGAACGAGGAAAAGCTCCGCCGGATCTTGGAAGGGACCAACGCCGGCACGTGGGAGTGGAATATCCAAACCGGAGATACGGTCTTCAACGAACGCTGGGCGGGGATAGCCGGCTACACTCTGAGCGAGCTCCAACCGGTTTCCATCGACACCTGGTACTCCCTGACTCATCCCGACGATCTCCGCCGGTCGGAGCGCCTGATCGAGAGGCATCTCGCCGGGGAGACAGACAACTACGACTGCGAAGTACGCATGCTCCACAAAGACGGCCGATGGATCTGGGTCAGAGACCGAGGAAAGCTCACCGACCGGGACTCCGAGGGCAAACCACTGCGAATGTTCGGCACTCACATGGACATTACCGACCGTCGAGAAGCGTTGAGCCGCCTCGAGCAGAACAAGCGACTGCTGGATCTCTTCTTCCGACAGTCCCTCGACGGTTTCTTCTTTATGATGCTGGAGGAGCCCGTGGAGTGGAACGATTCCGTCGACAAGGAAGCCGTGCTCGACTACGTCTTTACGCACCAGCGCATCACACGGATAAACCAAGCGATGCTCGACCAGTACCGCGCTAAGGAGGGCGACTTTATCGGGCTGACACCGACCGATTTCTTCGCTCACGACATAGAGCAGGGTCGAAGCGTCTGGCGGACTTTCTTCGACCAAGGACATCTGCATATCGATACCGAGGAGCGGCGCTTCGACGGCGAAGAGATGATAATCGAAGGCGACTACATCTGTATGCACGATGACGATGGCCGCCTCACGGGTAATTTCGGCGTGCAACGGGACGTGACCGACGCCAGAAACGCGCAAGCCGCTTTGGAAGAGAGCGAGAAGCGCTTTCGCGAGCTTTCCATCCGGGACGGACTTACCGGTGTCTTCAACCGCCGCTACCTGATCGACCGCCTAGCCCAGGATCTGAGCAAAGCCGCACGAAGCGGCAGTCGGATTGCGGTGGCCATCCTGGATATCGATCATTTCAAGAGGATAAACGACGTCCAGGGGCATCTCGCCGGGGATTTCGTCCTGCGAGAGTTCGCTCGGACCCTCGGCGAGGATTTACGGGAATACGACGTGCTGGGGCGCTACGGCGGCGAGGAGTTTCTCGTTATCTTCGACGCGATGGACCGCCGGACGGCCGGCCGGCGGTTGGAGACCCTCCTCGGCAGGGTTGCCGCTACCCCGTATCGGTACGAGGATAAGGAGATCTCCGTCAGCTTCAGCGGCGGCGTCACCGACACCGACGAGTTTGCCGGCGCTGCACCGACCCCGGAAGGCCTTCTCAGCCGAGCCGACAATCGCCTCTACCAGGCAAAAGCCGGCGGCCGGCGGCAGATCCGGTGGGAAACCGGAGGATTATAGATCGTTCCGAGTAGCGCTACCGGCAGCAGCAGCCTCAACAACCTCCGAGCATTGAGAGCTTCGAATAATTCTTCGCCCCCGGCAGAAGTCTTATTTAGTGGTCCGAACCTTGGGGAAAGTTGAATCCAGGGGAAAATTGGGCCGGTATAGAGGAGTGTGATAACTTCCCTGTTGCAACAGGTGGTACCCATTGACACACCTCCTTTTTGCCCGAACTCCGACTGTGACGCACACCACGTTCCTCCGGAAGAGCGCTGGTGGATAACGAACGGATGGTATCGGACGAAATTGTCGGGACAGGTGCGTCGGTTCCGGTGTATTCGCTGCG
>CAZLDK010000200.1:0-6661 GCA_964558285.1 uncultured Spirochaetaceae bacterium | reverse complement strand
GTAACGCCGTAGTAGCCCTGGACGCAATCCACACCGGTTTTGAAGCCTGAAAGAATTTCGTCGAAGATCAGTAGGATGTTGTTTTCCGACGTGAGGCGCCGAAGGGCCTCGAGGTAGCCCGGCTTCGGAAGAATGCAGCCGGAGTTGTAATTGACCGGCTCGACGATAACGCCGGCAATATTGTGCCCCTCCCGGGCGACGGTCTCTGCCACCGCCTCGATGTCGTTGAAGGGAAGGACGATGACCTGCTCCTTCGACTCTGCGGGGAAGCCCGGGGTCTCCTCCTGCAGATGGGGAAGCCCCCTTCCGGGCGCCGGCCAGTAGTTGTACTGCAGGTAGTCGTTAAAGCCGTGGAAGTGCCCCTCCATCTTTATCATCTTGGTTTTGCCCGTGTAGACCCGGGCCAGGCGCACGGCATACCAGGTGTTCTCGGTACCGCTCAAGGTAAAGCGGACCATCTCCGCCGAAGGCACCGCGGCGCAGAGCTTCTCCGCAAGCTCGGCTTGCGCCGGATACTCCCAGGCGCAGGCGATGCCCATTTCCGCGGCATTCGCCAGGGCCTCCTTAATCCGAGGATGCCCGTGCCCCATGATTCCGGCGCCGGACCCGGTGTAGACGTCGATGTAGGGCCGTCCGTCGAGGTCGTAGACCCGGCTCCCTTCCGCCCGGGAGACATAGAAGGGTCGCCCGAGAAACTTGTTCAGCCGGGCCGCCGCGGTAACTCCGCCGGGTATCACCTTCCGGGCGCGCTCGTAGAGCTCTTGGGTTTTGTCCATCTGCCACTCCCTTCGACGGTGTTAGATCAGATCGAGGTCCTTTATCTCGGCGCCCGACGCCGGGGGCGGTGCCCAGTGGGTGCCCCGCTGCCCGAAGAGCCCCGGCACCGGATGGTAGACGTACTCCGGCACCGCGGTGCCCCGGAGCTTCCCGCCGTCGACCCACTCGAGGTCGCCGCCGTGGAGGTTGGCGATGAGAGCCTCGGTAAGGCGCCCCCGGACGTCCCGGTACGCAGGATCCTCGGAAACATCGGTAAGCTCGTCGGGGTCGGCGTCGAGGTCGAAGAGCTGAGTGACGTTGCCCGCCGGGTAGTAGATAAGCTTGTGGCGGCCGTCGGTCATCATCCGGTTCGCCCGGGGACCCTCGGCCTCCTCGCCGTAGAGCATCTCCCGACGCTCTTTTCCCACCATCGAGATTCCCTCGACGCTGTCGGGAATGGGAATACCGCAGAGGTCGAGAAGGGTCGGCATGATGTCCTGGAGCCCCACCAGACGCGAGTCGACGCTTCCCGGGGGAACCCGGCTGTCCCCCACCGGACCGGAGAGGACCATCGGAATCCGGGCTGACCATTCGTAGAAGACCCGCTTTGCCCAGAGGCCGTGGCGACCGAGCATATCCCCGTGATCCGAGGTAAAGAGGATGTAGGTGCTCTCCAAGAGCCCCTCCTCCCGGAGGGTTCCGATCACCCGGCGGATCTGGTGGTCTATCTGTGTGACCGCCGCGTAGAAGGCGCAGACGGCGTCCCGGAGCATCTCGTCGGAGTAGCCGATTGAGTATTCGCCGGACTTCTTGAGCTTAAAGGGTAGCTTTTCCGGGTCCTCCGCCCAGGAACCGACGAAGCCCCGGTCGATCTCCAAGCGCCGGTAAAGGTCGAGGTAGTACTGGAGAGGAGCGAGAGGCGGATGCGGATGGGCAAAGGACATATAGAAGAAGCCCGGCCGGGTCGGATCCCGTCGCTTTATAAACTTCTCCATCTGAGTCGCGGTCCAGGTGGTGCCGTGCAGCTCCTCGGAGAGATGCCAGGGGCGGGTAACGTACTGGTTGTTTCCCATCCCGTGACCAAACTGCTGCCCGGCGTGCCCCTTCTCGCCGAGAAAGAGCTCGTAGTCGTCGGTAACCCCGTACTGGGTCCGTCCCTCCTCGCAGAGCATAACGTCGTCGAACCCGATACGGTTCCGCTGGGGGTAGACGTGGAGCTTCCCCGCCGCGTAGGCCTGGTAGCCGGCGTCCCGGAAGGTCTGGGCCATCGTCGGGAGGTCGGGCATCGGAAGGGTCTGCTGAAAGACCCGGTCGCCGTGGGTCTTCGGCGCGGTTCCGGTCATCAGGGTCCGCCGGGCGGGGATGCAGACGGGGCACTCGGAGTACGCCCGGTTGAACCGGATTCCGGTCCGGGCGATCTCGTCTATTGTCGGCGTCTGGATGACCGGATGCCCCTCGACCCCGAGCAAGGGGCCGGGCCAATGGTCGGTACAGATTACCAGGACGTTCTTTCGCTCCTGCGGTGAGTTACTCATTCAACCTCCCCGGATTCGGTGATTTCGCTTCCCGCCTTTTCGAAGACGCTCACCTTGTGGCCAAACTCCCGATAGAGGGTCCAACCGAGGGTAGCGATCGCAATGATGATAAAGGTCAGAGAGATGGGCCGGGTCACGAAGGGAAGTAAGGAGCCGTCGGCGTACATCAGGCTCGAGCGCAGGTTGAGCTCGGCGATGCCGCTTAAGATAAAGCCGATAATGAAGGGGCCTAAGGGTACCCGGGCCTTTTCGAAGGCGAACCCGAGGAGGCCGAAGCCGAACATGACCCAGACGTCGAAAAAGCGGTTGTTCAAGGCAAAAGTTCCGATGACACAGAAGACGATAAGGAGCGGTTGGAGGATCGACCGGGGAACGTCGACGAGACGGGCCATCACCACGCTTCCACCGATCATGATAACAAACATAAAGATGTTCGCGACGAAGGCTGCGGCCATTATTCCGTAGACGACCTCCGGAGCGCTTGTAAAGAGCAGCGGCCCGGGGTTCAGGTCGTGGAGGATAAAGGCGCCCAAGAGGATGGCCGTGACGATACTCCCGGGGATACCGAGGGTAATCAGCGGGATAATCGCGCCGTTGATCGTGGCGTTGTTCGCCGCCTCGGAGGCGATAATCCCCTCCTCGGACCCGTGGCCGAAGCGCTCCGGATGCTTGGAAGAGTTCTTCGCCGCCCAGTAGGCCATAATCGACCCGATCGTCGCCCCGACGCCGGGAAGAATGCCGATCCAGGTTCCGATTATCGAAGAGCGGATAAGGTTAACGGCGTTCTCTTTGAGCTCCTTCAGCGAGAGAAACATACCCTTGAAGGAGAGGGGAATCCGCTCGAGCTTGGTCTCGACATCCGAGACGTCGTTCAAGATCTGGCTGATCCCGAAGAGGCCGATGAGGACCGGCAAGAGACCGAAGCCGCCGATCATCTCGTTGGCGCCGAAGGTCATCCGGACCCGCCCGACGATCGGATCCACCCCGGGGACCCCGGCCATCAGCCCGAGAAACCCGGCGATAATCGCCCGGATAATGCTCCCCTGCCCCACCGCGGCGATGAGCACCAGCGCCATCAACACCAGGGAGAAGAGCTCGAAGGAGGTAAACTTGAGGGCAAAGCGGGCCATCACCGGAGCCAGGAGCACCAAGAAGAACCAGGCGACGAGCCCTCCGACAAAGGAGGCCATAATTCCGATGCCGATGGCGCGCCCCGACTTCCCGGCTCTCGCCATCGGATAGCCGTCGAAGGTAGTGACAACCGACGCCGGCGTTCCGGGAATCCGCAAGAGGGTCGCGGTAATCAATCCGCCGCTAATCGCCCCGATGTACATCGATACCAGCAGGGTGATCGCGTTGACGCTGGTCATGTAGTAGGTCAACGGAAGCGACAGGGCGATAAGCATCGAGCCGGTAAGGCCGGGGATCGCCCCGACGGTGCACCCGAGAAAGACCCCGATAAATATGTAGAACAGGGGCAAGGGCGCGGCGAGGGCGACGAAGGCGTCGAAAAGGTGTCCGATCATTGTGCTCCCCTCCTTACGGTAGATTCACGACGAGGACTCGTGTAAAGACGATGTAGAGAAGCTGGCTCATTCCGAAGGCCAGCACGATCAGAGTGGGGAAAAACGTCACCGGCCGCATCTTCTGTTCCCTGCGGTAGAGCATCGTCCCGAGGAACAAAAGAAGTACCACCGAGCTTATGCGGAAGCCGATCCACTGGATCGCAAAAATGTAGACGACGGTGGTAATACCGGTAAGCAGGGACAACAAGGGTCGCTGGGGTCCCTTCGGCGGCGCTTTCAGCTCCGGCTCCGGCACCGGGGTCGCCTCCTCGGTGGTAACCGTCTTACGGCCCCGGACCTTCTTGATTCCCTGAAAGATGACGGGAATCGCAAGGAGAACCAGGGCAACACTGAGGGCCCGCGGCAAGGCGGCGGGGCCGAGCGGCTCGTAGGGTGAGGGCTTTAGCTTAAGCGTTTCGACAAACATAAGGGTGCTGACGCCGAATAGACCGGCGGCCAACAAAAAGTCTGCGATGTAGGATTTGTCTTTGGTGGTCACACCTGCTCCTTTCGACGATACGGTCGGGCTCCGGGTATGGCGAGGCGGTCGACAGTGCCGACCGCCCCTTGTTGGATTACATCGTAGTACGAACGAAGGCTGACTTCCATCAACCGCCGAGGTCGTATACGTCGGCAAGGTTGAAGAGGCGCTCGCCCTGGGCCTCGATGGCTTCGTCGAGCTCTTCTCCCCGCTTGAACGTGGGAAGCATCGTGAGCTCCTCGAGGCGGTTTAGAACCCGTTGGTCCGCCATGGCTTCTTCCAAGGCGTCCGCGAGATACTCGACGATATTGTCGGGGGTCTCGGGAGGGGTAAAGAACCAGTAGCTCACCGGCTGGACGTAGTCGACGCCCTGCTCTCTTGCGGTCGGGACGTCGGACATGCCCTCTACCCGCTCCGGTGCGTAGACCGCGAGGACCCGCATCTCGCCGGATTCCTTGTACGGCTGCGCCTCGTTGGTCCCCATGATGGTCAGGTCGACGTTTCCGCCGAGAACCGCGGCGATCCGCTGGGCGCCGTCACCGATGTGGACCATGTTGAACTCGGCTCCTCCGCCGACCTCCTGCTGGACACCGAGACTCGTAAAGTGGGTAATCGCCCCGATGTTGGTCGCTATCCGGACCGAGCCCGGTTCTTCCCGGATAGACTCGGCGACTTCGGAAAAACTCTCCCATTCGGAGTTCGCCCCGGTGGTTTCGACGAGGTAGAAGGTTCCCGCCTCGGCGACCGGCGTTAGGTCGAAGGGTCCGAAGTCGGTATTCCCGAGCGCCTGGTTGGTCCAAATGTTCACGATGTTGATAAGCACCGTGTATCCGTCGGGATCGGCCTCGAGGACCTCCCGGGACCCGATGGCGCTGGCTCCGCCCCCCATGTTCACGACGACAACGGGGACCGGCAGAATGTCTTCCAGGGCCCGGACGATCAGCCGGGCGTGGGTATCTGTTCCGCCACCGGCTCCGTAGGGTACGACGAGCCTAATCGGCTGGGACGGATACTCGTCCTCGGCTCCCTCTTGCTCGGCAGCTCCCTCGGCGAAAGCGAAGGAAAGGGAAAACAACGCGACGAGAAGTAGTAGCGCAGTCTTTCTTAGCATAAAGTCCTCCTTGCTAAGTTGCTAAGCACCTAAGGTGCCCGCTTTCTATTCTAAACGGTCCCCAATGGAACCGTGTCGATCCCGATAGATCAGTAGACACCCGTTCGCCGGACCCCCGGGGTAACGGTCCCGAGGTAGGCGTCAAAGGCCTTCTTAACGAGCTCGGTTTTCTGTGGAAGAAAACTCTCGGAAAACCAGAGGTTCTCGAACTCTTCCGGGTCGTTTTGGTGATCGTAGATCTCCCCGACGTCGTGCCCCTCGTAGACGCAGACCTTGTAGCGACCGTCGAAGTACATCATCCCGTGGGTCTGATCCGGCATCTTCTCGCCGCCGATGGCGCCGTGGTACTCCGAGACGACGTGGTCCTTGTGCCGGGGGTGTTTGTCCGGAGCCGTTAGGAGTGGTATCAACGATTTGCCCTGGATGTAGTAGGGAATCTCCAGACCAGCCGCCTCTAAGACGGTCGGCGCCAGGTCCACGAGCTCGACGAGGGCGTCGCTCCGGATGTCCTGCGCGAAGCGCCGGGGCCAGGAGATGACGAGGGGCACGTGCACCAGGGGCTCGAAGAAGCGGCAGCCCTTGTAGATAAGCCCGTGGTCCCCTAGAAGCTCCCCGTGGTCGCTGGTAAAGATGACCACGGTATTATCCCGCTGCCCCGTTGCCTCGAGGGCATCGAGAATTTCCCCGACCGATTGGTCGATCTTCTCGATCATCGCGTAGTAGTACGCCTTTACTACCCCAGGATCGTAGTTCTTCGGCGGCACCGAGCCTAGGTCTCCCCGGGAGACTCCCGGGGACTCCTCCCCGGGCTCGCCTGCGCTAAAGGGGTTGACCGCTTCCCGGGTCTGCTGGTCGATCTCCCGAAAGAGCTTCTGGTGCTCGATGTCCGACTCCCGAAAAATCGGCGGCGGCATCTCTTTCGGGTTATACCGGGAGAGATACTCCGGCGGCGGGTCGAAGGGGGGGTGCGGATCGAAAGGATTGATGTTGATAAACCAGGGCTTGTCCTGGTTCTCGGTGACGAAGTTCACGGTCATCTCGGTACACCAGGTCGTCTGGTGCAGCTCGTCGGGAACCCCGGGACCGATCGCCCCGGAGAGTTTCCCGTAAAGCTCGACCGGGTCTACGCCCTTCTCTTCGATCCAATCCGCGTAGGCATGGCCCTCGGGGTAATCGGGGTTGGGATGATGGCTCCACTTGTAGTAGTGGTAGC
>CAZLDK010000199.1:0-6698 GCA_964558285.1 uncultured Spirochaetaceae bacterium | reverse complement strand
CCGGCGTTGCAGCTCGTCGTTGTCGCCAATAACCACCGGCTGCCGCCCCGGGAGGAGCTCCTCGAGCCGGGAGAGGCGCTCCGGTGTAACAGGATCAGAGAGACCGCCTCGAATTACGATGAGGGACACTGGAAGACTCATTGGAAGTGACATTATCGGGCGACTGCTGTAGGGTGCAACCCCATGGAAAAACGCCCGGTAGGTCTCAGTGCACGGAGGATTTTTGCCTTCTGGTGGCCCCTCCTCGCCGTGTGGGTCTTTATGACGGTAGAGCAGCCGGTGCTCGCTGCGGCGATTACCCGGATGCCGGAGGCAACCCTGAACCTTGCGGCCCTCTGGGTCGCCTTCTCTCTGGCGCTCCTCGTCGAGAGCCCGATCATCCAAATACTGTCGGCGGCAACCGCCCTGGCGACTAGCCGGGAGCGCTACCGGGAATTGCTGCTGTTTCTAACGAAGGTCGCCGGAGCAACTACGCTGCTCCACGGGGTTCTCGCGGTGCCCCCGGTTTTCTCCTTCGTCGCGGAAACCCTTCTCGATGTGCCCCCAGAGGTTGTTCCCCGGGCGGGGCAGGTCTTTTTGATAATGCTTCCGTTTTCGGCAGCGGTGGGATACCGGCGCCTCTGGCAGGGGGTTCTTATTCGCCTTGGGAGAACGCGGTCGGTAACCGAATCCACCCTGGGGCGGCTAGTCGTCATGGTCGGGGTCTTGCTGGTGGCGGTCAGCTTCTTTCCCGAGTCCGAGAACGGCCATCTCTGGGCCTCGGGGGCGCTAATCGCCGGGGTTCTCGTCGGGGCGGCGTACGCCCTCTGGCTTCTCCACCACCGGGGGATGGACGAGCTTCCGGAGGTCGATTCCAGCGGCCCCATCGGCAGGGTGGCACTCTGGAAGTTTTACGTACCCTTAGCCTCGACGTCGGTTATCTTTCTCGCCTCCCGGCCGCTTCTGACCCTCGGCATGTCCCAGGCGGCCTTTCCCCTGGAGTCCCTGGCAAGCTGGCCCGTCGTTCATGGTCTAATCGTCGTCTTCGTCTCGGTGGGCTTCTCCTATCAAGAGGTGGTAATCGCCCTTCTCGGAGCCTCCCGGGAGAACACCAAGCCGGTCGGTCGGTTTGCGTGGGGTGCCGGGGCTATAACCTCCGGGCTCTTCGGAGCACTCGCCCTATTTGGAGGGGCCTACTGGATCGTCCAGGTGCTCTTCGGACTCGACGAGGCTCTCCTGCCCTTTACGACCGAAGCCCTCTTTATCGTGATTCCCGTTCCCTTCTTCATGACGCTGAAGTCTTGGTACCGGGGGGTGTTGATAAACGCCGAACGAACCTCCGTCCTGGCTTCGGCCGTCGCCCTGAACGCCGTGGTGATTCTCGTACTGGTCCTGGTGCTTCCTCGGTTCACATCGCTCTACGGAACCACGATAGCCGCCATCGCGTGGACCGGAGCGATGGTGCTGGAGTTGGCGCTCCTCAGAAAACAGGCGGCGGAGCCGCTCCGAGACGAGCCATAGAGCAGTCGGCGCCTCGGAGCGGTCGATGCGCCCTACCCCTCCCGGGAGACGACTATCTTAATGCGATCACCGGAACCTCCCCGAAAGAACTCGAAAGCCTCTCCGGCCTTCTCGAAGGGAAAGGTGTGGGTGATAAGGGACGCGACATCGACTTTGCCTGAAGAGAGAAGATTCAGTGCGGGAACAAAGGCGTTGGGACTACCCAGGATGCCGACGAGGGTTATCGCACGGGTTACGACAAGGTCCATGTCGATCTCGACTCGCGGCTTCCCGGTAATACTGAGGATGCCGATTCTGCCGCCGGGGCGCACCAGCGACAATGCCGTCGTCAGCCCTTCGGGGTGACCCGTCGCTTCGAAGACCACGTCGAAGGCACCCTGGAGCTGGGCTCCTTCTGAGTGTTCCTGGGAAGTGAGATCGACGAGCTCCATTCCCCACCCCGCAACGAGGTCGCGAAAGGTCGAGCGAATCGACACGACGGTAACCTGCCCACCACCGGAAACGGCGGCAACTTGAGCACAGAGCAGTCCGATCGTACCATCCCCGACGACAGCTACCCGGTCCCCCGGAAAAACGGTCGACTTTCTGACTCCTTCGAGGGCCGTCGCCAAGGGCTCGACCAGAGCTGCTTCCTTCGGGGAAATCTCCGACGGAACCGGGTAGGTGTGGCGCCTCGGCATAACGAGATACTCAGCCATCGCCCCGGGGCGCCCGATAATACCCACCTCGTCTCGATCGTCGCAGAGATGGTAGTCTCCCCGGAGGCAGTCCCCGCATTGACCACAACCGATAGCCGTGTCCCCGACAACCAGATCGCCGACCGACAGGGCGTCACCCGAAGTCACACCTGCGCCGACGGCTTCAACTACTCCGGACCACTCGTGTCCCGGGGTAAGGGGAAACCGCGATAGCCCCTGCCGAATATAGGGCATCGTACCTTCGTAGAGCTCGATATCCGTGGAACAAACACCCGTCGCGAGAACCCGGATGAGCAACTCATCGGCGCCCGGGGTGGGTATCTCTGTCTCGACGAGGCGGATATCCAAGGGGGACACGATCGAAAAGGACTTCATGACGGCCTCCTAAGACCAAAAGCCTACTCCGTGGAGGCCGACTGCGCAACGCTTGCTTCCAGGGCCTCCCTCCGGAGCCTTCTGCGGCGTGGTATCGGACGACCGATGCCCTGGAGCATCCGTCGCAAGCTGTGCTTGTTCTCTTCCGGCGTAGCGGGGAAGGCCTGGATGAGTTGATGCGTCGTGGCAATCGTCGCAACCGCGGCCCGTCGGGCCTCCGAATCGGTTAGAGACAGAGTAAGCGAGAGGAGCGGCACCGAGGCGTTCGCAAGCCGCTGCCACATCGGGTGCCCCCCCGGGAGGGACCGCGAGGTCACCACGCCCATGCGCCCTAAAGCGTCCCGCTGCCGTCGGGCGACCCGGTGCATCTCTTCGACATCCCGATAGATCGAGTCGACCGAGTTTATGAGGGCTCTGCGCCGAGTCGGGGCCGAGAGGATGGCTTTCTCCGCCCGCTGCACGATATCGAGCCACTGCTTTTCGAAAGCCGCGTTGACCAGGGCTTCCTTGTCCGGGAAGTAGTTGTAGATGGTTCCTACCGCAACTCCGCTTCGCTTTGCGAGGACCCGGATACTCGCCTTCTCCGGCTCCTGCCGCAAAAGCTGTTCCAAATCGGATGCTAACCGTTCTCTAACACCAGGAATGAGCTTAGGCATGTCTATCTTCACTTTTTATGAACACTGTTCATAAAAGTCAACCGCAGGGGCATTTTTCTGAGGTAAATCGAGTTAAAGCGAAGCGAAAAGCTTGCGACGCTGTATCGCATGGCATATGCTCGGCCTCAGCAGAGGGAGTTGCGGATGCAGAAAGTTTTGCTCTTGGGAAACCGGTTGTTTATGAAGTTTCCCGACTTCGACTACTTCCAAAGGCGAGCCGCGGAAGTGGGAGCTACAATCGTCTCTACCGAAGCGATGAGCGACGAGCATATCCTCAAAGAAGCAGAGGATGCGGCCGCTCTTATCTTGATCGCCCACCCGGTAACGAAGAAGCTTATCGAAGCTGCCAAGAAGTGCAAGCTCATCATGACCCTCTCCGTCGGCTACGATGTCGTGGATGTCGGCGCCGCGACGGCGCGTGGCATTCCAGTGTCCAACTGCCCGGTCTACTGCACCGAAGAGGTCGCCGAACACGCGATCACCCTCACTCTGGCCCTGGCCCGGAAGCTTCGCGAGCTTATTCCCCACGTACAGGGCGGTGGCTGGGACTACAAGCAGGCGCGTCCGATCCATTCCTTCCGGAACCGTCGCTTCGGAGTCATCGGCCTCGGTCGGATCGGCCGCCAGAGCGCCAAACGGGCCCAGGCACTCGGCATGAAGGCGGTCGCCTTCGATCCCTACGTCGACGACGACATCTTCGAGACCTACGGAGTCGAGCGTCAATACGACCTCTACCCCCTCCTCGAAAGCGTCGATTACCTCAGCATTCACTGTCCCCTCACAGACGAAACCTGGCATCTGTTGGACGAAACAGCCCTATCTCACATGAAGAGCCACGCCGTGGTCGTAAACACGGCTCGAGGGCCGATCGTCGACCGGCAGGCACTCGAGGGAGCGCTGAGGAAGGGGACTATCGCCGGCGCCGGCATAGACGTTATGGACACCGAACCGCCGGACGGGAACGAGGCACTCCTGCACCTGCCGAACGCGATCGTGACACCGCATATCGCCTGGTACTCCGAAGAGAGCCACGAACAGAACATGCAGCAGGGCATGGACGAGCTCGTCCGAGTCTTCGAGGGCAAACGTCCTCGTTACATCGTAAACCCCGAGATCTTTGCTCGACGCTGAGCGCCTAGCGCCGGCGATACACACGTCAGGAGGAAACTAATGAGAAAGACCCTTATCACCGTCATGCTACTCTTCGCTCTAGCCGTTCTTGGCTTCGCCGCAGGGGAAGGAGAGGGAACCGAGTATCCGACTCGAGCCATCTCTTACGTTATTCCCTTCAACCCGGGTGGCCAGTCCGACGTAATGGCCCAGTACCAGAAGCCGTACTTACAGGAAGTGCTCGGCGTAGACGTGATTATTCGCCACCAGCCGGGTGCAGGTGGGGCCGTCGCCTGGGCGAATACCGTCAAGGCTCGCCCCGACGGGTATACCGTCGTCGGCAACAATGTTCCCCACATCATCATCCAACCGCTGGTTCGAGACGATGCCGGATACCAGACCGACGACCTGAAGCCCGTCTACCTCTTTCAGAGCACCCCGATCGGCTTGGCGGTCGCTCCCGACAGCCCCTTCGATACCCTCGAGGATTTCGTTGCCTACGCCACGGACAATCCCGGCGAGCTAACGATAAGCGGCTCGGGTACCCACACCGGCCACCATCTCGCTGCTCTCCAGCTTGAGCACCTCTCGGGTGCCTCCTTCACCTACATCCCGGCGACCGGAGCTGCCCCGTCGGTAGCAAACTTTCTCGGTGGCCACACCGAAGCCCTCCTGGCCAACTCCACGGACCTTCTCGCCCACGAAAGCGAGATGAAGGTTCTTGCGATGGGTACGGCAGAGCGGTTTCGTGCCCTTCCGGAGGTACCGACGTTTATCGAGCTGGGGTACGAGATGACCGCCGGAATAGACCGGGGCATCGCCGTCCCACCGGACACACCGGATAGCGTTGTCGCAACCCTCGAGGCGGCCTTCGAAGCGGTAAGCCGGAACCAGGAGTTCGTCTCCGAAATGGAAGAGCTCGGTTTCGTAATCCATACGATCGGTGCCGACGAGTACGCAGCCTACCTTGACCGGAAGGCCAACGAGATCGAGACGGTTCTGCGGGAGCTCGGCGAGCTCTAACCCGGAGGAAAGATGGGTGACATGCTGCTTAGCGCAGTGGCCGGAGTCTTAGATCCGGTCAGTTTAGTTTTGGTATTTATCGGAGTGGGCGCCGGCATTATCGTCGGCGCCCTTCCGGGTTTAACGGCCACCATGGCCATCGCCCTTCTGGTGCCCTTTACCTTCGGGATGGCGCCTATCCACGGCTTGGTCCTTCTCGGCGCGATCTACTCCGGCGCCATCTACGGGGGATCGTTTTCCGCTATCCTGATAAACACTCCGGGGACCCCTTCGGCTATCGCGACCACCTTCGACGGTTTTCCCCTTGCGCAGAAGGGCGAAGCCTACCGCGCTATCGTCACCGCGACCCTGTCCTCGGTGTTCGGGGGCCTGGTAGGGGTTGCCTTTCTCATCTTCTTCTCACCGCCCTTGGCCCGGGCGAGCCTGAGCTTCGGCCCCCCGGAATACTTTTGGCTCGCGGCCTTCGGGCTTACGATAATCGCAGCGGTTTCCCCTCGGTCGACGCTGAAAGGCTTGATGGGCGGCGGAATCGGGCTCCTTATTTCGACGATCGGAATTGCGCCGATCGAGGGCGCCGTCCGCTTTAACTTCGGCACCGTGGCGCTGCAGAACGGCATTTCGCTTATCCCGGCGCTCATCGGCTTTTTCTGTATACCCGAGGTGTTGCGGATGGTCGAGGAGAGCCATCACTCCGGCGTGGTCGTTCCGTACAAACGACAACGGAAGATGGTACGACGGGTCTTTTTCGCTCTCCTCCGGAAACCGTGGCTGATGGTTCGCTCGTCGGTCCTCGGGACCCTCATCGGGGTAATCCCAGGGGCCGGCGGCAACATCGCCGGATTGGTCAGTTACAACGAGGCGATTCGGACCAGCAAGAATCGCGACAAGTTCGGCCAAGGTTCCATCGAGGGAGTCGCGGCCTCCGAGTCCGCGAACAACGCCTCCGTCGCCGGCGCCCTGATCCCGATGCTAACCCTCGGGGTCCCCGGGGCCCCTCCGGCGGCCGTCCTCTTCGGTGCACTCCTGCTTCAAGGTATGCGTCCCGGGGCCGAGCTCTTTACCTCTCACGGAACGATAACCTACGCCTTCCTGTTCTCCCTTATTCTGGCAAACCTTGCCATGCTCCCCCTCGGTATCTGGATGGGCAAAGGCGTCGCCAAACTGATGCAGAAGGTAAAGGTTCAGACGATGGCTCCCCTGATCGTCTTCCTGTCGATGGTCGGATCCTATTCGATCTACAACAACATCGCCGATATCTACACGATGATTATTGTCGGTATCATTGCCCACGCGTTGCGCAAGGCGGGCTTTATGCCGGGGCCGATCGTCCTCGGGC
>CAZLDK010000198.1:0-6718 GCA_964558285.1 uncultured Spirochaetaceae bacterium | reverse complement strand
ATTCAAGCACGGGCTGCCCGGGTGCCTTCATTGAGATCCCTCGCGGCCGAATTCTACCGTGGGTACCTTGCCGTTCTGGAATCCGTAATCGAGCATGGAATAAACCAAAAGGAGGTAGATCCTGGAATCGACGTGCAGGCGATAGCCCTGGGTTACATATCGGTCGTTGAGGGATCAATGATCGTCGGGCATCACATGGATGTGGACCTTCGAGAATCGATGATTTCATCGGTCTCAACGTACATTGACGGATTCTTATCCCGGTAGAATAGGCAGCAAAAAGCCATTTTTTTTGTAAGCTAATATTAACCGTCCAGTTAGTTAATTAATTTTTGTGGAGGACAAAACATGAGTAACGGGACTCAGAGCGAAGTAGTAATCGAGTGGGGATACCCGCAACCGAAAAACGGCTTTGATCGATTCGCAGGGCCCGGAGCTACCCGCTCCGAGGTCTTCTTGCAGTTCGGCGGTGCGCTCGCCGCGATTGTCACCGTAGTGCTGGGATGGCATTTCGGTGAACTGTCCTGGGGAAGTCTTCAGGTTGTGGTAGCCGCGATTCTTGCGATGGACGTGGTGGGGGGTATCATCACCAACGCGACCGGTGCAGGCAAGCGTTGGTACCACCGGGCGGGGCAGGGAAGACGAGAACATCTTGGGTTCGTCCTGCTTCACATCGCACAACCACTGATCGTATTCTTCGTGTTTGAATCGGTGCGTTGGACGTTTGTTGTGGGCGGTTTCGGATATCTCTTGATAGCCGCCGTCATCGTGCTTCTTAGCCCTCTTTATCTCCAACGGCCGGTGGCAGGGGCGCTCATCGCTGCCGGCGTAGCTCTTTCGCTCTACCTGTTTCCGGCTCCCATGGGCCTCGAGTGGTTCCTTCCGCTTTACTACGTGAAGCTCTTATCGAGTCACCTGATTCGAGAAGAGCCGTACCGCCCAAGCAAGGGGTCGGTGTAATGTCCCGGCGGACTGCTCTGGTTGCCGGCGCGACCGGCTATCTCGGGCGCTACCTAACGCTCACCTTGAAGGAGGCTGGATGGCGGGTGCGGGTCCTTGTTCGCGACGCCTCGAAGCTGGCGGAGGCTGGGCCGGCTCTCTCGCCGGCCGTGGAAGCCCACGTGGATGAGGTGTGGGAGGGCGATGTGACCGAACCGGCAACGCTTCGCGGATCGTGCAACGGTGCAGACGCGGTTATCTCGACGGTGAGTCTTATGTCCGACAAGGGCTCGTTGACCTGGGACGACGTCGACTATCGTGGCAACCGCAACCTGCTTGATGAAGCGCGAACTGTTGGTGTTCAGAAGATGTGCTACGTGTCGGTCTTCAACGCGGATCGGATGATGGAAATTCCGATGGTCCGCGCTCACGAGGCGTTCGTAGTCGACCTCGTGGCGAGCGGTCTTGAGTATGCGGTCGTCCGTCCGACCGGATACTTCTCCGACATGGGCGCGATTCTCGATATGGCAAAACGCGGACGTGTCTTTCTTCTGGGTAGTGGCCGCAACGCCGGGAATCCGATTCATGGTGCCGACCTTGCAGACTTCTGCGTTGGCAAGCTCGACGGAGAGTCCGGGTTCTTCGACGTTGGAGGTCCCCAAACGCTGACAATGGAAGAGATTGCCATGCTTGCATTTCGGACTGTGGAACAACCCGATAGAATCACCAGGGTCCCACTTCCTCTAGCCTCTTTAGGGGTGGCGCTATACCGCTCGATCAACCGAAAGCGGGGGGATCTGGGAAGGTTCTTTGTTCGATCCAGCTCGCTGGATTTTCAAGCACCTGCGTTTGGAGTTCGTCGGTTGGCGGATCACTTCCGTCAGCTGCGATAGAGGAGAACTCGACGGTCCTCCGTTGCGAGGTAACAAATGCACGCCTACCGCCGCGAGCGCATTCCTGCGGGCGTCGCTATCGCGCCCCGAGGGCCGCACGTTTGCCTTTGGGCCCCAACTCTAACGAAACGGTAACATCGCACCCGCCAATCTTGACTGCGTCGTTAGGCTTTACGAGACTCAGGGCATGAGAACCCGCCCCCGACAAACCATCGCCGCCTTGGCGGCCCTTGCCGCATTGATGCTGACAGCCTGCACCGGCACACCCGGCGCCGACGACTCGGCCTCCGGGACCGGCGCCGCCGGCGGCTCCGATCGAGCCGACCAGGCCCTGATAAGTAGCCGGGGCACGCCTTTCCCGCCGGCTCCCGAGGTGCCCGAGGGCCCCTTGAGCTCGGAGACAGAGGCGGCGGTAGAAAAGCTTTTGGGCGGGCTCTCGGTCTCCGGGATAGACCGGGAGGCCATCGCTACCCTGGCCGACAGCGGCGATCCTCGGATCCTCTGGCTGCTCCGGGACCTGATGCGCTTTAGCCGGGAGGCAGACCGCGAGACGATTATGGACGCTTTCGACGAGCTGACCGGAACGACCCTGCCGAGGGAGCACCACAACGAGGTCGCCGATCACCTTATCGCCTGGGATCTTCCGGCCCCGCCGGGTTACACCGAGATGAAACGCCGCGCCTACGTGCTTATCGAGCCGCGGTGGACTCCCTTCTTTAACGCCGAGCCCTCGGAGATAGACTGGCGACTGGTGGAGTGGGGCGGGGTGCTGATCGACGACCGTCTGGATGGCTCCCCTGGGGTTCCTTGCAACAGCTGTATTCCCGCCCTCGACGATCCCCCGGTGACTGGTGCCGCCGGGGGAGGGTGGTATCCCGACGACGCGGTGGTGTTCGGCGTGGTAATCAACGGGGAAGCGAGGGCGTACCCAAAGAACATCATGGAAGTCCACGAGATGGTGAATGACACCCTCGGCGGCCGGCGCATCGGCATGCCCTACTGCACCCTTTGTCTGTCGGCTCAGGTCTATTTTACCGACGACGTCGACGGATTCGAGCCGGTCCTTCGAACCTCGGGGCTGCTCTCCCGATCCAACAAGTTCATGTATGACATCTCCACGATGTCGGCGATAGATACCTTCACCGGAGAAGCTATCTCCGGGTCGCTTCTCGAGGCAGGGGTCCGCCTCGATCAGGCCTCGGTTGTAACCACCACCTGGGGAGAATGGAAGGTGGCGTATCCCGACACCACGATTGTTGCTCAGGACGGCGGGGTTCCCGGCAGGGTCTATCCCGTCGATCCCCTCCGGGGGCGCGACGATGACGGGCCCATCTTTCCCGTGGGTGATGTGGATCCGCGCCTTCCGATCCAGGAGCGCGTCCTCGGGGTGATAGCCGCCGACGGCACGCCGGTGGCCTTTCCGGTGGCCAACGCCTCCCTGGCCCTCCGGGACGGCGAGGCTGTCGAGCTGTCGGGAGTCAGGGTGGAGCTGGAAGCAGGCGGTCTGCGCGCCTTTGTTGACAGCGGGGATGCCTCGAGCCACGAAGCGTTCTGGTTTGCCTGGAGCCAGTTCTATCCCGAGACCCTGATCTGGGAGCGGAGCTGACGACACCCCGGGACGGTAGCCCTGTCCCGGGGGGCCAAAAAAAACACAATTTTGGGAGCACTCCCCCAGAGGTGCTATCATATCCCTCTATGGGAGGGCCTCAATGAGCTACAAGCCGACCACCGCCGCCGTTTTGATCCTGTCAGCCGCTTTCTTCTTGCTATCCCCCACCGGTGCCTTCGCCGGAGGCGGGCGGGAAGGGGAGCTGCCGGAGCTTTCGATGCCGCCCCAGCCCCGGCAATACATTAGCCCGGCGAACGAAGACGGCGTGGCCGACGAGCTGCGGTTACCCTTTTCCGAAGTGGTAGTTCCGCCGGAAGATAGGGTTATCGTCTCCTACGCCTTGCAGGTCTACGACGCCAGCGGCGCCCTGGTCTGGTCCGAGGAGGACCGCCGGACCACCCGGGTGGGCTTCTTCGGGAACCTCTTTGGTCGGCGGCCGGCGAGCGTCCCGATCCCCGAGACCCTCTCCTGGGACGGGACCTACCGCGATTCCGCCCTGGGGTCCGACGGGGAGCCGGTATCCGACGGCGACTACACATACCAGCTGGTGATTACCGACGACACCGGGGCCGCGGCCCGGACGCCGCCCTTCAATGTTACCGTCGATAACACCCCGCCGGAGCTCTTTACCGGCCCCGAGGCGGACCCGGCGGTTTTCTCGCCGAACGATGACGGGGTTCGGGATGTGCTGCATATCCGCCAGACCGGCAGCCGGGAGGTCGCCTGGGAGACCCGGATTCTCGACGCCGACGGCGCCCGAGTCTGGGAGGTAACCCACGCCTCGCCGGTTCCCGCCGACCCCCGGTACGACGTGCCGCCCCCGGAGGATCTCTTGTGGGACGGGCGGACGAGCGACGGCAGGGCGCTCCCGGAGGGTGTCTACCGCTACGAGGTGGCCTCTACCGACCGGGCGGGTAACAGCTTTGTCCTTCAGGCGGGCTTTCCGATCCGGCTGAGCCTCTCCGCAGGGGATGTGCTTTTGCGCGCCTCCGGCGACCCGCCCGCCTTTTCTCCGAACGGGGACGGTTCCAAGGACCGCCTCCCCATCGACGTAGAGATCCTGGAGCCCGAGGGGATAGAGTCCTGGCTCTTCGAGGTGGCCCGGGCCGAAGACGGCTTGACCCTAGTGAGCAGGACAGGCGGCGGGGCTCCCCCGGCGCAGATGGATTTTGACGGGCTGACCGCCGGGGGACGCGCCTTGCCGGAGGGGGAGTACCAGGCGCTCCTGTCGGTGACCTACGACAACGGCACCCTGGTCGTCTCCCCGCCGCTCTCTTTCTTGGTGGACGTTACGCCCCCGGCGGTCTCCCTATCGGTGGACACCGAGCCCCGGGGTACGGACCCCCAGGAGGCGGTTGTGTTCGGCGGGGAGGAAAAGAGCGGGGTGCGCTTCGACCTGGTGGTCGAGGAGGGGGTCGAGTGGCTCGTACGCATAGACGGGCCGCCGGAGACACCACAGGCGCTCTCCCTGGCCGAGATCGGTGTCGGCCCCGGGGTGTCTTCGCTCTTGTGGCGGGGCCAGGGACCCGACGCCGGGGAGCTCCCCGACGGGGTCTACCGGATCCACCTCGAGGGGGCGGACTCCGCCGGAAACCTCGGCACCTCGGCCCGGGTGACCATCCGCAAGGACACCCGCCCGACGCCCATCGACCTGGAAATAGACGGGTCGGTGGTTACGCCGAACGAGGACGGTGTGGACGACACGGTGTCTATTCGCCCGACCGTGGAGGTGACCGACGGCATCGAGGAGTTCCACTTAGAGATCCGCAACGAGCGGGGGCAGATTGTCCGCTCGACCTACCTCCGGGAGCCCTTTGCCCTCTTCGCGTGGCCCGGGGAGAACAACGTCGGCCAGACCGTCGCGGAAGGGAGCTACACCGTCGACTTCCAGGTGATCTACCAGAACGGAAACCGCCCCCGGATATCCGGTGCCGGGCCGATTGTCGTCGACCTTTCGACGGCCCGGGAACCGACGACCCCTCCCAACATCCGGATGACCCTGTCGCCGGTGCCCTTTTCCCCCGACGACGACGGCATCGACGACGAACTCTCCATTCGCCTGGAGGCTTCGAGCCTCCGGCCCCTCGCCGGGTGGGAGCTGACCATTGCCGACCCGACGGGGAGGACCTTTGTCGAGTACGGCGGCGAGGGTGCGCCGGAGCCGCTGATTGTCTGGGACGGCAGGAGCCCCGACGGGGAGCTGGTGCAATCGGCCCAGCAGTATAAGGCGACCTTTGCCGCCTGGGATACCGACGGGAACCGTTCGGAGGAAACGCGAGAAGTCGGGGTCGACATCCTGGTAATCCGGGATGGGGATCGCCTCCGGATAAACATTCCGAGCATCCACTTCGCCCCCTTTACCGCAGACCTCTTTGCCGTCGAGCTCGACGAGCTTGAGCAAAACCTTACTACGCTCCGGCGCCTGGCGGAGATCCTGATGCGCTTTCCCGACTATCAGATTCTGATAGAGGGGCACGCCGCGCACCTCTACACCGCCGAGGGGCCGGCGAAGCGGCGGGAGCAGACCGAGGTGCTTCTTCCCCTCTCTTCCGACAGGGCGGAGGAGGTACGCCAAGCGCTGATAATTCTCGGGATAGACCGGGACCGGATGCGGGCCCAAGGGATCGGCGGCGCCCGTCCGGTGGTTCCCCACGAGGACCAGAACAACCGGTGGAAGAACCGCCGGGTCGAGTTTATTCTGGAGCGGGGGGCCCCGGATGATTCATAGGATGAGCTGCAGGAAATAGACGTCGAGGAGCCGGTCGAACTTTCGGCCGACCTCTTTGAGCCTCCCGACGGTTTCGAAGCCGTAGCGCTCGTGGAGCCGGATGCTTGCCTCGCTTCCCTCGGCGATCCGGGCGACCAGCGAATGGAAGCCAAGGCGCCGGGCCGCCTCGATAAGGGCCCCTAAGAGCTCCTTCCCGATGCCCTGGCCCCGGTGCGCCGCGTCGATGTAGACCGAGGTTTCGGCGGTAATCGAGTAGGCGGGGCGCTCTGCAAACCGGGAGATGCTTGCCCATCCCACCACGCGCCCCTCCCTCTCGGCGACCAGAAGCGGATAGTCGGGACCGTGCTCTGCAAACCAGCGACGCTGCTCGGCCTCGGTCCTCGGCTCGATGTCGAAGGTCGCGGTGGTAGTCAGGACGGCGTCGTTATAGATTTCGGTGATTGCCGGGAGGTCCGCCGGCGTCGCGGGTCGGATGAGCATGGAACACTATACCCACGATCCCCCTCGGACGCGAGGGATCGGAGGGGCGCCGGAGGCGGTCTGCCGCGA
>CAZLDK010000197.1:3876-6730 GCA_964558285.1 uncultured Spirochaetaceae bacterium | reverse complement strand
GAGCTCATGTCCGCCGAGGGCGACAGTGGCGCGGTGGAGCTCCGGACGCTCCTGGCAGGGACGGTCGAACGGGTCTTTGCCGCGGCCCCCTTCGAGGTAACGAGTAGCTGCGACGTCGGAGACATCGCGCTCCGCTACCAAGACGCCAGGGCCCTTAGCCTCGTCGTCGCAGAGCTGGCGATCAACGCCGTGAAGCACAGCTTTTCCCCGGAAGGGGAAAACGTGTTCTCCCTCTATTCGGCCGCGCCGGTGCTCGCCGAGGGGGTCCCCGAGGCTCCGGTGGGTGTCGACATCGTCGTCGATATGAATGGGGTCCCTATCGACGAGACGGTAGACCTGGAGGCTCCGGCGACCCAGGGCCTCCGGCTCCTGCACGCCCTGGTGCGGCAGATCGGCGGCTGCTTGGAGATCCGCCGACGCCCGACGCCTCGGTTCGTAGTCAGAATTCCCGCCGATCGACTGCTTCGGCAGGGCCTTACTCCCCCGCCGTTGGGGACCTAGCCGACCGCGAGTAGGCAGCGAAAGGCGGATAGGGCTACAATGCAGCCATGCAGGAGTCGGAGCGTCCTTCTCCCCGCCGATCGCTGAATTCCCGGCAGGTTCTTCTCTTTGCGGCTATCGTCTTTTTGACGGTCGTTATCGCGGTCAGTGTCGGTTTGCTTGTCTCCGAGCAGAACACGATCTTTAGCGACTACCTCGACACCTACCTCGCCATTCATCGTTTCCGAGTACTCCTTACGGAGAGCGAGCGGGCGGTCCAACGCTACCTTCGCGATCTGTCGCACCGGGACCTGGAAATCTACTACGAGCTGGCGCCTACCCTAACGGAGCTGCACCGGACCTTAGAGCGGACCTCGAGTGGAGAAATCGAGGACTACTTCCAGCTTCGCGCCATGCAGTTCGGGCTCCTTGCCTACGTCGGCGCCATGAACAGCGCTGTTAGGTCGGCCGATTCCGGGGCGAGCGAAGCCTACAGCCGCTACGTCCGGGGCGTCCAGATCCGTCGCTACGTCGACGGCTACGCGGAGCGTCTGTTGCAGGTTAGGTTGAACGTCGGTGAAGAAGACGTCCGACTCCTCGCCCAGCGTGCCCGTTCGACGGCAATTGCCTCCGGGTCCGCGGTGGTGCTTCTGATTCTGGTGATGGTCGGGTTCTCTATGCTCTTCTCCCGAACGGTTACGCGTCCGATTGTATCGCTGTCCCACACGGCGCAGGAAATTTCCGGCGGCAACCTCGACGCCGCCATCATTCGCGTAGAGACCTCCGACGAGATACAGATTCTTGCCGAGGCTTTCGCCACGATGCAGCGGAACGTCAAGCAGCTTATCCACGACGTCCAGGGTAAGAGGGAGCTCGAGGTTCATACCGCCCGGCTCAGCCAGTCGCTCCGGGAGGCACAACTCCTCGGCCTTCAATCGCAGATCAACCCGCACTTTCTCTTCAACACCTTGAACACGATTTCGCGGACCGCCCTCTTCGAAGGTGCCTCCGAGACCACGAACCTCATTCAGTCCCTCGCCCGGGTCTTTCGATACATGCTCCAGGAACCCCACGCCGCGGTCACCCTCGAGGACGAGCTTCAGGTCGTCGAAGAGTACGTGATGCTACAGCGCCACCGATTCCACGAGCGGCTTACCTTTGTCCTCAATTGCGAGATCGACGCCCACTCGGTCAGCATTCCCGCCCTTACGGTGCAACCCTTGGTGGAAAACGCAATCCGACACGGAATCGAGCCCCGGGAGGAAGGGGGAACCGTTACCGTCGACTGCGCCCTCGAGGATTCCTTCGTCGTTATCACGGTGGCGGATACCGGCGTCGGCATCGAGTCGGTGCCGGATGCCCTCGACGGTCCGGTGAATCACATCGGCCTGCGGAACGTCAAGACGCGTCTGGGCCTTCTCCACGGGGACGAGTTGCGCTTCGATGTGAGCTCTTCGCCCGGCGGGGGCACGGTGATTACGATCAGGTTTCCCGAACAGTAGGAGGGGCAGATGTATCGGGTCCTTGTAGCAGACGACGAGCGCCTCGAGCGTGAAGCGCTGCAATTCGTCATTCGACAGGTAGAGGACATCGTGGACGAGGTAGTGGTAGCGGCGAACGGCCGGGAGGCGATCGAGCTCTCCCAGCAGTCGCCACCGGACATCGCGATCCTAGACATAAAAATGCCGGGTATCAACGGGATAGAAGCGGCTCGGAAGATCAAGGAGCTTCACTCCCATACCCGCATCGTGTTCCTTACCGCCTTCAACTACTTCGACTACGCGCAGGAGGCCATTCGCCTCCACGCAGACGACTTTATCATCAAACCGGCGAGCAATGACCGTATCGAAGAGGTGGTCCGGGGCCTTGCCGAGAGGCTTTCGGAGGAACGGGCGCTCGAGGATCCCGGAGTGTCACCCGCTGCCACCACGGACACCGACGAGCGAGATCTCGCAGAGAGTAAGCTGATTGGAGATGCGGTCCTCGGCCTTATCGACGAGTCCATCTTGCGCCGCTACTTACACCTCGACGGCGATGCTCAACCGCAGACCACCGCACTCCTAATGCGGGTCAAGGCCGACGGGGAGCTCCTCCGCCCGGACTCCGCGGTCCACGAGCGAGTGCTCCGGCGGCGAGTCGTATCGATACTCCGTCGTGAATGCCTGCAAAACGGTCTACGGCTCCTTGCGAGCACCGACACATCGGCATTATACGCCCTGCTTGTTACCGAGGAGGCGGTCGAGGCCAGGGTCGCTTCGTCGGCGCAGAGTAGCGTGGTCCACCGGGTAATCGATTCGGCCCGGCGGGAGCTGGGAGTGGCGGTTACCGCGGGAGTGGACGGTCCCGCGCCGGGGTTCGCGGGCCTCGGGCTCCG
>CAZLDK010000197.1:0-3866 GCA_964558285.1 uncultured Spirochaetaceae bacterium | reverse complement strand
CGGTTCGCCAACGCGAAGACGGCGACCAAGGGTGGGTCCGGGCCTGGTATCGATACGGGCTCTGGGCGCTTGGCGGATCGTTCGGCCCGCCGGGCTATTCTTGACTCCGAGCAGAAGCTGGTTCGGGCGATTCTCGCAGGCGACGCCGAGGCGATGGAACGTCTCGGCACCGATCTCTTTGAACACGTCCGTGTACTCGCGCCGACTGTCGAAGCCATACGGGAGGAGCTTGCCGAAGTGATGGCCTACGTCGCCCACGCCGCGGCGATGCAGATCGGAAGGCTGTCGCCTACTGTCGCCGGGTTGGTACGGTCCCTCGCCGACCCGGCCGCCGAGCCCGGGGAACGGGACCTGCGCCTCGCGATCGCCGGAATCTGCGAGCACCTCGCGCACCACGCCTCCGAGGCCGAAGAATCGACCCACCGGGCGGTCCGATCGGCCCGGCAGTACATCGACAAAGAGTACGCGGACGAACTCTCCCTCGACCGAATAGCGGAGCACGTCCGTCTCTCTCCGTTCCATCTTTCCCGGATCTTCAAGAGCGCCACGGGGTCGACAGTTCTCGACTACCTGACCGCACGACGCATCGAGGCTGCCCAGCGGCTTATCCGGGAAGGGTCGCTCTCGGTCAAAGAGGTTGCCGCACGAGTAGGATACGCGGATCAAAACTACTTTAGTCGGGTATTCCGACGGATAACCGGCCTGACGCCGAGCGCCTTCCGGAAAAACCAGCACTAGACCCGCGGGGGCAGCAAGGCCGTGCTAACGGCGCAAGATTCTCTCCCTCCGATCCTTCTTACCGCAAATTAGTCCAGAACATGGCCCGATCATCCGATTGTGCGTTCGCAGAAAGGGGCTGACACTGGTTTATCAATCCACAAGGAGGATAAGATGAAGAAAACCCTGATAGCTATCTCGGTTCTCGTGTTTGTTACCGGGCTGGTATTTGGCGGTGGTGCAGGAGAAGAGGCCGGAGACGAACCAATCGTTTTGCGCCTCGCCGAGACCCACGTACAGGACTATCCCACCACCCAGGGGAACTACTACTTTGCCGAGCTCGTCGAGGAACGGACCAACGGTCGCATTACGATCGAGGTCTATCACTCGTCGCAACTTGGTGAAGAACGGGACGTAATCGAGCAGGTTCAGTTCGGCGCGATCGATTTTACGCGTGTAAGCATCTCGCCCCTCGCTGCCTTCTCGCCCTCCCTCGACGCTCTCCAGATGCCCTACCTCTATCGCGACGCCGACCACATGTGGAACGTTCTGAAGGGCGAAATCGGCGATGAGTTCCTTGCCAGCCTCGAGCCTGCCGATTTTGTCGGCCTCGCGTGGTATGACTCGGGCGCCCGAAGCTTCTACAATTCGGTTCGGGAGATCAAGACCGTCGCCGACATGGAAGGCCTGAAGTTCCGTGTTCAACAGAGCGACCTGATGGTCGGACTCGTCGAAGCCCTTGGTGCCGTGGCGACCCCGATGCCCTTCGGCGAAGTCTACAGCGGCCTCCAGACCGGAGTTATCGACGGTGCGGAGAACAACTGGCCGAGCTACTATTCGACGAGCCACTACGAAGTCGCGCAGTACTATACGCTCGACCGCCACACCCGGGTCCCCGAGATTCTGATCGGCAGCAAGATCGTGATGGATCGACTGAGCGAAGAGGACCAGGAAATAATTCGCCAGGCGGCGAAGGACTCCATCGACTACCAGATAGAGCAGTGGGCAAACTTTGTCGAAGTTTCGGAAGAAGAGATTCGTGCTGCTGGTAACGTGATTACCGAGCTGACCCCGGAAGCCTACGCGGAGTTCCAGGCGGCGATGCAACCGCTCTACGACAGGCTCTCACCCGAGCTTCAGGAAGTTGTTGCCAGAATTCGCGCGGTACGCTAACTACATAGAGTAGAATAAGTCTACCCAAACCGTCGCCGGGTCCCTGCGATATCGCAGGGATTCCGGCGATGTGCATTTTTCCTGAGAGTCATGAGAGAGAGAGGAGCCTATGCTCGGAAGGATCGGCCGGATACTCGTAGTGATTTTCGATGCCCTCTACACGGTCTCCGCGGTCATCGCGCGGATGCTGCTGGTTGCGATGGTGCTCATCATCAGCGTGAACGTCTTTATGCGCTATGTCCTCGACTCCGGTCTCCGGTGGGGTGAGGAGATCGCGCTCGTCTTGGTTGGCTGGTTCGTCTTTCTCTCCATTCCGATGGGGGTTCGAAAGCGGCTTCACATCAGCCTGCACCTATGGCGCCGACCGATTCCTTGGTTGGACTCGATCCTCCAACGGGTCGCTGCCGTCGGGGTAGTCGTGGTTGGCGTAGTCTTCTTTATCTACGGGAATCATCTCATCCAGGTTGCGGTGCGGTCGATCATGCCCGCTTCGCGTCTCTCGTCGGGCTACCTCTACGCGGTGCTTCCTCTTTCGGCCCTGCTGTTGATCTACGAAGGGGTGGCAGACCTTATCGGTTACGAAACCGATACCGAACTCGAAAGCGATAGAAAGGCGTGGGAGGAAGAAGATGCCTGATCTGGGAGTTGCGTCCGCAATACTGCTGGGAGGCTTCGCACTTCTTCTTATATTGAAGGTGCCGATAACTTTCTCGCTTGCCATCTCGTCGATCGCGACAGCGAACTACCTTGGAATTCCGATGGCGGCGATCGTCCAGCGCATGATACAGGGAACGCGAATCTTCTCGCTCCTTGCAATTCCCTTCTTTATTCTGGCCGGCGAAATAATGAGCAAGGGTGGAATCTCTCGTCGCTTGATAATGTTCAGTAACCTGATCGTCGGTCGCATGCGCGGGGGGCTCGCCCAGGTAAACGTGCTCGCGAGCATGTTTTTCGGCGGAATCTCCGGTTCCGCGGTCGCCGACGTTTCGTCCATCGGAACGATTATGGTTCCCATAATGAAGAAGAAGGGGTACGACGCCGACTACGCGGTCGCCGTCACCGTGACGAGCGCCTGCCAGGGAATCATCATTCCTCCCAGCCATAACGTTATCATCTATTCCCTCGCAGCCGGAGGCATCTCCGTCGGCCGCCTCTTCCTCGGCGGTTTCGTCCCCGGCGTAATGCTCGGACTGGCCCTGATGATAATCAGCTACGTCATCGCCGTACGAAAGGGCTATCCCAAAGAGGACAAGTTCACCCTTGAGGAAGCGGCTACGATTACCAAGGACGCCATACTCGGGCTCTTTACCGCGGTCATCATTATCGGGGGAGTGCTTACCGGCGTCTTTACAGCGACGGAGTCCGCAGCAATCGCGACCATCTACGCCGTAATCATCACGTTTTTTGTCTACCGCGAGATTCCGTTTAAGGCCTTGTGGAGCATTCTTCGGTCGAGCCTCTACACCCTTGCCATCGTCATGAGCCTTATCGCAGCAGCAGCGGCCTTTGGATGGCTCCTGGCCTTTCTCCAGATTCCCGCCAAAGCGACCCAGGCGCTCCTTGCGGTGTCACAGAACCGCGTCGTCCTACTGCTCTTGATCAACGTGCTTCTGCTAATCTTGGGGATGATAATGGACATGGCGCCCCTCATCCTGATTACGACGCCGATCCTCTTTCCCGTGGTCGTCACCGAGCTTGGGATGAACCCAGTACAGTTCGGAATAGTCATGATGCTGAACCTGGGTATCGGTCTCTGCACGCCGCCCGTCGGGTCGGCGCTTTTTGTGGGCTGCGCAGTCGGCCGTACGACCATCGAAAAAACCGCGAAGGCGATGCTGCCCTTCTACGTCACGATGCTCGTGATCCTTCTTCTGGTGACCTTCGTACCGGAGATAGTGATGTTCGTCCCGAATCGATTCATGTGACGTATCAACATCCCTGTTGATTGAAGCGCGGGAAAAACTGGCGCAGTAATA
>CAZLDK010000196.1:0-6745 GCA_964558285.1 uncultured Spirochaetaceae bacterium | reverse complement strand
GCGGTCCGCTACCCCGGGGCAACGGCTCGGTCCCAAGGTTCGGACCACTAATCATCCTGTGCCTCGGCGCTCCAGGTCCTCGCGCCGCCCCCTCGTTTCGAGTCCTCCCCGAGCCGTTTATTCCGCCACAAAAAAAAGCCCCCAGGACCGGCGGACCGGGCTGGGGGTTTTACTCTTAGCAGGGGTAGGACTCGAACCTACGACCTCCGGGTTATGAGCCCGACGAGCTGCCAACTGCTCTACCCTGCGATGTATGGGTAAGCTAACAACAATAGTGACCCCGCGTCAAGACGATTCGATGCGAAGGTAGAGGGAGACGGCAATGATTAGGGCTCCCCAGGCCAAGACGATCGCGAGGCCGACCAGCGGTTGTCGAAGGGTCCAGAGGGCGTTGTGGCCGAGGTGCAGAGCGGTCGCAACAAGAAGGCCGAGTAGCACCGTGGCGCCACGCCACCGTTGGCCAACGGCAAGAATAAGTGCTGCGGTCCCGGTCGCCGCCATGTGGAGGGGGAGGCTCGAGATTCCCCGGAGGAGACTCGTTCCCGGGCGCTCCCAGAGATAGAAGAGGTTTTCCAGGTACCCAAAGACACAGCCAACGACAAGGCCTAGGGGAACGAGTAGCGCGATATCGTCGGGGGCAACAGACCGGTCGGCTTTCCGTACCGCAGCCAGTTTGCCGCTCTCCTCGACGATCGGGATTGCCAGGAGGGGAAAGAGGGTCGCTTCGAGGTTGCTCGGGAAAAGGCGTCGCAGGAAGTAGAGGGCGACGAGAACCAGCGGCAGCGCGATCGTTCCCGCTCCGATTCCGGCTCTGAAGAGGCCCGGCTGCCGCTTCCGGAGATGTCGACCGAGAATGTAGAGAAACGCGGCGGCCGGAAGCGATGTTAACGCAAAGCTGGCAGCGAATTCGCTCATCGTTAGGTGAGGGCGGGCTTCAGGACGAAGCTCAACGCGTCGCAGAAGCCGGCGGCTTCCTGCTCCATTCCGATGGTTACTCGTATACAGCTCGGAAGACCGAAGGAGCGTAGCGGTCGGACGGAATAACCTCGTTCCGCCAGCTCCCCGACGACCGGCTCGGCGTCCCGACCGAGATCGACACAGAAGAAATTCGCCTGGGTCGGCAGATAGTCGACATCGTTATCCCGAAAGAAGCGCCCCATCAGCTCTTTGCCTGAGCGGTTGATGCGGAGTGTATCCGCGTAGAACTCTCTGTCCTCCAGAGCCGCCAGGGCCGCCGCCTGGGCAGCGCCGTTGACGTTGAAGGGTTGCTTAACTCGATTGAGGTTCTCGATGACGTCCGGGTGTCCGATCCCGTATCCCACCCGAAGAGCGGCGAGTCCGTAGACCTTGGAGAATGTGTGGAGGACCATGACGTTATCCCGGCTCCCGAGGAGCTCTTCGGCCCATCCAAAGTCCTCGGCGTCGACGTAGTCGGTGTAGGCTTCGTCGACTACTAGGAGGGTCTTGTCCGAGATACCGTCGGCGAGCCGACGAAGCTCCGAATCGGTTAGGTAGCTTCCCGTAGGGTTGTTGGGGCTGCAGACGAAGACCACCTTCGCGTCTCCGGCCGCCTCGACGACCGAGTCGACCTCGAACCGCCCCCCGGGCATCGCAGTCTCGATAACCTTGCCGCCGAAAAGGCGCCCGGCGAAGGAGTACTGGGAAAAGGTGTGGGCTCCGGTTACGACGGTATCTCCCGGATCGACATAGGCAGCGGCTATCATCACCATCACCTCGTCGGAACCGTTGCCGACGATGATTTGATCCGGGGCTATCCCTCTACCGGCGGCGAGGACCTCCCGGAGCTCGGCGGAGGACCCTTCCGGGTAGACTGCCACATCGGTTAGACTCGATCGGGCAGCAGCGAGTGCCCTCGGCGAGGGGCCCCGGGGGTTCTCGTTGGAGGAGAGCTTGACGGTACCGGGCTTCTTTCTGCCGGGATGGTACGCCGGTAGCGAAGCCAGGGCCTTGCGGGGGGTCATGTTTCCGAATCCTGGTTTTTCTTGAGGTTGGGCGGATTCTTCTTGAGGTAGTCGTGGTCCTCGGAGATGTCTTCGATAAGGTCCTCCACCGTCATCTTGAGCGAGGTGGGGGTGGTCTTCGCGAAAATGAGATCCCGAGGGGTCTCGAATTGAGACTTCACGCTGCGCATAATCTTGTCGATTTCCTCGTAGCTGAAGCCGTTGAGGATTATGACCTTGTTGTCCAGGGGGTTGGATTCTGATTCCACGACCTCAGAATACCCAAGTCCCCACCCCCCGGGCAAGAGCCGAAGGAACAGTGGTCGTCGGAGGAGTGGCGTATTATTTTTTGGGGAGACTACTATGAATTATGAACGCTTCACGATAAAGGCGCAGGAGGCAATCCAAGCCTCCACGGCAGTCGCCGAGCGCTACAACCATGCGACCCTCGATCCCGCGCACCTGCTTCTGGCGCTTCTCGAGCAGCAGGACGGCGTCGTGCCGCCCCTCTTGAATCGATTGGGCACGAGTTCCCAGGAAGTCCGTACCGGAGCGGAGCGACTCTTGGACCAAAAGCCCAAAGTCTACGGCGAACAAGCCCAGCTCCAGATGGGTTCCGAGGCCCGACAGATTCTCGCCGGAGCGGAAAAAGAGGCTACGGCCCTCAAAGACGACTTCGTGAGCACCGAGCACATCTTGCTCGCAATGCTCGACGGCGACGGAGCGCTACCTGGGCTTCTCAAGAAGACCGGGATCGAGCGCCAGGCGGTCCTGAAGGCCTTGCAGAGCATCCGGGGAAACCAACGGGTAACCGACCAGAATCCCGAATCGCGGTATCAGGTCCTCGACAAGTACTGCCGGGATCTGACGGGGCTCGCCCGACGGGAGAAACTGGACCCCGTAATCGGCCGGGACGAAGAAATCCGGAGGGTGATGCAGGTTCTCTCCCGGCGCACCAAGAACAACCCTGTCCTGATCGGAGAGCCGGGGGTCGGCAAGACAGCCATCGTCGAAGGCCTCGCCCGGCGGATCGTCTCCGGCGACGTTCCCGACTCCCTCAAAGAAAAAAGGGTTCTCGCCCTCGACCTCGGCTCCCTCTTGGCGGGTACGAAGTTCCGGGGGGAGTTCGAGGAACGCCTCAAGGCCGTCATCAACGAGATCGCCTCCTCCGACGGGCAGATCGTCCTCTTTATCGACGAGCTCCACACACTCGTGGGTGCCGGAAGCGCCGAAGGGTCGATGGACGCCTCCAACATGCTCAAGCCCGCCCTTGCCCGGGGGGAGCTCCGGGCGATCGGCGCCACGACTCTCGACGAGTACCGGCAGAATATCGAAAAGGACCCGGCCCTCGAGCGACGCTTTCAGCAGGTCTTTGCCGGCGAGCCGTCGGTAGAGAACACCATCGCGATTCTTCGGGGGCTCAAGGAGCGCTACGAGGTGCACCACGGCGTCCGAATCCGGGACGAGGCGCTTATCGCGGCGGCAATGCTCTCGGACCGCTACATCACCTCGCGGTTTCTCCCTGACAAGGCGATCGACCTGGTCGACGAAGCGGCGAGCCGCCTAAAGATGGAGATCGAGAGCCAACCGACGGCCCTCGACCAGTTGGAGCGGCGGATTCTCCAGCTGAATATCGAGCAACAGGCGCTGTCGAAGGAACCCGACGACGCCTCCAAGGAGCGGCTGGAGAAGATACGTCGAGAGCTCGCGGACCTGACCTCCGAACGGGACGCAAAGCAGCTTCAGTGGCAGACCGAGAAAGAGATTATTCAGGAGATTCGAGAGCTCAAGCAGCGGCAGGAGCAACTGAGCATCGACGAGACGCGGTACGAGCGGGAAGGAAACCTCGCAAAGGCCGCGGAGATAAAGCACGGTTTGATGCCACAGACCGAGGCGGAGCTCGCGGCAAAGAGCGACGAGCTCGACAGAGTCCAGGGCGATAGCACCCTCCTGCGAGAAGAGGTCTCCGACGAGGACATTGCCGAGGTGGTCGCCTCCTGGACGGGTATCCCCGTCTCCAAGATGATGGCTTCGGACATGGAGAAGCTTCTCCACCTCGAGCAGACCCTCGCCCGGAGGGTCGTCGGTCAGGATCACGCCATTACCGCGGTGTCCGACGCCATCCGCCGGAACCGGAGCGGAATCGCAGACGAGAACCGGCCCCTCGGTACCTTTCTCTTTATCGGGCCTACAGGCGTCGGAAAGACCGAGCTTGCGAAGACCTTGGCGGACTACCTCTTCGACGACGAGAAGGCGCTGACTCGAATCGACATGAGCGAGTACATGGAGAAGTTCTCGGTCTCTCGGCTGATCGGGGCACCCCCGGGCTACGTCGGCTACGACCAAGGGGGACAGCTAACCGAGGTTGTCCGGCGACGCCCCTATTCGGTTGTTCTCTTCGACGAGATCGAGAAGGCTCATCCGGATGTCTTTAACGTGCTCCTCCAGCTCTTAGACGAGGGGCGACTGACAGACGGCCAGGGGCGGAAGGTCGATTTTCGGAACGCCATCATCATCATGACCAGCAACCTCGGGAGCGACCTTATCCTCGGCGCCCCGGATATCTCGGAAATCTCCGACCAGATCCAAGGGCTCCTTCGGGCCACCTTCAAGCCGGAGTTCTTAAACCGATTGGACGAGGTCATAACCTTTAACCGCTTGGCGAAGGAGCAAATCCTCACGATCGTTTCCATCGAGCTCCGGCGCCTCGAGCGGCGTCTCGGCGAGAGGCGAATAGAGCTTGCGGTTTCAGACGACGCCAAGGCTTTGATTGCCGACGCGGGCTTCGACCCGGCCTTCGGTGCCCGGCCGCTGAAGCGTGCTATCCAGAGCCTCCTGCAAAACCCGCTGTCGAAGCAGATTCTCGCCGGGAAGGTAAAAGAGGGGGATCGGGTTATCGTCGGCAGAAAGGGTGATGAGCTGGCCTTTAGCCGTCGGGCCACCGGGGACAACAAGCCCGCCTAGTCGACGGCGCCCCCCGAGACCCGTAGAATGCCTCCATGGCGAAACTCTGGGACAAAGGAAAAGCGACTCGAAATGTCGTCGAGCGTTTTACCGTCGGAAAGGACTACCTCTACGACCGGCGTCTCGTGGTTGCCGACTGCCTCGGAAGCGTTGCCCAGGCTCGGCAGCTCGAGCGGCTGAAGATTCTCTCCTCCGAGGAACGGGAACGGCTCGAGACGGAGCTGCGCTCCATCGCCAAAGAGGCGGCCGCCGGGAGCTTCTCGGTTACGCCGGAGGACGAGGATTGCCACACCGCAATCGAGAACCGGCTGACCGATCGGGTAGGGGAAGCCGGCAAGCGGATCCACGCCGGTCGCTCCCGGAACGACCAGTCGGCTACGGCGCTTCGGTTGTGGCTCCGGGAAGCGCTCTTGGACCTTATCTCGGAGATTCTCGATGTCGCCTCAGTCCTTGCCCGGAGGGCCGGGGAGTTGCAGCATCTTCCGATGGTCGGGCGTACCCACCTTCAACCGGCTATGCTCTCTTCGGTGGGTCTCTGGTGCGGCGCCTACGCAGAGGAGCTCCTCGACGACGCCGAGTTTCTCCTCTTGGTCTACGACCAGGTCGACCGTTCGCCCCTCGGTGCCGGGGCAAGCTACGGCGTGCCCCTTCCCTTGGAGCGGGAGTACACCGCTGCCCTCCTCGGATTCCGGCGCGTGCACACCAACGTCCTCGCGAGCCAGAACGGCCGGGGGAAGCTCGAGGCCCTCGCCATCGACGCCTTTGACCACCTGATGGTAACCCTTAGCCGCTTTGCCGCCGACATCATCCTCTACTCCCTGAAGGAGTTCGGCTACTTCATCCTCCCGGAAGATATCGCAACCGGGTCGAGCATTATGCCCCAGAAAAGGAACCCCGACGTCCTCGAGCTGATCCGGGGGAAGGCCGCCGCCGTCGGTGGGATCGCCCAGGGGGCGAAGAGCCTCCTCCGGGGGCTAAACAGCGGCTACAGCAGGGATCTTCAGGAGACCAAGGCGATGCTCTTCGACGCCTTCGACCTTACCTATCCCTCTCTCCGGGCCGCCGGGCTCGTCGCCCGGGATTTTTCGGTGGACCCGAAGGCTCTCCTCGCCCCCTTCGACCACGAGGTGCTCTCCACCGACGACGTCTTTGCCCTCGTGGAGAAGGGGGCCCCCTTCCGGGACGCCTACCGGCAGGTAGCCGAACGCCTCGAGGAGATTCGCTCCGGCCGCTCTGTCCCTCCGGCGATTACGGAGGAGCAGCTTACAGGCCTCCTCAACAGGCGAACCGCAACCGGCTCGCCGGGAAACCTTCGCCTCGAAGAGCTTCTGCAACGGATTCAAGGGATGGGAGCGGCAGCGGAAGAGGGGCGTCAACGCCACGACGGAGCGGTCCGGGAGCTTTTAGGGCGTCTCTTCTCCCTCGTTTCCGAGGGCGATCCTGCGGAAGACGGCGTAGAGGACGAGGCCACCGAAGACCAGTAGGTAGGGTAGGCTCAACAGAAGCGTAGGGGACACCGTCGCAAGGCCCTGGGCGCGAATGGCAATAGCTTCGGCCAGGGTAAAGCCAAGGGTCGCGAGAAAGACCCCGACCGGTCGGCGATACCCCAGGAAGATAACAACCAGGGCAATCCATCCCCGGCCTCCGGAAACCCCGGGAAGGTAGGCGCCGAGTCGCAGGGCGATGCCGGCGCCGGCAAGGCCGCTCAGTGCTCCCGAGAGAATCAACGCGAGGCTCTGTGCTCCTGCCCTTCCGATGCCCCGGGACTCGAGGAGCTCCGGGGCGCTTCCGGCGACCCGAATTCGCAAGCCCCAGGGATG
>CAZLDK010000195.1:0-6756 GCA_964558285.1 uncultured Spirochaetaceae bacterium | reverse complement strand
GGCGAGATCGCCGGGGCCATCCAGATAGCGATGATGGCGGGCCTTCCCTACACCGCGCTCCGAGACGCCCCCTTCTCCCACCCGACCTTGATGGAGGCGCTGAACAACCTCTTCGCGAGCCTCGAATAGCGGCAGCATCGGAGCTGGGGAAATCCTCACCCTTACCGGCTTTGTGATGACACACAAGTAGTTGTATATCAAACTTTCAGTCAACACGGCGGTTGCTTGCAGCTTTCCAACCACCGTATACTTGCCAAAGGATGACCAAGAGCAAAGAAAAACCATCGGTGGCTCGCAGAGCCGTGCGGCTCAAACGCCGCGGCAAGGCGCCCCGACGAAAACCGCCGGGCCGAAGGCAGACCCGGCGCCAATATCCCAACGAGCTTGAGCTTGTGACCGCAACCTGTCCCGGGTACAACCTGGGCCGGGCGTACAAGATGGTGACCCGAATCTTCGAGAGGGAGTTCCGAAGCAGCAATCTCACCCTGGCTCAGTTCGCACTTCTAGTGAACATCGGCCGGGAAGAGCCAACCACGGGAACGGAGATTGCGAACCGGTTGGGCTCCGACTTGAGCACCGTGTCCCGGACCTTAGACGTGGTGGTAGACCGCGGGCTTGTCTGCGAGCAGCGGGGATCCGACCGCCGGGTCCGACTCTACCGGCTAACCGACGAGGGGCGTGCCGCCCTCGAGGAGACCCTTCCCAAGTGGCGTCGTGCCAAAGAGGCCACGGTATCTCAGATGGACCAGCGGAAGTGGCGCCAGACGCTCCGGCAACTCAAGGAGCTCTCGGCGCTCTCGGAATAGGCTACTCCGAGCTCCGGTACAGCGGCTCCGACTCGAGCATCTCCCTAGACACTTGGTAACCGATTTGCTCCATGTAGGCGAGAACCTCCCGGGGCGTCATGTAGGTCTTGGCGAAGCCGCCGTCGGGTCTTCCCGCCGAGCGTTGCACCTGCCAGACGTAGCGGTAGTAGCCGTAGAGCTGCCAACCGAGACCGTGGTCCACCGCCCGTCGGTCGGTCGCCCGCTCGAAGGGCTCCCGGCACCGTCGGCGGAGTGAGCAGAGCGGTACGCCGAGCATACCGAAGGGACCCTTCTCGATGTATTCCACCGTATGCGCGATTTCGTGCCCAAGGATGCCTACCTGGGCGTCGAAGGGAAGACTCGCCAGGAGCATCGGCTCCGCTGCGGCGAATGACTTCGACGAGATGACGATGCGGTACCTTCTCTCTTTGGGTTTCCGGAACACACTTCGTAACCGAACGTAGGATATGAGTGGAACGATCGCCTTCTTGACCACGAACTCGATCTCGACGTGCCGAAGCTCCGGAAAGTGGGAGAGCGCCAAGAGCGCCTGCAACTCGAATCCGTCGGGGAGTATGGTGTTTCGGCCGTAGACGGTGTGGAGCTCGTCGAAGCGACGCGCTTCGTATTCGCGGTCGTAGACAAACTGCTTGGAATAGGCTTGAAGATCCATCGGTGTGGCCTCTTAGTATAACCGCCGCGAGCAGAGGAACAAGAGGCGGACCCGAAAACAAGCTTGTTGATACCCCCTTGGGGTTAGAACGGCGGGGTGACGGGTAACCCGGCGGCCTCGAAAATCCGGTGGGCTACGGCTATCTGCTCTTCCGTCGGAGGCATCGCGTTTTCCAGAGGATACCGGCGCCCCAGGGCCTCCCATTTATGCCGTCCGAGCTCGTGGTAGGGCAACAGGTCGACCCGTTCGACGGAGGAAAGCCCCGCCACGAAGGCGGCGACGCTCTGTGAGACCTCCGGGTCCACGGTGTGGCCGGGTACCAGGACATGGCGAATCCACATCGGAATGCCCCTAGCGTCGGCGTACTCGGCGAAGGCTCGGGTGCGATCGAAGGTAACCCCGGTAAGCTCCTTGTGACCCGCCCCGGGGGCGTGCTTGATGTCCAGTAACAAGAGGTTCGTCGCATCGAGAAGGTCCCGGACCGTCTCCGACAGCTCGGCGTATCCCGAGGTGTCGAGGGCCGTGTGGGTTCCCTTCTCCCGACACCGGCGGAAGAGTTCCCCCACGAAGTCCGCCTGCAACAGCGGCTCGCCCCCGGTGCAGGTTATCCCACCACCCGAGGCATCGATAAAGCTTCGGTAGCCTGCGAGGTCGGCCATCACCTCATCCACGGTCTGCTCCCTTCCCTCCCGGCGACGCCAGGTGTCGGGGTTGTGGCAGTAGAGGCACCGGAGGGGACAGCCCTGGAGGAAGACGACATACCGAATGCCCGGCCCCTCCAAGGTGCCCATAGTTTCAACGGAGTGTATGCGTCCGGTCATACCCGGCTTTCCGCTCAAAGGCGCTCGTGGAAGGTCCTGTTGATAACGTCGAGCTGCTGCTCCCGGGTAAGCTTGACGAAGTGCACCGCATACCCCGAGACCCGGATGGTCAGATCCGGATACTCCTCCGGATGCTCCATCGCGTCGACGAGCATGTCGCGGCTTAGGACGTTGACGTTTACGTGGTGCCCGTTCTGGGCAAAGTAGCCGTCGAGGATTCCCCGAAGATTACCGACCCGCTCCTCCGGTCGCATCCCGAGGGAGCCGGGCTCGATGGAGAAGGTGTAGGAGATGCCGTCCTGGGCGTACTCATAGGGGAGCTTGGCGACACTCGCGAGGGAGGCAAGGGCTCCCTTCTCGTCCCGACCGTGCATCGGGTTCGCCCCGGGGGCGAAGGGGTCGCCCTTCCGGCGTCCGTCGGGGGTGTTTCCGGTCTTCTTGCCGTATACCACGTTCGAGGTAATGGTAAGGATAGACTGCGTCGCCTCGGCGTTCCGGTATGTCGGATTCTTGGCGATCTTCGTCATAAAGCGCTCGACGAGATCCACCGCGATGGAATCGACCCGGTCGTCGTTGTTCCCGTAGGCGGGAAACGCCCCCGTCGTTTCGAAATCGAAGACCATACCCTCTTCGTTTCTGATGGGCCGAACCGTTGCGTGTTTGATCGCCGACAGAGAGTCCGCGCAGACCGACAAGCCGGCAATGCCGCAGGCCATCGTCCGGTAGACGTCCCGGTCGTGGAGGGCCATCTGCAGGCGCTCGTAGCTGTACTTGTCGTGCATAAAATGGATGACGTTCAGAGTGTTGACGTAGAGCCGGGCGATCCAGTCGAGGAAAAAGTCAAACTTTTGCATTACCTCGTCGTAGTCTAGAACCTCGCCCTGGATCGGCTCGAAGCGGGGGCCGACCTGGATACCGTTAATCTCGTCTCGGCCGCCGTTTATCGCGTACAAGAGCGCCTTGGCTAGGTTGCACCGGGCGCCGAAAAACTGCATCTGTTTGCCCAGGCGCATCGCGGAGACGCAGCAAGCGATGCCGTAGTCGTCTCCCCAGTAGTTGCGCATCAGATCGTCGTTCTCGTACTGGACGCTCGAGGTGTCGATGGAAACCTGGGAGCAGAAATCCTTAAAGCCCTCCGGGAGGTGCTTCGCCCAGAGAACCGTCATGTTGGGCTCCGGAGCGGGGCCGAGGTTGTACAGGGTCTGGAGGAAACGAAAGCTCGACTTGGTGACCAGGGTACGTCCGTCGGTTCCCATGCCGCCGATAACCTCGGTGACCCAGGTCGGGTCCCCGGAGAAGAGCTCGTTGTATTCCGGCGTCCGCAAGAAGCGAATAAGCCGCAACTTGAGTACGAATTGGTCGACAAGCTCCTGCGCCTCCTCTTCCGAGAGGGCACCGGCGTCGAGGTCCCGCTGGATGTAGACATCCAGAAAGGTCGAAACGCGGCCGAGGCTCATCGCGGCGCCGTTCTGTTCCTTTACCGCGGCAAGGTAGGCGAAGTAGGTCCACTGCACCGCCTCGAAGGCGTTCTCCGCCGGGCGACGAATGTCGAACCCATAGCTCTTCGCCATCGCTATCAGCTCACCGAGGGCGTCGATCTGGTCGGATATCTCCTCTCGGTTTCGGATTGTATCCTCGTCGAGGATCCCGACGTCGAGACTCTCGAGTTGCAGTCTCTTGTCTTCAACAAGCTTCTCGACACCGTAGAGGGCCACCCGACGGTAGTCGCCGATTATTCTTCCCCGGCCGTAGGCGTCCGGAAGACCGGTTATTATGCCCGCCTTCCGGGCGGCTTTCATTTCCTCGGTATAGGCGTCGAAGACGCCATCGTTGTGGGTCTTTCTATAGTTTTCGAAGATGTCGGCGATTTGTGGATCGAGATCGTAACCGTACGCCTTACAGGCCGCCTCCACCATCCGGATTCCTCCGTAGGGAAGAACCGCACGCTTTAGGGGAGCGTCGGTCTGGAGGCCGAAAATCCGCTCCTTTTCCTTTTCGATGTAGCCCGGTCCGTGGCTGGTAATCCCGCCGACCCGGGAGGTATCGACGTCTAGGGTTCCTCCTGCCGCAACCTCATTGTGGAGAAGCTTTCGAGTGTGGTTCCAAAGCTCTTCGGTTGCCTTCGTCGGGCCGGACAGAAAGCCCCCCTTCTCTGTGTAGGGGGTATAGTTGCGCTGAATGAAGTCCCGGACGTCGATTCGGTCCTGCCACCACCCGGGCTCGAAGCCCCGCCAGGCGCTCGTCGCTGCATTCGTCTGCCGTTCGGCTATTTGCATGGAGTAAACCTCTCATTATCGGTATTTCGCGAAGCCGCCGGTCCCATGACCGATAGACTTGACTTTCTGACTAAAGAATATCGCTTGTTGGGCGGCGCATCAACACTTTGCGGGATATTTCACGCAATTTTTATTGATATTTAAAGATCTATTACGGCCTCGGGCCCCTGCCCCGGGCGGACGCCGGCCCCGGCCCCTGGCCCTGCCCCTGGATTCTGTCGGGCCTTCCGGGGATAATCGGCTTCCGAGGGTACCCATGGCACTAATCGAAGAACTGGTAGAGCTCCTTAAGCAGGCCCCGGACGAGGTCTTTCTCCAACCCCACAACGTCCCGGATCCCGACGCCATTGCGGCGAGCTTTGGTCTGCAGCAACTGCTCCGGCAACTCGGAGTCGATACCGTCATCGTCTACGAGGACGAGATCGAGAAGGCGAACAGCGTCAGCATGCTCCGTGCCTTCGGCATCGAGATGCGCCTGGCCTCGGAGGTTCACACCCTCGGGGAGGAGGATTGGGCCGTCTTGGTCGACGTCCAGAAGGAGAACGCCAACGTCACCGACCTCGACACCGACGAGGTGGCCTGCATCGATCACCACCAGTACAACGGCCCGAAGGGGTACCGCTTCGAGGACGTCCGGCCGGAGGTGGGCTCCTGTAGCGCGATTATCGCCGAGTACTACAAAGAAGCCGGGGTGGAGCCGCCCCAAAACGTCGCTACGGCGATGGTCTACGGGATTCTCATGGATACCGACAACCTGACCCGGGGTGTCAGCGCCCTCGATATCGACATGTTCTACTGGCTCTACAAGCACATCGACATCTCCCGAATCAACGAGCTCAAGGCGAATCAAATCTCTACACGGGACCTCCAGGACTACGCCCAGGCCTTCGAAGGGGTGGAAGTCTACGGAGAGATCGGCTTTCTCCGGCTCGAAAATGCCAACGACTCCCTCTTAGGGGCCGCGAGCGACATTGTCGTTACCATCGCCGGGGTCAACGTCGTCGTGAGCTATTCGATCCGGGACGCGGGAATCAAGTACTCGATCCGGAGCGTCACGGACACGGTGAACGCCGGGACCCTCGTCCGGCACATCGTCGACGGCCACGGCATCGGCGGGGGCCACGACAGCATGGCCGGCGGCTTTATCAAGCGGGACGCCTTCCCCCAGGGTCGTAGCATCGACACCTTTACCCGGGTCCGGGCGGTGGGTTTTGTGGAGGGGCAGGAAAGATAATGCACGCCATCCAACTCGACGCAGTAGGTTCGGCCCTGGTAGACCGCGACCTCCCGATACCCGAGCCCGGCCCCGGCGAGGCGTTGGTTCGCGTCCACGCCGCGGGCATCTGCCGCAGCGACCTCCACTACACGACCGGTGCCTCCTACGCCGGGCCGCTCCCCCTCACCCTGGGTCACGAGGTGGCCGGTACCCTGGAGTCTGCCGGTACCGAAGCGGCCGCGGAGCTTGCCGACCGGGGCATAGAGGCGGGCTCCCGGGTCGCCGTCCACTACCTGGTCTCCTGCGGTAGCTGTTCCCACTGCATCGCCGGGCGGGAGCAGTTCTGCACCCGGGGCCAGATGATCGGCAAACACCGGGACGGTGGGATGGCGGAGTACCTCTGCGTGCCGGCCCGCAACCTGGTCGCGGTGCCCGAGTCGGTGGCTTTGGAGGCCGCGGCGATTATGATGTGCTCCACCGCGACGGCGCTCCACGCCCTCCACAAGGCCGAGCTCGCCCCCGGCGACCGGGTCGCGGTCTTCGGGGTCGGGGGCCTGGGGATGTCCGCGGTACAACTGGCCCAGGCGATGGGTGCCCTCGAGGTCTACGCGGTGGACATCGATAAGGAGCGCCTCAAGCTCTCCGAAGCCCTCGGAGCAATCCCGATAAACGCCCGACAGACCGACCCGGTTGCGGCGCTCCAGGAGCTGGCCGGCGGCGGTGTGGACTGCGCCGTGGAGCTCCTCGGGCTTCCGGTGACCATCGACCAGGCTATACGCTCCCTCGGGCCCCTGGGCCGGGTGGCGGTCGCCGGGATCGCCGAGCACCCGGTAAGCGTCGACACCTACCGAGATGTCGTCGGCCGGGAGGCCAAGATCGTGGGGGTGAGCGACCACACCCGGGGAGAGATCGAGTACGCCCTGGCCCTCGCGGGGAAGGGAGCTCTCAGGTTCGAGGAGGTCGT
>CAZLDK010000194.1:0-6768 GCA_964558285.1 uncultured Spirochaetaceae bacterium | reverse complement strand
GGCAGCGGGCAGCTACTGATTCTTCGCCCGGCAGTCGTCGCAGAGGTTGTCATCCATCGCGTAGAAATTCGTGAAGCCCTCGGAAAGGATACTGTGCCGGGTGCCGCACTCCGGGCAGGTAAGCCGATAGGGAAACACGCGGTCCCGATACCGGTAGCCGGCGGCCGCCAGAATCGCGACGACGGGGAGCAGAACGACATCAGATAGGCCAAACTCAACAATAGAGGCTGCGGCCACTAAGAGCCCAAAGAGACCAATGGCATGAAATATCGTTGCCACCTTCTTCTTTTGAGACTCCACCCCGTGCTTACGAAGCAGGACGACGTAGGGAAAAAGAACGACAATGAGGGGCCAGATGCCAAGTTCAACTATCCATCGAGATACGACGACTGAGTTCATTGAGGTGTAAGTCTACTCTCTTGAGCGTGGATAGCACAGGGTGGTCGCTCCTCCTCGGTCGGACTTGTTGACGTCGCACCGGTCGAAGATGGAAGCGATCCGGCAGCCTCGGACCACGCGCGGACCGCTTAGAGAACAGCTTGCCGCATCGAGTAGATCTAAAACGGCCATGCACGACGGACCGCAAACTCGATTGTGCCAAAGGCCGAAACATGGTATCCATAAACGCGACTAACTATGTGTAGACCCGTTGTCCGACCTAGGAGTGAGGTTGTGTCTGTCCTTAGAGTAAGCTTGTCGATGTTTGTCATTCTATCAGCAGCAGTCCTTCTGGCCGGCTGCAGTTCCCCGATGGATTCCGGCGGGGATTCCGGTCCGCCGGCCACGCCGGCGGCGACGACGCTGACGGTCGATAATGGGTCTACCGGCTCTTTCGTGTTGCATGCCGGTAGCTGGTCGGATACGGTTGCGTCCCGACAGGCGAGGTGGGGCACTTCGAGCATAGGATCGAACTCCCAACTCGTGGGTATCGCTGTAACCGCCGGTATCGACGCCTTCTGGCTGGAGATAGGCGACTCGCACTATCTCGCAGAGCAGAGTGGTGTTCCCTACGATTTCAGCATCGTAGACCGGAATAGCTACTGGCTCACGGTGGACGGAGACCCGTCCACGGGTCTCACCTGGACATTCTTTAACCTCATGACGCCCTTTAGCCCGGCTACGGGGGGCTTCACGGAGTTCTCAAAGCTGCCGCCCCCGGATCCTGCGCTCCTAGACATTTACAACGAAACCTCTGACAATCTGGTCCTTCACGGAGGAACCTGGGACGAGGTCTATGCCGACCGAGACACCGCCTTCTCAACTTCTACCGTCTTCGCCGCCTCGAACGCTCTCGACAGAGAGATAGCGGCGGGTAGTTACGAGCTCTGGATAGAAACCGGGGAGCAATTGTATCCCCTCCTCGCCGGGGAAGTCGCTGCTACGTTTACCTTCGAGAATGAGGGCGAATACTCTCTGACAATCGAGTCCGGCAGTCCGGATACCTGGCACTTCACCGACGGAGACGTCGGGATAAGCGGAGAGGTGGGATCCACCGGTTACTCACCGGATCCGCCTCCACCACCACCGCAGGTCCCATCCAATCTACGCCCCACCGACGGACAAAACGACGTCAGCATATTCGCGAATCTCACTTGGAACAGCGACCGCGACGTGGACGGCTACGACGTCTACCTCGATACCTCCGATGGAACGACGCTCGTCGCCGAGGATCTTACGTACTCCTTCTATAATCCCGACGACGATTTGGAGCTCGAGACCACCTACTCCTGGCGGGTAGTCGCAAAGAACGAAGGCGGGGAGACTTCCTCGGAGGTGCAGAGCTTTACCACCGAGGATCCGGTCAAGGTGAGTTTTTCCAGCCCCTACGCGGGAAACACAAATAGAGCCGGGTTTCTTTTCCGGATCGATTACAACGAGCGCATCGACCGGAAAAGCCTCGAGGCTTCGGACTTCGCGGTCACCGGCGGGGCAACGATTGAGGTGCATCAGTCGCAGGAAGACTATGGCCGGCTGGCTATCACGATGCCGAGCTATTCAAGCGCTGTAACGGTCACCCTGCCGCCTGGCTCAATCACGAACAAGGATGGGTACAAAACCAACACTGATTCAGCCGAAATCAGCTTTGACTACTATCACTTTCCCATGGCCGACGTGAGCGACATCGATTTCCAGGCCGACGGGAAGGCAGTCTGGGGTATCGATCGCACGAACGGCAGTCTGCTCCGATACGACGTTCCCGCCGGTGTTGTAATGCACAGCTTCGATCTTCCCTACGACTCTCCCGTTTCATTGACCAGACTCGGGAATGTCCTTTACATCGTGTACGCGAACAGTGACGCAATCAGCCGTTTTGAAATAGAGCAGTCGACTCCTGAGGATTCGACCCTCCTCGGTGGTGAACTAACCATCCCAGTACCCGACGGAACAAGCTTCGAAGAAGCCTTCAAGATTGTCTCCCTCCCGGAGAGAAATAGCCTTGCAATCGCGTACCAGTATTCGGATTGGCCGGACGACAACCTGGTTACCGTCATCTCCGCAAGCGATGGCTCCACCGAGATCGAACCGGTCGTTACCGGTGGTAGCAGTGGCTCCATGGTCCTTGACTATGCCAATGGAGTCCTGGTGGTTGGTGCGGACTCTGTGAGTAACGGCCCCGTGAAGGTCTACGAAGTAGAAAACGACTCGCTCACGGAGCTCGTCGGCGAGACCGACATGGAGACATATCTCCGCGGCAAGTTGGATATCAGCGAGGACGGTAGCCGAATCGCATTAATCTGCGATAACCCGGATATCGAACCGGCGGGCAGCAACAGGACCCTGTCGGACTTTCGAATAACCGAGGGTAGCTTGGTCAGCGCCGGAAAGTGGTCCCCGGGAGGACACTACTCCGAGCCTCGCTTTTCCCACGACGGGCTCTACATGTATGTCTACATGTATGTCGCCGGCGACGACGACGAGCTGATCGTTTTCTCCGCCGGCGAAGGAGACTACGACGAAATACGGCGGTTGCCTCTACCCAACGGCGGCGGCTTCGTTTCGATGGAAGTGAGCCCCGACGATTCGACGGTGGTCGCATACACCGTATTCCGGGGCTCGAACGACGGCCTGTTCCATCACTTTACGGATATCCGCCGGTAGCCGGTGCGAACCGTGGAAGCGCGTGGTAGCAGCGATGTCTGCGGATACCGGGGCATTCCAGGAGTACCGCTCAAGGATGTAGCTCCAGACCCTGTGGGGATGTCATTCCCTCTCGGCAGTTGTGTTGTCTCTGGCTGCGTGGCACTCTCTCGACATGGACGACAGGGTGACGGAGCTTTTCTACGAGCTTCATGACGGGCTGCCTCAACAGGGCCCCGGGAGTAGGACCTCCACCGAAAAAGCCTGGAGTATTGTTGCTGAGGCAACGGCAGTGCCCCGGGGGCGGTCGGGGAACGGCATCGAAGAGAGAGCTCCCCGAATTCTGGACGTGGGGTGCGGCCCCGGAAGGCAGACGCTCGACCTCTTGGATCTTACCGAGGGCATCAACGCGCAGATTACCGCCACCGACAACTATCAACCGTTCTTAGACCAACTGGTACAAACCGCCCGGAGTCGGGGTCCAAATTCTGGAAACAGCTGGGCCCGCCGCCTTTCGGTCGTGAATGCAGACATGGCCGATCTCCCCTTCGAAGACGCCGGCTTCGAGATTCTCTGGAGCGAGGGAGCCATCTACATCGTCGGATTCGAGGCCGGTCTGAGGCAGTGGCGAAGCCTGCTGGTTCCCGGGGGCGTCATCGCCGTGACCGAGATATCCTGGCTGCACCCCACCCCTCCTCAGGAAGCCGTGGACTTTTGGGCCGCCGAGTATCCGGGGATGCAGACTGTCGACGAGAATCTCGAAACGCTGGAGGGCACGGGATACAGCGTCTGCGAGCATTTTGTTCTTCCGGAATCCGATTGGTGGACCGGTTATTACAACCCGCTCCGAGAAAACGCTCGTCGATTCGAAGAGAAGTACCGAGGAGATGAGACGGCGGCCCAAGTCCTGGCGATGGAACGGCGAGAGATGGCCCTCTACCAGCGCCATTCCAGGAGCTATGGCTACGTGTTCTACATCGCACAGCGGAAATAATCTCCGAAAGCCTCCGCCGGGTTGCAGGAGATGCCACCAGAGCATCGACTAATCCGGACCCAACAGTCGGGAGCAAAGCCGAGAAGACAGGTCACTGCGCGGTGTCAATAGACTCATCACCCCTCTTTCCGACCAGGGCGTAAATGGCCAAGATTTCCTGATCCAGTTTTCGAAGGACTCCTTGAGGCTCTATGTACTGGCATTGCCATGGATTCGGTTGACCTTGAGCTTCCACTTCAACGAGGCGAGACAGTTGGCCCGGCAAAACTGGAAACTCAGGGCACGCCTTTTCCCGTACCTTGTCGGATTCAACCAATGCAAAGAGTTTGGCAACATCACCAACGTTAAGGGTTAGCTGTTTCTTCCAGGGCCCTGCCTTAGTTTTTAGCTGAGGATGAGGCTTGTACACGGCAGTGACCTGACCACTGGATCGAATCCACATTTCAACTCCGCCTTGGTCCACCGGGCCCCTGTAGAAGACTCGAGTTTCGGCCTTCGCAGTCGACTCTAACGACGATTCGGATTCTGCCGCCACGGAAACCCATCCTCCCCTTAACAGAACGAACACGGCTCGAATCCATCGTGTTCTCACAAGGCTGTTTCCGTATAGTAGACGATGAACTGAATCTGAGAAACGTCTTCTTGCAGATGACTGCAGAAGTCCCGCGGCGAGTCGTTAGAAGCTTTTGCAGATCAAATCCAAGCGGCGCCGGTAGCCACTCTACCACCAACCCTTCCGGAAAAGAATGAGAAATCAGATGAACGGAACTGCAATTCTGCCAATTCTTCTTCACGTCGCATAATCAGAAGATTCATGTTGTCAAACACGATCGACTCTTTCTGACTACCCACCAAGATCAGAACCCCCAACGTGTCGGTCGGGGTCTTATTTGCGATCGATGCCTTCAAAAGAAGTGATCCGCCCCGGTACTCACGGCTCCGGCGTCTCCGACGCTACTTACGCCGGACGCGGACCTTGCGGAGGAGCTGAAACGCCGAAGCGGTGGTTCTCGGGTAGAGCCGATACTTGCCCTTTCGGGCCGGTAGGGCGGTTATCAACGTCATTCGAACTAACACGAAGGCGACAAGAAGCGACAAAACCAGCGTCATAAAGAGAAAGAGCCCCTCGGGCCCTGCCCATCGCATAAACTGCCCCGCCAAAAGGGGTCCCAGCACGCTTCCGATTCCGTAGTAGATGACGATAGCCCCCGCCGCCTGGACCATCTCGTGGGGCTCGAACTGGTCGTTGGCAAACGCCACCGAAAGCGAGTAGAGCGGCATGCCGAATCCTCCGTAGAGGAAGACCAGCACATAGAGCATCCCACCGCTCGGTCGGAACATCGCGATCAAGGCGGCCGCAGAGGCGGCGCCGCCGACGCTCCAGAGGATCGCGTGGCGCCGGCTCTTCTTGTCGGAGAGCCATCCCAGGGGCAACTGGAAGGCCATACTTCCTAAGGACACCAAGAGCATCAGGGATCCGATCGCGCCGCTGCCCATGCCCACTTGTTGCCCGTAGAGGGGAGTCAAGCTCCAGGTGGCGCCGGCCATTATGCCGGCCACGATTATCCCGCTGCCGGCGAGGGGCGTCTTCATAAAGGTTTGCACCAGCCTCGGCGGCTCCCGATCTCCGCTTGGCTCTCCGGTAACCCGCATAAGGGTCACCGGTATCAGGCAGAACGAGATAAGAATGGTGGTCAGGCCGAAGACCTCGAAACTCGCAGGCGGGAAGAACGCCAACAGCGGCTGCCCCGCCCCCATGGAAACGATGTAGACGATGCTGTACACGCTTAAGAGGCGCCCCCGGTTGTAACTCGTACTCGATGAGTTCAACCAGCTTTCCGCCACAACGAACATCAGCGAGAGGGAGAACCCGGTGGCGGCTCGAAACAGCAACCAGGGGAGCAGATCGATCCAGAGCAGATGGGCGATCGCCGACCCCGCTCCCACCGACGCGGAGGCGGCAAAGGTTCGCACATACCCGACGTTCCGGATGACCATCGGCGCGATCATCGACCCAATGATCAGCCCGATGTAGTTAGCCGACATGATGAGCCCCACCGTTGGGTCGGAGAAACCTTCGAGCCCGGCCCGAAGCGCCACGGCCGATCCCTGGAGCCCCATTCCGGCCCCCATCAGGAACACCGAAATCATAATCGCTACGACCGTAGTGCGCGAGTGCTCCGAGCCTACCGGCGTCGTTTCCGTCACCTGCATTGCTCGAAGGATACATCAAGCTGCCCGTGTAGACCAATGCTCTTGGGAGGGTTACGGTGGCCGCTACCACTCGCCGTCTTGGGAAGGCCGTGTGCTTACCCGATCGAGGCGTCGGGAAAAAGGCGATAAACGTATTCTATTCTTGACTTACTACTTGGTACTCTCGATGCCGGTGGGACTCGTGAAACTGAGCCGGGGACTTCGGCCATTCGCCCCAAGATCCCGTAGATAGCCTGCAAGGCCGATGGCACGTCATCCGCCAGGTTCACGCGTTCAACCAGCTCCTGCACCCAGCCTGCCGAAAGGAGCAACTCCGCAGGGTCAATCAGCCTCGCACCTTGTTCAGAAGCTCGACCCGGCTTCGGGCGCCGGCTTTCTGGTAGAGGTTGTAGATATGGGTGCGGACTGTTGCGGGCGAAATATGCAGTTCATCCGCGATCTCCTTGTTTGCAAGACCGCGGGCGATCATGACTGCCATCTCC
>CAZLDK010000193.1:0-6794 GCA_964558285.1 uncultured Spirochaetaceae bacterium | reverse complement strand
CATCGCGTCTCATTCCTTCTAACGAGATAGCCTTGGAGCTGGTAGAAAACGAAAACGGTTACGGAGATGAGGGCTACGGTCGTGAGGGACAGCGCAGCGGCGTACCCCATCCTCGACTGCTCAAAGAAAACCTGAACGATATACGAACTAATTACCTCAGTTACGTTTCCGGGGCCCCCGCTCGTCAGCAAGTATATTTGGTCGAACACCTTGAACGCGAAAATTGTCCTTAAGATGATGGCAACTATGATGGTCGGCCGTAGCAGCGGAAGCGTTATCCGCCGGATTATCTGCAACTCGCCGGCGCCATCGACCCGGGCCGATTCCGAAAGTTCGTGGGGCAGTGCTTCGATGCCGGCAAGGAGTATCATGAATACGAATGCCGTCCAGTGCCACACATCGACCACGACCACAGCAGGGAATGCGAGGGTCGTACTGCCGATCCAGGCGGGCCCCTGAATCCCTAACCTAGCGAGTATCATGTTGATCAGCCCGTAATTGAACTGATAGATCAAGAGCCACATGACACCAATTGCAATCGGGGGCAGGAGCACCGGAAAAAAAATGATGGTGCGGTAGACGAGGTTTCCGCGGCTCGCATAACTCACTCCAAGGGCCAGCGTAAGTCCGAGAAGCGTCTCCAGGGCAGTGCTGGTAACGGCGAGGACGACGGTATTCCGGAGAGCAATTCTCGCGGCAAAATCGCTTGCGATGTCTGTGAAGTTCTTGGTTCCGACGTTTCTGAAGGCAAGCTCGCCGCCTTCGAACCGCACCTGGGAAAAGCTCATAACAATGAGCCTTCCCAGGGGATACACGACGAGGAACAGAAGAACCAGTACCAGGGGCAAGAGAGCCCAATACTTGAAGGTCCGATCGAAGCGCCCCGATCCGGCCAAACTCGATTGCACAAATGCCCCCTTCCGTTCCCGTTCCTTTTCTTCGCTACTATCGGACGGAGTAACCTTCGTCTTCCATTATTTCCCGAATAGCATCAGATGACAGGGCTAACGTTTCTTCGGGAGTAATGTCGTCGACAACCGATAGGGCAAGGTACCCGTTAATGGCCTCGAAAATCCGGGCACCGACCACGGTCCTCAGTTGACCGTGAACGTATTCTGTACTGTTCGCCACGGCCTCCGCCCACCAGGAGTCGGCATTCTGAGCTAGGTGCTCCCATGCACTTTGCCTGGTAACTATGCCCCCGGCCTCGCCGAACTGAATCTGCGCGTCGCGGCCGATAACCCAACTCAGGAATGCAACGGCTGCAGCTTGCTTGTCTTCCGGTGCATTGTGCGGAACCGACAAAACCTGGACGCCGGAGGTGGGAGCACGAGTCTCTGGTGTCGGCCCCGGAACGACGGTCGCTCGGACCTTTCCGGCGACTACCGACTGATTAGGGTCGTCGAAATTGGGTGCAGCCGCGGTGACGTTATATTGCATGGCCAGTCTACCGCTTTGCATCAGCGAGATCATCTGCGCCTGCCCTATGTTTGCATAGTCGTCGGGGCTGTATTCCTGTACGAGTTCGAGCCACAATTCGAGCGCCTCGACCGCCACGGGATCATCAAGGCCGAGAACCCAGTCGTCACTGGTCGAGTCGTACTCCATTATGTTTCCTCCGAAGCTGTGGAGCACTGCCTGGTAGCTAAAATCGGGTCTTCCGGCGCTCCGCGCGACAAATCCATACACGTTCGGAGGGTCGTGAAGAGCTTCGGCTGCTGCGAGAAGCTGATCCCAGGTTTCCGGCGGCTCGAGTCCTGCATCTTCGAAGAGGTCTTGCCGGTAGTAGAGGATCTGCATGTTTCCGTTGATCGGAACTCCATACACCTCACCGGATTCTGCGTTGATGCCCTTTTCGTCGTCCCAGTGGGTAATCCATCCGTATTTCACGACGTCCTCATCCAGGCCGAAACCCGGGTCGATTTCGGTCAATGGCGATACCAAGCCGCCGGAATAGAACTGGTTGGCCCAAACTTCATCAAGGGCGATGATATCAAACTCGCTCACCGCTGCCGTCGCCGCATTGATGGACTTTGGAAGCAGCCCGGGATACGGCGTCCCGACTATCACGATGGAGTTACCCGTCTCCTGTTCATACGCAGCCACAACCTCACGAAACGCGTCCAACCACGGTGATTCGTTAATGAGAATCGAAATCTCAGGGTGCGTTGCGACGCTTTGTCCCGGTGCAGCGCCCTCTTGCCCCCCGCCGGCGAATACCAACATCGAAGCAACGACCATTAGCAGAGCGAGAAGTACTTGTCTCTTACGCGAACGCATACGGGCCTCCTTCCGTCCGATGATTGCTTAGACTCTATCGTCCCAAACTGAGATAAAAGATTAGCTTTGCTACCGCCGGCCGTAAATGTACGATCTGTCAGCAAAGATGAACAAAACGCTCGTTTTACGGCGTAAGACCCAACGACACTACCGCCGCCGTTGATATGGTCCGGAAGCATGGCTACACTCTACATCGGTCTGACGTGTCGACTGAGCCGACCTAGTGGGGAGATAATGATGAAAAAGGGCCGAAGGCCGAATATCCTGCATTTGTTCGTGGATCAGATGCGGGCGGATGCCATGAGCGCTGCGGGGAATCCTTACATCAAGACCCCAAACCTCGATCGGCTTGCGTCTTCCGGGGTGAGGTTTTCGAACGCCTTCTCACCCAGCCCTGTCTGCGTTCCCGCTCGCTGCTCGATGATTTACGGCCAATACCCGACTCATACGGGGTGTTACGAAAACACTCCGATGCCTGAAGATGGTCGTCCATCTCTTATGGATCTGCTCTCGTCGGTGGGCTACCGAACTCACGGGGTCGGTAAGTGTCATTTCATACCGGACGCCAATGCCATGCGAGGGTTTCAAACCCGGGCAACACAGGAAGAGTTTCGGTATTCCATCGAGGAAGACGATTACTTGGCGTTCCTCAAAGAGCGGGGCTACTTGGAGCCCGGAGGGGTGGTCGACCCACACGGTGTCCGTGGCGAGATGTACTATGTTCCCCAGGTCTCTCAGTTGCCGCAGGAGGCCCATCCAACGCAATGGATAGGCGATCAGGCGATCAAGTTTCTCGAGAGCGAGGGCAATAGCGAGGAGCCGTGGTACCTCTTTACGAGTTTCGTACACCCGCATCCCCCCTTTTCTCCCCCCTCTCCGTGGCATAAAATCTATCGAATCGGCGACGTCCCAATGCCGCAGACTCCAGCGAATCCGGATGCGCTCCTAACCTACGTCAACAGAGTCCAGAATCGGTACAAGCATCGCGATCAGGGGTTCGACATGAATCTGATTAGGACGATGAGAGCGTACTACTACGCCTGCATCTCGTTTATCGACTATCAGGTGGGCCGGGTGCTGGATTGGCTCGAGTCTTCCGGTCAACTCAGGAATACGCTGATTGTTTTCGCCGGCGATCACGGTGAGTACCTCGGCGATTTCGGTTGCTTCGGAAAGCGAGGAATGCACGACGTTTCAGCAAAAATTCCACTTCTGGCGCACTACCCCGGACTATTCGAAGGCGGAAGGGTCGAAACAACGCCGGTCAGTCTCGTCGACCTCTACCCAACATTTTGTGACGCGGCCGAGACTGTACCCAAGAAACACGAGTTGGACGGGCTTCCACTCCAGGAAATCGTAACAGGACGCACACATCGCGCGGCAGTATACTCCCAACTCACTTACGGCCCTGAAGTGGACATAGTCCGAACTGCGGAGGGGAGCGGTCGGACGGGCGTGGAGGATTCGAAGGAACACGCAGCGTCATCGACATATATGATCGTTACGAGTACCCACAAGTACTTCTATAGCGCTCCCGACGACATGGAGTTCCTTTTCGATCGAGTTCTGGACCCAGACGAAACGATGAACCGTGCTTACACTCCGGGGTACACCGCGGATAGAGACAGACTTCGAGAAACACTTATTGAGTTCCTTTCCAATGCAGGAGAAACGATGGGAATCCAAGACGGGAAGTGGAAACGGTTCGGAAAGAAGACTGTACCACCGATTCCGGATTTGGGATTGATCCAACAAGACCACCCCTGGGCGTCTCAGTACATAGCGGGCTACAACGAGCAGAAACCGGGAAGGGTAAGCGTGTATGGAGTCGCCGCTAAGTAAGGCCTGGGTTGCTAGCGGCGAGAGTGAGATTGGCGCCAGTGGGAAGGAGAAATGCCGGTCTGCTTCCGGAAAACCCGGGAGAAGTGGTATTGGTCCGCAAAACCAAGCTGTTCGGAGACGACTCTGATCGCGACGTCCGTCTCGATCAGGAGTTGCTGGGCTAGACGGACTTTTTGAGTGAGGAAGTATTGGTACGGAGTCGAGCCGGTAATTCTAAGAAACACCCGGCGAAAAGTTGAGGCGCCCATTCCTATCTGGCTGGCCAGGTCCGAAAGCCGAAGACCTCCCCGGATGTGTGTGACCAGAATCGCTTTGGCTTCCTCGATCTTTGCGGCGTGATACGGAAGCTTACTCTTGTAGCTTGCGTAAGTGATCATACGCGCTACCAACAACACGATCGTTGCCCCTATTTCGCGTTGGACCTCGGGAGTACCCAGCGAGGCGTATTCGTACATTCTCTCGAAGAGTTCCACGACATCCGCGTGCAGTCCGATATGCGTTGCCGGGGCAAGATCTCGCAGCGAGGTGCAGAAGAAACGCTGGCGGACGGCGAGGCCATCAAAAGCCACCCAATGCTCTTCGAGACCGGCTATCGGGTTAGGTTGATACCATGACCGCTCCCCGGGCTCAAGCAGCACGACGGTGCCGGCTTCCGCTGTCTGGCGAAGGGCGGTTGGCCCCTGCGGTCGTCGCGCCGCAGGAATGATTGCTTGTCCGTCCGTTATGTAGATGAGACGCCACGAGTCATTAGCTTGGGAGCCAAAATGCGCCCGCTTGGGAAGCACTGCCCGATCGCCGGCAGTCGCGTTGCCGGGGCTGGGCGGCACGCTGCGCCGGCCGGTTCCGACGCAGTAAATACCGAAGCTTTCGGCAACGGCCCTCTCTACGCTCCCCTTTGACAGTTGCCGAACGTCGCTCTTTGTAGCTTGCGCAGTTCCACTTTTCACGTACTACCCTTCCAAGACCGTCGTGACCCGGGCCCGCGCTTCAGCGCGAGGTCACTTCCGAGAAATCGCCTCGCTCAGGTTTCCGAGAGCGAATACGCTCCCCTGACTCTAAAAGACCACGGCAACAGCTATAGCTTTCTCCGTAATAGATCAGCTGGCCTGACCAGTAATCTTCCCACGGGTTCGGTGAGGTGTCAAGGAAATGTTTGAGGGACTGCTTAAGAAAGTGCCGGCGTCCTCCTCACGGAGGTGGCGGGTGTGGACGCCGGCGGGCAAAAAAAGGAGGTCCGAAAAAGAAGAGCCGGCGGAGGCCTTTGGGCCCGCCGCCGAGAGCCGTCACCGAGGCGGGCTAGGGGCCCTGCACCACAGCGACGAGGTTCTTCTCCAGCGCGTCGAGGAACTGGGCGGCGTAGACACCGTCCACGGCGCGGTGGTCGCAGGCAAGGGAGACGGTCATCATCTTGCGAACGCCAATGTAGGCGCCTTCGGCGACAACCCGATTCTCGACCGCCCCAACGCCGAGGATGGCAGCTTGTGGCGGGTTGATGATCGGCAGAAAGCGCGAGGTGCCGTACATCCCGAGGGAGGAAACCGTAAAGCTCCCTGGCTCGGCGTTTGGGCTCTTTCCCTGCCGGGCAACCGACACCACCTGCTTTACCGCAGCCGACAGCTCGGCGAGGCTCTTGGTGTCCGCCTCCGGCACAACGGGAACCAGCAAGCCGTCGTCGACCGAGGTTGCCACCCCGACGCAGATCTTGGCCTTGACCACCATCTGCTGCGGAGAGACGTGGGCGTTGAGGTTCGGGAACTGCCGTAGCGTTCTGGCCACCGCGGCGACGACTACGTCGGTAATCGACACCTTGGCCTGGTGGCGGAGGTTGTAGGCTTCCCGAAGCGTCAGAACCGTGTCCATTGCCATGTCGGCAAACAGATAGAAGTGAGGAATCGTCTGCTTGCTCTGCAGCAGGCGCTCCCCTATTGCTTTGCGCATCTTCGAGAACGTTACGGTCTTGTCCTCGGTCAACGCCGGTGGAACCGGCGCTGCGGCAGCCAAGGCCGCGGCCGGAGCCACACCCGGCGTCGCCGCGGCGGGCGCCGTCGCCTTGCCGGATGCTGCGGCTTTGAGGACGTCCCGCTTGATGATGCGCCCCCCGGGGCCCGTTCCCTCGACCCAGGATAGGTCGACACCCCGTTCCTTGGCCACGCGGCGGGCTACCGGAGAGACGAACCGCTTACCGGCGCCGTCGGACGCAGGTCCTGCATCCTTAGACGGCGCGCTCGGCGCCGCGGATGGTGCCGCTTGTGTTGAGCCTTTCGCCTCGGCTTTGCCGGGACCGGACTTCTTCGATTCCTGCGGTTTTTCCCCAGGCTCCCCGATGTAGCCGATGTCCGTAAGGACCTCCGCCTCTTCGCCGGCCTCCCGAACAATCTCGAGAAGCACCCCGGAAGCCTCGGCCTCGACGTCGAAGGTCGACTTTTCGGACTCGACCACGACGATGACGTCGCCCTTCTCGACCTTGTCGCCGACGTTCTTACGCCATTCGACTACCTGCCCCGTCTTGATGTCGTACCCGACGATGGGCATTTGAATCGCAGTCATTACACACCCCCATCGTCTGAGCTAAAGAGACTCCTCTTCGCCGCGGCAACGATATCCGGAACGTGGGGAATGCACATCTGTTCCAGAGTGATGTTGAAGGGAATAGGGGTGTTCAGACCGGCGAC
>CAZLDK010000192.1:0-6828 GCA_964558285.1 uncultured Spirochaetaceae bacterium | reverse complement strand
GTCGCGATTATCAGCCCCTGGAACTATCCCCTCGGTATTCCGATGCACGAGGTGGTAGCCGGGCTGCTTTCGGGAAACGCGGTGCTTCTAAAGGTCGCCACCCAGGTGCAGCCCGTTGGAGACCTCATCGGCAGGATGTTCGCTGAGTCGGGCCTCCCCGACGGTCTCCTCCATATTCTGCACATCCCGGGCAGTGTTGCCGGTGACGCGCTCCTCGGCTCCGGCATCGGCAAGCTCTTCTTTACCGGGTCGACCGACGTGGGTCGTCAGCTCGCCGAGAAGGCAGGTCGGAGGCTGATTCCGGTAAGCCTCGAGCTTGGGGGAAACGACCCGATGATCGTCCTCCCGGACGCGAACCTCGAACGAGCAGCGGCCTGTGCCGTCTGGGCCGGGGTCTCGAACGCAGGCCAATCCTGCGGCGCCGTCGAGCGCATCTACGTCCACCAAGAGATCTACGAGCGCTTCCTCGAGATTCTTCGGCCGATGGTCGCCTCGTTGCGTTCCGGGTACGACCGCGACTTGAACGTCGACCTCGGCTCCCTGACGACGCAGAGCCAACTCGACACCGTCCGGAGCCACCTCGACGATGCGCTCTCCGGTGACGGCCGCGAGGTCGCTCGATCGGCTCCCGCCGACGCCGCCGACCCTATCGATGGGTCCACCGGGATCTTCCACCCGGCGGTCGTCGTGGAGGTTACCGGGGAAGAGAGTACCCTGGTTCGGGAAGAGACCTTCGGGCCGGTCCTCGCGGTGCGCAAGGTTAGCTCTGCCGAGGAAGCCGTCGAGCTCGCAAACGATTCGGTGTATGGCCTGACGGCCTCCGTCTGGAGCCGGGATCGTGGGAAGGCGCGGGGGCTGGCCGGGAGGCTCGAGGCAGGGTCGATTACCCTCAACGACCACCTCATGAGTCACGGCATGCCCGAGACACCCTGGGGAGGCGTCAAAGAGTCCGGTATCGGTCGCTCCCACTCGCGGATCGGTTTCGAAGAGATGACCCAGCCCAAGGTGGTCGTCGAGGAGCGGTTCGGGTGGATCCGTCGCAACATGTGGTGGCACCCCTATTCACCGGAGGTCTACCACGGCCTCAAAGGCGCGCTCCTCGCGAGGTACGGCGGCGGCACCAAGGGGCGTGTTCGAGGTTTGGCCCGGGCGGTAGGGCTCTTTCTCCGGCGGGCCCGGGGACGATAGACTCGTTAGAGTATGGTGATACAAGACCGTTCCCGTCGCGTCCTCGAGGGCCACCCCGGCCGGGTGCTTCTGTCGATGGCTCTTCCGATGATGTTGGGCGTCTTCGGCATGGTCGTCTTTAACCTGGCGGATACCTACTTTGTCGGACGCCTCGGGACCCTTCCTCTTGCCGCCTTAAGCTTTACCTTTCCCGTCGTCTTCGTTATCGGGAGCATCTCGATGGGACTCGGTATCGGAACCTCGTCGGTAGTATCCCGGGCCATCGGCGCGAGCTCGCAACAAGAAGTCCGGGACCTCACTACCAGCGCTCTTGTCCTCGCGCTGATCGTGGTAACCTTCTTCGCCGCCGTTGGGTTTCTCTTTCTTGACCCGATTTTTCGGGCGCTTGGTGCCGGACCCGAGGTGCTTCCGCTTATCCGGGAGTACATGACCATCTGGCTCGTTGGGATGCCCTTCGTCGTTATCCCGATGGTAGGCAACAACGCGATTCGGGCCACCGGAGACACCACCACCCCGGCCCTGGTTATGCTTACGGCAGCCGGGCTCAACATCCTTCTGGATCCGATTCTTATCTTCGGGTGGGGTCCCGTCCCGGCCCTGGGAATCCGGGGAGCCGCGATCGCGACCGTCTTCGCCAGGGCTACCACGCTTGTGGTTTCCCTCTGGATCCTCGCAGTCCGGGAGAAGATGCTGGCCTTCCGCCTTCCTCGAAAGGTGGTCCTTCTGAATGCCTGGAAGCGGGTCGCCTTCGTCGGCGTCCCCGCTGCGGCGACTCAGCTAATTATGCCGGTCTCCCTCGGAGTCGTTACTCGATTGGTCGCCGGTTTTGGTACCGTCGCCGTCGCAGCCTTCGGCGTTGCCTCCCGAATCGAAACCTTCTCCCTCGCCTTCGTCCAGGCCCTAGGGAGTGTGAGCACCCCCTTCTTCGGGCAGAACTCCGCCGCGGGACGCTGGGACCGTTTGCGTACCGCGACCCGGTGGGCCACGGTCTACTCTCTGTGCTGGGGTGCGGCACTCTTCGCGGTTGTGCTCGTCGCCGGAGGGCCTATCGCCGGCGTGTTTACCGACGACCCCGACGTCGCCCGGATCGTCGTTCGCTACCTGGTAATCGTCGCCGGGAGTTACGGCCTCCAGGGCCTGGTGCTCTTCGGGGCATCGGCGTTCAACGGTTTGAACCTGCCCCTCCAGGCCGCCACTGTGGCCCTGGTCCGCCTCTTTGTTCTCTACATACCCCTGGCGCTTCTCTTGCGCTCCGTTATGGGGCTCCCCGGCGTGTTCTGGGGGGCCTTCGGCGCAAACGTCTGCGCCGGCCTCCTGGCCTTCGCCTGGACTCGCAAGGCGATTGCCGAGGTCCCCGCAGCCGCATCCGGTGAGTGAGTTACGCCCGGCCTTGCTTCACAGCTCTCTGTGGGCGTGCCTACCGCGGCCCGAGACCGCTCCGTAGGCTCGAACCGCGGCCGCGCCGATTCCAGCGGAAACCCGGTATCGACGTCGGTTCAACAGGGCATCGCCGGACTCGCAGTACCAGTGATTGATCCCGGTAAGCTTGAAGCGAAGGTAGCCGTGGCGTGCGAACCAGGAGCGAATCGTTTGGTCTCGCCCGAAGGTGTTGTCTTCGACAATGACGACTCTCGGTCTCCACCGCTCGATCGAAAACCCCTCCAGGACCGAAAGCTCATTGCCTTCTACGTCTATTGAGACCAGCTCCAGCCGGGCGACCGTCTCTGTAAGCCCTGCGTCCATCAGTATCGTGTCCAGCGTCTTGGTAAGAACCTGAATCACCTCGAGGTGGGGATGCTCGTCGACACGCGAGCGAAAGCGGTTTTCGTTATCGAGGGTGGACAATGTGTCGCCACCCTGGGCGATCAAAAATCGTGCGGGTCCCTCGACTCGGTCCGCTGCGGCCTCGACGACAATACAGCGACGGGTCTCCCGGATTCGGCGGGCCAGGTAGGGGATCGGCTCTACGACGATACACCTGTACCCGAGCTTCTCGAAGAGAAACGTGTTGCTTCCGGTCATGCCGTCGTTGCCGCCAACCTCCACATAGACGCCATCCGGGTGTATGCCGTCCGGGCTCGAGCTGAGCAGCCGGTGTAACTTGACGTCCTCTCCGAACTGAGCGTACCCGTGCATCGAGGCCATAGTAGTGTTCGCCGGCGGCGCGTGCCTACCCATCGGACGTATCAACGAGCCTGTTGATTTATCGCTCTAACTTCTTTCAGCGTAGACGGTTGTCGGTAGAACTAGAAGACGAAGGGATAGGTGGGCTCTAAACCGAATTAGCGACTACAGATACGGGAATTCCTATCAACAGGCTCGTTGATACGTCACGCCAGCTTGCCCATGGCGTACAGGATGTCCAATTAACCATAATAAATATAACTTGCATAATGGATATAATGATGATATAATCCCCACCAACACTGCAAGTGTAAGGAGCTTATTTTGTCTGATTCGATTAATGCAGTCACAAGAGATCAACGGGAGTTATTCCTGTCGGTGCGTATGAACTGGTTGCGATGGCTCAGCACGCCGATCCAGTTGCTCTGGCACGTCGTCGTGGAGGCCGCCCTCTCTTTTTGGCGCCTGGTCACGATCGCCTTTACCGGCCTGAGGGGTGTTTACGGTCGACGCTCGTTGACGACCGCCGGCATTGGAGGGGCGGTCTTTTTCGCCGTCATTCTTCTCTTCACCTATCTGGCGGGAGTTTCAGGATTCCCAGCGCTCGCCGTTCTTGGTCCCATTCTCGGTCTTTTGCCGCTGGCGTGGACCTACGGTGAGGTTACGTCCATCTCGAAGTTTCACCAGGATAACCCGGGTGTTGCTGTCGACCCCGGTGCACTTACAAAAGGGAACGGATTCCGCGTCGCCGGCACAATGGCCCTGTACGTTGCAGTACTCGTCCTGTCGCTGCTGGTGCAGGCACTCACGGCGTATCTCGTTGCGATCCCCGGTGTGGGCCCCATCCTACTCGCCGTCGTGCTCATCCCGGACGTTGTGTTCTCCGCGCTGGCGATTATCTCAATTCTCCTCTTCAGCTTCGGGCTCGTCGTTCTGCCTTCGCATCTCCTGGAAGCCGGCGGGAAGGAAGAAGGTAACATCATCCGGCGTTTTGTTCGCCTTAACCGTACGTTGCTTGCTGCCCTCAAGGACAATTGGTACTGGGTTCAGATACTGATCGTCGTTCCCCTTGCCGCAATCTTTGCCGCGGTCGTCGCCCTCCCGATCTCGCTCCTCGTATTCTCGAGTCTCGGGCTGACAACCGGTCTCATCGGCGCCGTCACCGCGTTCTCCGACACCGCGCGGCAGGCCCTGGAGGGTCTGAGTGTCATGATCTCCGGCAGCGCTATGGGAATCGAGGCCCTCCCTGTATCGGTGAAGATCGGTCTCGTCCTGATCGTTCTATCCCTCAGCGTCATACTTGGATTCGCGTTAAGCCCTGCATTCGCAGGGGTGCCCTCGATCTTTCACAAGCTTTATCGAGAGCGCGAAACCGGAAAGACCTGGCCCTTCATGGTGCTCTTGATTGTGAGTATAGTACTCGGATTCTTGTTCTTTGGAGCCATTAGCGCCCTGATTGCGACCTTGACCAGCGGGTTTGCCGGGTTGATATAGCCATAAACGCGGGGGAGCGGTAGCTCCCCCGGGTGCGGCCGAACCTCTCGCCGACGATAATTCTTATTCGATACCTTCGGGCCAGTAGTCCGGAGCCGTCCCTACGATTTGATTGATAATCGTGAAGCTCTCGCCGTCGTACGAAAAGACGCGCCAGAAGAGACCGGTCCCGGCGGACGGAATCGTCACTCTTTGAACGAATCCCGAAACGTCGAATATCTCGACGTAGGCTCCCCGACCTGCCATCTCCGGAGACTCGCTGTAGTTGTACACGTCGTAGTAATAGACTCCTTCTTCCGGAGCGTCAATGGTGATGGTCTCTGGACCGTAGGAATCGACGTCGTCGTAGTCCAGCATCGCGCCGCCTCCGGAATCGGCGACGTAGTAAACATGGAAACCGCTCGGTGTCTGTAGATGGGAGTCGAGGTCCGCCGGTTCTGCTCCCCAAGAGAGGACGAACCGCACCTGGCCTTCGGTAAGGTTCGCACTCCCGTTGGCTTCGACGAACACGGTTTCCCGGGCAACGACCATAACGTTTACGTTGGGTATGAAGTAGCCTGGTGCGGTAAAGGTGAGTCCCTGAAGCCCCTCCGGCGCGGTGAGGGTGAAAGCCCCGAACCCGTCGGTGGTGGTCGTGACCGATGAGTCGCCTACAAGCGACACTTCGGCGCCGGCTATTGCGCTCTCCGTCGCCGAGTCCACCACGAACCCTATCACCGTCCCCGAAGCGCCGGTACTACCGGACCCCGCGCCGCTGCCGCCGCAGCCGGCAAGGACAAGAACAATCACTGCCGCGATGCCCATCCCCACAACAAGCCTCCGTACCGAGGCATAGCCCGATCGGCCTTCCATCACCTTCGTCCTCCTTAAGCTGCGTGCTTCTTTCCTGACCAGTTTTAACGGTAATTAAATATCGAGTGCTTTCTGTTAATGTTATAATACACGGGCCCCTCCAAAGCAATAGATCTCTGTCTTCTTGATCGAAGGGCCCACTTGCCACAGCGCCTGGAAATGCTACATAGTCGTAGGAATGGCACTTCAGGGATACGCAACGGACGGTTTCTTTGATGAGTTCTTCTCCCACGATCTGCGTCCCCGGGATCATGCCCGCCTGGTCGTCGACGCGATTAACAGCATCCCCCTCGAAGAGCTGCAGCGCAGGCAGGATGCAGCGGAGAAGGCGCTGCTGCATATGGGGATTACCTTCAACGTCTACGGCGACTCCGGGGGTAGCGAGCGCATCTTCCCCTTCGACGTGCTTCCGCGGATCGTCCCCCAACCCGAATGGGTCGCCGTCGAACGTGGCCTGCATCAACGCGTAACCGCTCTAAACCTCTTTATAGACGACATCTATCACGATCAACGAATCGTTAAAGACGGGGTCGTTCCTGGAGAGCTCATCGCTAGTGCCTCGGGGTTTCGGTCTCAGTGCGTCGGCCTTAACCCTCCGAAGGGCGTCTGGTGCCACATTACCGGATCGGACCTTGTCCGCGACGGTGACGGTACCTTCTACGTACTGGAGGACAACCTGCGGACGCCTTCGGGCGCAAGCTACATGCTCGGGAACCGGCTGGTTATAAAGCGTACCTTTCCCGGTCTCTTTTCGGCGGCCCGGGCGCTTCCGGTTGACGACTACTCCAACCGGTTACGATCCGCCCTCGAATACCTCGCCCCGGAAGGCTTGCCGGACCCCAAGATCGTGGTGCTGACTCCGGGTATGTACAACTCCGCCTACTACGAACACTCGTTCCTAGCGCAACAGATGGGGGTGGACCTCGTCGAGGGACGGGACCTGATAATCGACAACGGCTACGTCTGCATGCGAACGACTCACGGGCTCGAAAGGGTCGACGTGATCTATCGGCGAATCGACGACGACTTTATCGATCCGACCGCGTTTCGCCCCGACTCTGTACTCGGCGTGTCCGGACTCCTCGAAGCCTATCAGAACGGAAGAGTGGCGCTTGCCAACGCTCCGGGGACCGGCGTTGCAGACGACAAGGTTATCTACTCCTACGTTCC
>CAZLDK010000191.1:0-6902 GCA_964558285.1 uncultured Spirochaetaceae bacterium | reverse complement strand
TCTCGAAGGAGCTCCTCTTTGCAGTGCTCCACGGCCTTCCGGGCGGCCAGGATTTCCTGCAGCGAGCTGATCATAGGAAACATGATGCGTAAAGCCCGCCCGTGGCCCGCCCGGAGAATCGCCCGGATCTGTGGGTACAGGAGTCGTTCGGGGTCCGACAGAGCCAGGCGAATCGCCCGCCTGCCGAGGAAGGGGTTCTCCTCCGGGGGCATCTCGACCGAAGGCAGCTCTTTGTCGCCCCCGACATCAAGGGTCCGGATAATAGCCGGACGCTTGCCGAACACTTCGGCAATCTGACGGAAGACTTCGTACTGCTCCTCCTCGCTCGGGAGGGTCTTCCGGTTCAGAAAGAGGAACTCGGTTCGAACCAGGCCGGAACCTTCGGCCCCGAGCTCGAGGGCCTGACGGGCGTCGGCGACGCTCCCGACGTTGGCCCAGATTCCGACTCGGTGGCCGTCGGTCGTGACCGCGGGCTCTTTGGCGCTCTTTAGGAGGAACTCTTTCCGGTCCTGGAACTCCGCCTCGGCTTTCGCGAAGGCGGCAAGCTCCTCGGAAGAGGGCTCCACGACGAGGGCCCCGCCGACGGCGTCGACGACGACCTCGGTTCCCTTGTCTACCGAGATCGGTCCGAGCCCTACCAGAGCGGGAATGCCGAAGCTCCGAGCCAATATGGCGGTGTGGGAGGTGGCGCTCCCGGCCCGGGTGCAGAGCGCGAGGACCTTCTCCCGGTCGATACCCGCGGTGTCCGAGGGAGCAAGGTCGTCCGCCAGGACGACCGAGGGGCCCGGGAGATTCGAGAGCCCTTCGTTTTTCGTTCCGGTGAGAATTCCTATGAGAAGCTTCCCAAGATCTAGGATGTCCGCGCTTCGACCGGCGAAGTAGTCGTCCTCAATTGCCGAGAACTCCTCGGCAAGCTCCTTTGATACGTCTTCCACCGCGGCCTCGGCGATCAGCCCTGTTTTTGAGATTCGCTCGGCTATCGCCTCCCCGTAGCTAGGGTCGGTAAGGAACTCCCGTTGTATTTCGAAGATCTCGCTTTGTTCCTCCATGCCGTCGACTTCCATCTGGCTCGTGAGCCGCAGCAGGGACTCGTTTGCTTCCTCGACGCAGGCTCGGTACCGTTCGACTTCCGTTGCCGGATCCGGAACTGACTTTCGAACGATCCGGACCGCGGTGTTTCGGTAGAGGAACACCGGGCCGGTCGCAATCCCGGGACTCGCGACGATGCCTGGGTAGCGATTCACCGCTCCTCCTCGGGGACGTTTGTCAAGAAATCCGAAAGGGTCTTCATGGCCTTCTCCTCGTCCGGGCCGTCGACCGAGACGCGGACCTCGTGGTGTTGCGCCGCGGCAATCTTTATGACCTTGACCAGGCTCTTGGCGTCAATCTCTTCTCCACCTCGGGTCGTGTTCTGTAACCGTATCGTGCTTTCGAACCCCTTCGCGAGCTTGACGAATTTGGCCGCGGGACGGGCGTGGAGTCCGACGCCGTGCTTCACGACAAAGGTTTCTTCGATCATCGAGCCCCCCTGGCCACGAGCTGGTCCTGAAGGCGCCGGAGATGGAAAATGGTCGTGTCCTCGTTTAGGTCGACGTCGTCGTAGGTTATCGGATGGTCTACCGGTACATCCCGCTTCAGCACCGCTCCAGGGGCTAAGCCGAGGGGAAGCATTCTTTCTTTTCTCGCAGTTTCGGCGCTGTCTATCATTCCGTAGACGGTGAAGCCGCCGAGCGAATCGATGGTGTCCCCAGCCTTCAGCTCCTTCTTTGCGAAAGCAACGGTTTCCGCGACCGGCGGCCGGTCGGTGGCGACGGTCGTTTCCCCGTAGAGGGCCGCCCGGGCTATGGAGACCGGTGTTTCGAGGCTCGTCAGGTGATACGGACGGTAGAGTGCCCAGTAGGGCCCGGGGCCCATGCTCAGGTAGCTGAGGTCTCGTCTTAGTTTGGGGTGATCGGTAGTAAACACTACGAAGACGCCGGGCGCAATACCCGTTCCGTAGTCCACGACGTACCGATTACTGAGAACTCCTCCGGCCTCTTTAGGTGCGAAGACCTCCTGAATGGTCTTCGGGGTAGCCGCGGGGCCGTTCATGCCGCGAATGTCGGGGACATAGCCGATGGCGTTTCCGAGGGAGGTCATCTCCACCATGGTCTTGGTGCCGTCGACGAAGGAGGCGAGCATCTTCGGGTTCATCTGCTGCGCCGTCGCCTTCTCGGCGACGCTTTCGGGGTTCGCGTGGAGGTCCAAGGGGTTGTTCTTTCCCTTTCCGGCACAGACCACGTCGAAGCCGAGCCCCTTTGCAAAGTCAAAGAGCTCCATCGTCGCACCGGGCTCGTCGCCGGCGGTAAGGGTGTAGACGACCTCGGCGCTGTTTGCCATCGATCGCAAGATGTAGCCGACGGTCGCGTCGGTCTCGACGTTCATCTGCAAAACGTGAGTCCGGTTTAGGATCGCGTCCATGGCAACCTGGGCGCCCACCTCGGGTACACCGGTCGCCTCTACCACGATATCGATCTCCGGGATCTGCGAGAGCAGGGTGGCGTTGGTCGTTGCGACGCGCTTGCCGTCGGCCACCGCCGCCGCCGCGGTCGACAGATCTTGCGTTTCGACGACGTCCGTGGCCGGGACGTTCGCCGAGGCGAATACTTCCTTCGCTCTTCCCGGGCGCACGTCGGCGATCGCGAAGATGCGCATGCCGTGCATCAGCTCGGTCTGGCAAACAAGGCCTTCTCCCATCTGGCCGGCGCCGACAAGGGCGACACGGATAACGTTTCCGGAGCGTTCAAACTCCAAAAGCGACTGGTGTAGTTCCATTTACTCTGTCCTTTTCTCTATTCTTACGAGGTGATCTCCACCTCGAGGCCTGGTTCAATCGGCGGTATCTTGGCCTCCGGCACGTTGATATCGCCCCTCATTTCCGGCTCCGTGAGACCATTGAATTTGAGCACGAGGTGACCCAGATTCCGCAGGTTGTCGTTCGCGACATTACCCACCGCGAGAACCTTCCATTGATTCTCTCCGATGCGCACTGTGTCGCCGACGACAACATCCTCCGTCAATGGATGAGCCGAGTTGTGAACCACTGCGTGCTCTTGGAGCTCCTCCGGGGCGTTCTCCCCGAAAAAGACGAGGACGCCTTCCTCTATGAACTCCACTGCAAACTCGCCTATGGATGTAACCGTTGCAAAAAACTTACGCCCTGCCATTCTTTTCGCCTGCCGTTGGGGTTGAACCGCCGGGGCCGAAGGCGGCCCCGAGCAGTTCCAACCACTTTAGTTTCTATTACTCCGCCGGTGACTCAGCCGGGGAGACGCCCGATTCTTTCACGCCCGAGACAAAGTTCTGCTCGTTGATGTACTTCATCAATGGCCCGGAGGGGGTCGCAGCGTGAACGTCGATTGTCGGGATTCCCTTCATCGGGTAGACACCGACACGGGCGGTTCCACCACAGTCGATTACGGCACAGGCGATCTCTTCGAAGGCGGCCTTCGACTTGAAACCGTCGAAGGGCTTTCCTCCGGTAAGGTCGGCGATCTTCTGTGCGACTGGATGGATGCCGCCACCGGTAACCGAGTAGATCAGGGGGCGCTCTTTGGTCGGGTGGATATAGAGCGGTCCTCCCCAACCCGATACGCCGTGTTCGATCTTGACGCCCTTGAAACCGGTTCTGTCCCCGGAAGACGCTTGCCATGCGGCGGCGGCCCCGGAGGCGGTTTCCGCAGTGTCCGACTTGGCGGCCGGTTTCGGCGGTTTGTCTGCGCCTTCCGCCGGCTTGGAGCCGACGAGCGCCTTCTTAACGTTGTCCCAAAATGCCATTGATTCTTACTCCATTTAGCCCGTGTAGAGTCCTGCGCTCGCGAGCCACGCCAAGACAACGGCGAGGGGTCCGGTGATCATTCGCGAAAAAAGGATCGCGGGAACACCGATTTCGACCGTTTCCGGCTCGGCCTCACCGAGGGAGAGCCCGACGGGAATAAAGTCACATCCAACCTGGGGGTTGATGGCAAAAAGGGCCGGCAGCGCGTACTGCGGCGGAATATTGCCACGCCCGATCTCTACACCGACGAGGGTACCGATAATCTGCGCGATAACCGCGCCGGGTCCCAACAGCGGGGAGAGAACGGGAAAACCGACGATGACCGAGAGGATCAGAAGACCCACGATGTTGTCGGCGAGGCCGGTCAGTCCTTGGGCAATCCAGTCGCCGACGTTTGTCGCGAGGATAATACCGATGATCAGACTGATAAAGGCCATGAACGGAAGGATGTTCTTGATGACCTGGTCGACGGAATCGCGACCAGCCTGGTAGAGGGCGGCTACGACAACACCGACGGCGCGCCCGATTCTTTCGAGTCCCTTAGTAATAGCGTTTGCCATGTGCTGCCTCCTTACTTCTGGCGCGACCACATGATCGCGGTAATGCGCTCAGTGACGATGCCTCGGATGAAGATTACGACCAGACCAATGAGTAGGTAGCGGATGGCAAGATCACCCAGCCCTAGACCCAGCTGCTCGATGCCCGCAGCGATACCCGCCCAGACGAAGATTTCACCGGGGTTGATGTGGGGGAACACACCGAGGGGCGGGTGCACGTAGGACACCGCAGAGTCGTAGAATGCCGGCTTGAACTTTTCCGGTAGGAACCGGCCCATGGTGTAGGCCATCGGATTGGTCAAGAAGAAGACAGCCAGGAACGGTAACACGATGTAGCGAATTGGGTAGAAGAGCAGTCCGTCTCGGGCTGCCCACTCGCCCACTTTGTCGATCCGCTCGGGACCGATCATCGCAATGATCGCGTTTACAAAGGTCATCAGGACGATCAACAGGGGAACAATCCCCGTAACCAGTCCCAAGAAGACTTCACCACCCTGCTGGAACAGGCCGATAAAGCCCTCGGCCAAACGTGCTAATGCTTCCATAATTCCTCCTTAAGGAACTTTCTGTGACGCCAACGGCGTCGTGTGGAATCTGCCGGCAAGACATGCCGGCGGGGCCGGGCGGACCGCCCGGACGCACATTTTTTTCTCTCCTGCACCTCCTTTTCGGACGCCACGCCTCAGGCGTCGCCGCTCCGGGAATCTTTGTTCTTGATAAAACCGGCGGCGTTCTGGAACGCCTTCCAGAGTTTTTCGTTTGTGCCCTCTAGAGGCTGGTCCTGGTCCAAGATCGTCATCGGCTTGCCTCCGAGCTCGGGAACCGGCTGGAGGTTCGCGAAGACCGTGAAGCCCGAGAGTTTCTCCGCACGTAGAATGGTGCGATCCTCGTTGACCACCAAGACGCCGTAGACCTTCCGCTTCCAGGTGCTTCCGGACATGCCGACGCTGGTCTGATTTCCCTCTTTTCTCAGCTGAGCGACCCGCTTGTGGAAGCGGCGGGTCTGGAGGAGAGAGAGGGCCAGTTGAAGGATCCAGACGAGGGCTATAGCGAGAAAGAGTCCGGCGTATTGGTTCACGATGCGGGTACCTCTCTGGTGGATGGTGATGAGGATGGTGACGAGGGACGCGCCTCGGGAGGCCGTCGTCCTGCGTGAGGTGTCTCCCGGGCGGCCTCCAACACCGCCTCCGCGGTGGCGCTGTCGGTTACCACGGTGGTAACCCAGCGACCTTCCAAGGCAGCGGCAACACCAATAGCCTTTCCCACGCCGGAAACGACTGCGATGACCGTTGGAACATTCGAAAGGTCCGGTAACGAGAGACCAACTATTTGGTGGTTGAAGGGAATGTCGATCAGGGACCCGTCGGCGGCAATCTGTTGCGCCATAATGTCGCCGACGGCGCCGGCTTCTATCAAATCGGCGATGGTCGAATCGGAGAGAAGCCGGGAGTTCCGCAAGGTGGAGTCGTCTTCTTGGATGCACCCAATCCCCACCAGAGCGAGGTCGACGGACCGAGCGACACTCATGGTGTCCGAGAGGGACGTCTCCTCGACCAAGGCGGTCCGGACAGATGGGTCTTTCACGATAAGGGGTGCCGGGAAGTAGCGGTAGTCCGCCCCGAGCTTTGTCGCGAGCTGCCGAACCAGCTCCGGGCCGTCGAAGGAGGGGTTCTCCAAAGATATGGACCCCGAGAGCTGGATGACCGTACCGTCCCGGAGCTCCGTATGGGGGAACTGGGTTACCAGATGCTGGATGGTTCTGGACCAGGCGAGGCCAATGCGGAGCCCATCCTTGAGCTTACGTTGAAGGCAGAGAGCACCGAGGCGCCCGACCATTCGAGCGGTCAGGACCGCCTCCCCCCGGGGCGGATTCGCCAGGATGTAGGCATCCTCTAACCCGAAGCTGTCGATGAGTTGCCTCTCCAGCGCTTTAGATCGGGTGAGGGGATAGTTAACCCGGATTTCCACCAGATTGTTTTCTCGAACTTCGTTTAGAAGGCGAGACACCATCGAGCGGGACTTTCCGATCCGCTCCCCGATTTCCTGTTGGCCGAGGCCTTCTTCGTAGTACCAGACTGCAATCTGTGCCAGTTCCGCAAACCTACGCTGGTCCACTCACCCCCCCCCTGCTCACGTACGTGAGTAGAACACTCACATACGTGAATCGAATATTAACGCGAATTCCCTAATCTGTCAACAAAGAATTTCTACACCAGAAAAATATTGCGGGTTCGCCGTTTGGGTCTATACGAGCATCGTCAGTGGGGCTTCCAAGTATCCGACTACTGCCTTCAGAAACACTGCACCCTGGGCGCCGTCGATTAGCCTGTGGTCCAGGGTCAGGCTGAGGTCGCAGACCCGCTCCTCCTCTGGGGTGCCGTCCGAGGCAAGCCGGAGCTGTCGTCGGATCGTCCCGACGCCGAGAATAGCCGCCTCCGGAGGATTGACGATCGGGTTAAAGGTTGTAATTCCGTACATGCCGAGGTTGGACACCGAGAAGGTGGCTCCCTCGAGCTCGCCGGGGAGAA
>CAZLDK010000190.1:0-6934 GCA_964558285.1 uncultured Spirochaetaceae bacterium | reverse complement strand
CGTCGAGGGTAAAGCGTTCCCGGCTCCAGTCGCAGGAGGCACCGATTTTCTCCAGCTGCCGGGTGATGATCGAGTGATGCTCCTCCTTGACCCGCCAGGTCTCCTCTACAAAGGCTTCCCGGCCGATCTCCCGGCGGGAGGTACCGTTTGCACGGAGCCTTCGCTCCACGACGTTCTGCGTAGCGATGCCCGCGTGGTCCGTCCCGGGAACCCAGAGGGTCGGCCGTCCGAGCATCCGGTAGTAGCGAATAAGGATGTCCTGAAGGCTGTTGTTGAGCCCGTGGCCCATGTGGAGCACCCCGGTGACATTCGGAGGCGGGATAACGATGACGAAGGGCTCGGCCTCTTTCGCAACATCCGAGGGATCCGGAGGCGCAAAGTAGCCACCGTCTTTCCACATAGCGTAGATACGGTCTTCGAACTGGGTATGATCGTAGGTCTTGGCGAGCTCTACCGCCTTCAATGGCGCCTTCATGGGTACCCTCTCTTCTTCTCGGTTGACGCAGGATCGTAGCAGAAAACCCCGGAGGTCGCAATTTACACGCCGGCGGAGCGAGGGGGCAAGCCGGGGAACGGAAAACCGCGACTCGGATAAAAAAAGCTAAAATTAACATTTTAGGCTTTTCACGCTTCCAAAAACGTGTTATGGTTCACAATATCTAATTTCGCTAAAAGCCGTGGAGGCGAGAGAGTGCGTTGGAAGGATTTTAGAGTAGGCGCGAAGCTTACCGTGGAGACCGACCCTCATAGTCGCGCCTTCGGGCAGTGGTACTACAGCGACGCCCGAACGCAGGCGGCAAGCGCCGAAAAGGTCTCTTCGAGCATGGCGGAGATGGCGTCAAACAGCCGTCAGAGCGCCGACAACGCCCGCCAGACCGAAAAGATCCCCGGATCGGGGTATTATAGGCAGAACGCATCGGCGAGCGCGGACCCAGGCCCTATCACAGCAGAAGAAGAGCGTACCAACCCATATGGAGACCGGCATTGCGGTCGCCATGGAAGATGATGATGATTTTGAAGAGATGTAGGAGGCTGCTATGGCTATAGCGACCGGTACTCACCAGTACCTGACTTTCACCCTCGACAACGAGCAGTATGCTGTCGATGTCGCCAAGGTCCGGGAGGTTCTCGAAGAGACCCCCCTGACGAAAATTCCTCGGATGCCCGAGTTCATGAAGGGCGTCATCAATATCCGCGGGAGCGTTGTACCGGTAATCGACCTCCGGCTGAAGTTCGGCATGGACGAAGGCGAGCGGACCGTCGACACGGCGATTATCGTCATGGACATCCACGCCGAGGATACCACCATTACCGCCGGGTGCCTCGCCGATTCGGTTCAGGAGGTCATCGACATCCTCCCGGACAATATCGAAGGCGCTCCGAAGCTCGGCACCAAGGTAAACACCGAATTTATCCAAGGGATGGGGAAGCGGGACGACCACTTCATTATCATTCTTGACATAGACAAGGTGTTCCAACAGGAAGAGCTCCAGGCCGTCGAGGCCGGCAAGCGCCTCGCCGACACCAGCGCCAACTAGCGCTTTGCCGACACCCGGACCGCCGGATTAGACCCGGCGGCTCGGGCGTTTCGGACAGCCGTCCAAAAACGAATCACTCCACGGCCACTTGATCCATTTCGGCTTACCTCCTATCTTGCACCCTTGTAAAGGAGAAGCATGGCGGAAAAGGTACTTGTCATAGTCGAGTCTCCCACCAAGGCCCGGACCATAGGCCGCTTTTTGCCCAAGAACTACGAGGTGGAAGCGAGTATCGGTCACGTTCGCGACCTTCCGCAGAGTGCGGGAGACGTCCCGAAGCACCTAAAGGGCACCGACTGGGGACGCCTCGGCATCAATATCGAGGAGGGCTTTACCCCCGTCTATGTGACGCAGAAGGGGAAGTCCAAGATTCTCTCCCAGCTTCGAAAGAAGGTCAAAGAAGCGGATCAGATCGTCCTAGCGACGGACGAGGACCGGGAGGGCGAGAGCATCTCCTGGCATCTGGTTGAGGTTCTCAAACCCAAGGTCCCGGTACGACGGATGGTTTTTCACGAAATAACCAAGACGGCTATCGAAGAAGCGTCGAAGAACTTTCGGGAAATCGATATGCGTCTGGTAAAGGCACAGGAGACCCGGCGGCTCCTGGACCGGCTCTTCGGCTACACCATTAGCCCGCTTATCTGGAAGAAGATCGCCTATGGTCTGTCCGCGGGACGGGTTCAGTCCCCTGGTTTGAGGATGCTGGTGGAGCGAGAACGGGAGCGGATGCTCTTCAAGAAGTCGGTCTACTGGGATCTAAAGGCGCAGCTGGCGGAGAACCAGACCACCGAGCAGACCTTCGAAGCGCGACTGGTCACCGTCGCCGGGGAGCGAGTCGTCGAAAGCCGGGATTTCGATTCCAAGACCGGCGCCCTCCAGCAGAACCGTTCGGTGGTTCTCTTAAGCGAAGAAGACGCTCGGTCTCTCGGGGAGCGCCTGCACGAGAAGCCCTGGAAGGTTATCTCGGTTACCGAAAAGGAGAGCGTCTCCCGGCCGGCACCGTCGTTCATAACTTCGACGCTCCAACAGGAGGGCAACCGGAAGCTGGGCCTTTCTGCCCGGGAGACGATGAGAACGGCGCAGCGACTCTACGAGCTTGGGCTTATCACCTACATGAGAACCGACTCCCCTCACCTCTCCGGACAGGCGATAGCCGGCGCCCGGAGGACCGTCGAAGAGCTCTACGGGGAGGCTTATCTCTCGGAAAGACCGCGTCAGTACAGCTCTAAGGCCAAGGACGCCCAGGAGGCACACGAGGCCATTCGCCCCGCCGGCGACAAGTTTCTCCACCCGAAGGACACGGGGCTCCAGGGGCGAGAGCGGGCCCTCTACGAGCTTATCTGGAAGCGAACCGTGGCTACGCAGATGGCCGAGGCCAAGAAGCTCTCAGTAGCGGTCCGTCTCTCCTGCGAAGACGCCGAGTTCGTCGCCAACGGCACCCGGATACTCTTCCCCGGCTTCTTGAGGGTCTACGTCGAGGGAAAGGACGACCCCGAGGCGGTCCTCGACGACCGGGAGGTTCTTCTGCCGGAGTTGAAGGAGGGCCAAGAGGTATTTCTTCGAGGTCTAGAGCCGGTCGGTCACGAAACCAAGGCGCCTCCCCGGTATACCGAGGCATCCCTCGTCCAGAACCTGGAAAAGGAGGGCATCGGACGCCCGTCTACCTACGCGAGCATCATAAGCACCCTCTACGAGCGAGGCTACGTACGACGTCAAGGAGCGTCGCTGGTGCCGACCTTTACCGGCTGGGCCGTTATTCAGCTGCTGGAGAACCACTTCCACCAGCTCATCGAGTACGGCTTTACCTCCGACATGGAGAGCGCCCTCGACGAAATCGCTACCGGCGAGCGGGACTACTTGGACTACCTGAAGAGTTTCTACCTCGGACCGGAGGGACTCAAAGAGAAGGTCGACAGCCGAGAGACGGAGATAGACCCGGAAGAATCCCGGACGATAAGCATGCCCCTCTCCTTAGACCACACGGAGATAAAGATCGGCCGCTACGGCCCCTATCTGGTGCATCAAGAGCCGGCCAATGGTGAGGTCCACGCGTCGATACCGGAAGAGGTGGCTCCGGCGGATCTCGACGACACCCAGATTTCCGAGCTCATCGAAATACAGAAGAACGGCCCGAAACCGATCGGAACCGATCCGGAGACCGGGGAAAGCATCTACTGCCTCGTAGGACGCTACGGCCCCTACGTCCAGCTCGGCGAAGTGACCGAGGAGAAGCCGAAACCGAAGCGCGCCGGGGTGCCGAAGGGGACGAAGGCGAGCGAGGTCGATCTTCCGACGGCGCTGAAGCTCTTGAGCCTCCCCCGGACCCTCGGTGTACACCCGGAGACGGGGAACGATGTTGTAGCCAACGTCGGGCGCTTCGGCCCCTTCGTGGTCCACGACGGCGATTTCCGCTCCCTGAAGAAGGACGACGACGTCTACACCATCGACCTCCCCCGGGCCCTGGAGCTGCTTGCGGAGGAGAAAAAGGGACGCGGTGGCCGCTCGAAGATGCTCAAAGACCTCGGGACCGTTCCGAATAGCAAGAAGAAGCTCGCGGTGTACGACGGGAAGTACGGCCCCTACATCAAGTTCGGCACCAAGAACGTCGGCATTCCGAAAGAGCAAAAGGAGCAGGCCGCGGACCTTTCCCTTGAAGATGCCCTCAAAATCGTAGAGGCTGCAGGTAAGAAGTAGGAGGCACTTCGAATGAGCGAATCGGAAGGTTTACACTACCTCGAAGGTCAGTTCCTCATATCCGAAACGGATTTGACGGATCCGAATTTCTTCCAAACTGTGGTCCTGATGATCTCTCACAACGAAGAAGGGGCCTTCGGCTTGGTGGTGAACCGCCGGGCAGAAGCAAACCTCGGGGACGTCGTCGAGGGTTTCGACGACTCACCGGCGAAGGACATCCCCATTTACGTCGGCGGCCCCGTACAGCAACAGTTTCTCTTCGTCCTCCACTCGGGACTCCCGGACAAACTCCGAAGCGAGCACTCCTTGGCCCCCGTTGAGAACGTGGTCTTCGAGCCGGTGTTCCAGACGCTGGAGGACTATCTCAAGGTGGAATGGACTGCGCTCCCGGAGTCTCTCCGCCCCAAGATCCACCTCTTCGCCGGGTACGCCGGCTGGGCCCCGGGGCAGCTCGAGGACGAGCTCGAGGAGAACGCCTGGACGACCCACACAGCGAAGGCGGAGATCGTCTTCCACCCGAAACCGGAAGAAGGGTGGAACAAGGCGCTGAGGGACAAGGGTGGTATCTACTGGGTAGTCGCCGAGACGGGGTACAAGCCATCGATCAATTGATGCGCCAACCGATCCGTTAGCTTATTCGGCGCTGCTCCTTCCGGGCTTTCTCGATTTTTTGCATCTTGCGATAGTAGCTCGCCTGCTTCTGAATCTCTTCGATGTCGGCTACGTGAATTCGATTTTCCATCGCCTTCAGCTTGCTGTTCCGCAAAAGCTCCTTGAGCGCCTGGGTCCCCTCGTTCATCGGAAGGCCCACCATGTTGATCAGCTCCTTCGTTCCGAAATCGAAGGTGTAGGCCTCGCCGGGGCGAATCGGAACCCGCGCCTTCTCCAGCTGAATCAGAAGGGCATCGTAGAGGCGTCCGACGTTATCGCTCAAGAGAGTGTTCGCCAACTGCTTGTAGATAAACCAGATACGCTCCGCAAGGAGCTGAGTAAGTCGGGCTATTATCTGCGGTTGGGTCGATACCATCCGGGAGAAGTTCTCCTTGTTTACCGCGAGGAGAACCGAGTCCTCAAAGGCAATGGCGGAAGCCGACCGGGGCTTGTTCTCGATAAGCGACATTTCGCCGAAGATGTCACCCTGTTTGAGAACCGCCAAGAGGACCTCGTTGTCGTTTACTATCTTGGTAATCTTGATGGAGCCCTTCTGGATTATGTAGAGCTCCTGACCCGGCATGGTCTCGGCGAAGATCATGGTCTCCTTGGGATAGGTCCGGGTAAAGACCTTCTCGTCTCCGTCAAGGTACACCGCCTTGGCGTAGGGCTTTATCTTCATCAACCGTTCCCGGGCCATCTGAATGTTCTGGCCGTTGGGACAATACTTCACGTACTGATAGTAGGCGTAGTAGGCCTGGTTGTACTGGCTTTGCCGGGCGTAGTACTCACCTATGTAAAAGAGATGATTGACGTCCGCCTCGGCGGTGTGCTTAAAGGTCAACCGGGCGAGCGCTTCGTCGAGGTAGCGCATCCGCCGGGAGAATGCCTCGATAATCTTGATCGCGACGGGGGTGTTCTTCTCGATCAAGTAGGGATAGTTGTCGCGACTGACCGAAATAAGGGTTACCTCGGTCAAGGCCTGTGCGGTCTCTATGTGGCTGTGGGAGGACATAGTCGACACAACCCCGAAAAAGTCGCCGGGGCCGAGGACGTTGCCCCCCTGCTCCTCCACTACCTCCACTTCCTTGCTTATTGCAACCTTGCCGGAGCGGATAATGAAGAAGTTGTCGGCGTTTGGTTTTCCTTCAACAACGATGTAAGCACCCTTGTTGAAGTTAACCATTGCTAGCTGTATGGGGTTGGCCATTCCTCTTCTCGACGAGCTATCTACCCAAAGTATAGGGAGCGCTCAAAATCTTTGTCAATGAAAGCTCTAGGCTCCGGGTGAAAGGGGAAAATCCCTCGCGAACGCCCGAACCGAGCTTTGTACTCTCTCCAGAGTATCGGCATCTCCGCGGGAAGATAGAACCTCTAGAATATAACTTCCTACGCGCTTCATTTCTTCCTCTTTCATACCTCGCGTTGTCAAGGCGGGGGTACCGATCCGAACCCCGGAAGTTACCAGCGGGCTCTTTGTATCGAAGGGGATGGCGTTCTTGTTTGCCGTTATGTTTGCTTTGTCGAGAAGCTCCTCGGCTTCCTTGCCGGTCAGGTCGAAGGGAGTCACGTCCACGAGCATCAGGTGGTTGTCCGTTCCACCGGTAATCAGGCGGGCGCCCCCCTCGGCGAGGGTAGCAGCGAGAGCCTTGGCATTGGCGAGAATCTGGGCCTGGTAGTCCTTGAACTCCTGGGTGAGGGCAAGCTTAAAGGCGACGGCCTTTGCGGCGATAATGTGCATCAAGGGCCCGCCTTGGATCCCGGGCATGACCGAAGAATCGATAAGCTCGGAATACATCTTTGTCCTGCCGGACTTGGGAGCGATGACCCCGAGGGTGTTCTCCGTGTCCTTGCCGATAAGAATCAATCCACCCCGGGGGCCCCGGAGCGTCTTGTGGGTCGTCGTCGTGGTAAAGTGGGAGACCGGCACCGGGCTCGGGTGGAGTCCGGCCGCGACGAGCCCCGCAATGTGCGCCATATCCGACATCAGGTAGGCGCCTACCTCGTCGGCAATCTCACGAAAGGTTGCAAACTCAAGAATTCGGGGATAC
>CAZLDK010000189.1:0-6943 GCA_964558285.1 uncultured Spirochaetaceae bacterium | reverse complement strand
CACGCCGATAAGGTTGAGCCCGTTGGAAAGAACACCCATGATGAGCGCTCCCGCGACGGTCCCTGCGGTGCCGCCGTAGCCCCCCATCAGCGAGGTGCCCCCGAGGACGGTGGCGGCGATGGCGTTGAGCTCGAGGCCCGACCCTGCCTGGGGCTGGGCGGACCAGAGGCGGGCGGTCAAGACGACGCCGGCTATTGCTGCGGTCAGGCCGCTCAAAGCGTAAACCAGGACCTTGGTCCGCTGCACCTTTATGCCCGCGAGCCGGGCGGTCTCCTCGTTTCCGCCGATGGCGTAGATGTGGAGCCCGGTCCGGGTGTACCGCAAGAACAGATAGCTCAAGAGAAACACGATAAGAAAGACCACCGCGGCCATCGGAATCGGGCCGAGGGAGCCGCTTCCGATAAAGGTGTAGCTCTCGGGCATCCCGCTGATCGGTCGCCCGTCGGTGTAGAGAAGCGTGAAGCCCCGGGCCATCGCGAGCATCGCCAAGGTAACGACGAAGGGCTGCAGCCGCCCTTTGACTATCAACAGACCGTTAAAGGCCCCCATAGCAAAGCCCAAGGCCAGGGCCGCCAGAATCGCCAAGGGCACCGGGAGACCGCTCCGGACGATAAGCCCCGCGGACACCGCCCCGCAGAACCCGAGGACCGATCCCACCGAGAGGTCGATACCCGCGGAAAGAATCGTCAAGGTTACCCCGATCGCGGCGATCCCGAGAATCGATGACTGTTGTACGATGTTGAAGAGATTGCCCACCTGGAGGAAGCGGTCGCTTGAGAGGGCGATTCCCGCCGAGAGACCCACGAGGATGATGAGGACGGTGTATTCCCGCAAGATTTTCTTGAGACTCACGACTCACCCCCGGTTGCTTCACCGCCGGCGGCGCGGCTCATAATCTTGTCCTGCGTCGCCTCCTCCCGGGAGAACTCTCCAACAATATCGCCTTCCCGCATGACCAGGATGCGGTCGCTCACCCCGAGAATCTCCGGGAGCTCGGAGGAGATCATGATCATCCCCACCCCGTCGCCGGCCAGGCGGTCCATCAGGCCGTGAATCTCCGCCTTCGCCCCGACGTCGATGCCCCGGGTGGGCTCGTCCATGATGAAGACCCGGGGCTCCAAAGTAAGGCCCCGAGCGATAATGACCTTCTGCTGGTTTCCTCCCGAGAGGTTCCGAACCGTCTGCTCGACCCCCGGGGTCTCGATGTCCAGGCGCTCGACGTACTCCTCGGCCATGTCCACGAGGCGCCGGAGACTGATGAAGATACTTTTGAACAGCCGCCGGATAACGCTGATGGTGATGTTTTCCCGGACGGCCATGCCCAGGAAGAGCCCCTGGAGCTTCCGGTCCTCCGGCACGTAGGCGAAGCCCCGTTTCATCAGGTCCCGAATGCCGCGAACCCGTACCGCCTCTCCCCGGACCTTGACGGTCCCGGAATCCATCGGATCGAGGCCCAGAAGACCCCGGGCCATCTCCGAGCGGCCGGCACCGACGAGGCCCGATATTCCGAGAATCTCGCCGGCTCGGAGCGTAAAACTGATGTTCCGGAACCACTCGCCGTTGTGCCCCGTCAGTCCTTGGACCTCGAGGATGACCTCCTCCGTGGGACTGCTCTGCTTCGGGAACATCTCTTCGAGCTCCCGGCCGACCCTCATGTTGACGACGTCCTGCCGCTCTACTTCCGAGATCGCCTTGGTGTCGATGGTTTGCCCGTCCCGGAGGACGGTGACCCGGTCGGCGATCTCGAAGACCTCCTCCAACCGATGGGAGATAAAGATGATGGTGATTCCCTCGTCCCGGAGGTTCCGCATCAACCGAAACAAGGTGGTCGTCTCCCGGTCGGTCAGAGAGGAGGTGGGCTCGTCCATGATGATGATCCGGGCCTCGAGGGAGAGCGCCTTCGCGACCTCTATCATCTGTTGTTGGGCAACCGAAATGTCGGCGACGGTATCCCGGGGCTGCACCGGGAGCTCGATCCGTTCGAGCATCTCTGCGGTGTTGTCGTAGAGCCGGTTCCAATTTACAAGCGGGAGGCCCGGGCGCCGGGGCTCCCGGCCGAGGTAGATGTTCTGCCCCACCGTCAGGTAGGGGATGACGGTGAGCTCCTGGTAGATCATGCCCACCCCCAGCCGCTGGGCGTGTGCAGGATCCTCCAGCTCGACGGTCTCTCCGGCTATCTCGATGGTGCCTGAGTCCTTCGGTTGGGTTCCCGCGAGGAGTTTCATCAGGGTAGACTTTCCCGCGCCGTTCTCCCCCACCAGTGCGTGGATGGTCCCCTCCTCAACGCGAAAGGTAACGTCGTCGAGGGCTTTGACCCCGGGAAAGCGCTTGTTGATGTTCTCCATTCGCAGAATGTCGTCGGCCACGGTGACTCCTCTCTCGTTCCAACAAGAGCGTTTCAATAAAGGCTCCGGCGCCGGGGTGGAGAGCCCGGCGGCCGGAGCGCCGGAGCGCCGCACGTTTTGAGCACTCCGGCAGATCTTCCCTAAGGAGGGCTTTACCTACTGAAAGTCCCCGACGTTATCCTGGGTAACCAGCTGAAGCGGTACCGGAATAAACTCGTCGACGGACTCGTCTTCGACGACGAAGTTGTACGCCGTCTCGACGCCCAAGCTCCCGATCTCCGCGGGCTGCTGGGCGACAGTCGCCGCGAGGGTGCCTTCGTCGACCGCTGCTACCGCATCGTCGATGGCGTCAAAACCGACGAAGAGAATCTCTTCGAGACGGTTCGCCTGGTCCGCCGCCTGGATGGCTCCGAGCACCATCTCGTCATTGTGGGCGAAGGTGGCGTCAATGTTGTCGTTGGCCTGGAGGATGTTCTGGAACACGTTCAGGCCTTCCGTGCGGTCGAAGTTGGCCGTCTGCCGGGCGATAATCTCTATGTCACCCTGCTGGTCCATCACCTCGTTGAACCCCTGGCCCCGTTCTCGGGCTGCCGAGGTGCCGGGAATACCTTCGAGCTCCACGACCCTGCCGCTTCCGTCGAGCTGTTCGACGATGTACTCGGCGGCCATGCGACCACCGGCGACGTTGTCCGAGGCGATGTGGGAGACCACCTCGCCACCGCCTGCGGAGCGGTCGATGGTAAAGACGGGAATGCCCGCCTGGTTAGCCCGCTGAACGCTCGGGACGATGGCGTCGGCGTCGGTCGGGTTTATCAACAAGGCGTCGACGCCCCGCTGGATCAAGTCTTCGATGTTGCTTGCCTCCGTCGCGGAATCGTTCTGGGAGTCGAGAACCACCAGGTTCACGCCCATCTGTTCCGCCTGTTCTTGGGCTCCGTCCCGGAGCGTGACAAAGAACGGGTTGTTCAACGTCGAGACCGCGAGGCCGAAGACCGGCCCTTCCGGCGCTTCTTCTTCCGCCCCTCCGCCGGCCATGGCAAAGCCTCCGGCGAGTAAGAGCAATGTGAGGGTGAGAGTAGTTAACTTTCTCATACCTTCCTCCTTTGTGTGATGCTGGTCATGCGCGCTCCCCAACCCGGCCTGCGAATTGGTGAATCAAAAGCGCACCGATAATGACGGCACCCTGGACGGCCTGCGCGTAGAAGGGCGAGATGCCCAGGATGTTAATCGCGTTTGCGATAACCGCCATAATCAGGGCGCCGAGAATAGTGCCCCAGAGAGTGCCGAAGCCACCGGAGAGAATCGTCCCCCCGACGACGACGGCGGCGATGGTGTCCAGCTCGTAGCGGATGCCCATCGTCGGTTGCGCCGAGTCCAGGCGGGCCACCAGGATCATCCCGGCGATCGCCGCGAGGGCCCCGGAGATTACGTAGACGATCGTCTTGATCGTCTTTACCGGAAGACCCGAGACCTTCGCCGCGGTGGCGTTGTTGCCGATGGCGTAGATGTACTGCCCCAACTTGGACCGGCTCAACAGAAAAATCCCGACCGCGTACGCAGCAGCCATCACCCAAATGGGGGTCGGAAGGCCGAGAATATCGCCGGTTCCCACGAAGCGGAACGCGTCCGGAAGGCTCGTAATCGGGCGGCCCCCGGTATAGGTGAGCGCCAGGCCCCGCCCGAGGGTCATCATTCCCAGGGTTGCAATAAAGGGCGGGATGTTAACCATGGTAACAAGGAGGCCGCTAACCAAACCCGCCGCGGCGCCGACGCCGATACCGCCGAAGACCGCCAGGGCCACCGGCAGGTTCATCTGCAACAAATCCGCCGTTACCACCGCAGAAAGCGCCAGGACCGACCCGACCGACAGGTCGATGCCGGCGGTTAGGATGACCATTGTCATTCCCACGGCGATGGTGGAGATAACGCTCGCCTGCACCAGCAGGTTGACGATGTTCCCCATGGTCAGGAACTGGTCGGAGATAAACGAAAGGACGGCCACCAGAAGGGCGAAGGCGATGAGGAGCCCGAAGCGGCGAAGCATCTTTCCGGTCAGAACGGTGTTGGACATAGTCCCTCTCTCGTTACAAGCAGCTAGAACGTTACGCCGGCAACCAGGACGACGTTGGAGAAGGGGGTGCACTCCCCGGTGCGGACGACCGCCTTCGCGGACTTGGCCATCTCCTTGAGCTCCTCGTGTTTGATCGTCGAGGTGGGGATGTTCCCGAGCTTCTCTTTCAGACGGCTCTCCATCTCCGGGCTCTCCTTGGCGGTCTCTTTGGTTACCATGGCGCTCTCCACCGCGAGCTGTTGGAGCACCGCCTCGAGGACGTCGAGAAAGGGGGGGATCCCGCAACGGACCGCGAGGTCGATCCGGAAGGTGGACTCCGGGATGGGAAGCCCGGCGTCGCCGATAACCAGGGTATCCTTGTGTCCGAGCATCGCGATTACCATCGAAAGATCGTCGTGTAGCAAACCGGTCTTGTTCATAGCTATTCTCCGTCTCTTCTCAGGGTAGTACCGTACAGGCGACGGACCCATAGGCTAGTCGGTCTAAGGGCACGGAAAACCGTGAATGCTACCTTGAAAGGAGGAGCCACAAATGAGTAACGACTTCGTAGTCATCGGCAGCATTAACATGGACTTGGTGAGTCAGATCGACCGCTTTCCGGAACCCGGAGAGACCAGAACCGGGAAAGAGTTCGGCATCTTTCCCGGCGGCAAAGGTGCCAACCAGGCGGTGGCCCTCGCGCGCCTCGGCGCAGGGGTCATGATGGTAGGGAAGGTCGGCGACGACGTCTTCGGCAAGCGCTACCGGGAGATCTTCGATTCCGAGGGCGTGGACCACAGTGCTGTTTCCACCCAGGACGGCTCCAACGGCGTGGCCGCCATCCAGGTAAACGACGCCGGGGAGAACATCATCATCTACACCCCCGGAGCGAACAGTGCCGTGGATCCGGACTATCTCGATTCGGTAAAGGAGCGTTTTGCGGGGGGCGGCAACCAGGCCGGCAGCGCCAACCGGGCCGATGCCGGCGACCGTGGGGCCGGCTTCTTCCTCTTTCAGCTCGAGCTCCCCCTAGAGACCGTCGAGCACGGTTTGTCGATCGCCCGGGAGAAAGGAGCGACAGGCATCCTCGACCCGGCTCCGGCCCAGGAGCTCTCGGATGCCCTCCTCGGCCTGGTGGACATCATCACCCCGAACCAAGGGGAGGCGGAGCTCCTGACCGGTGTCGAGGTGACCGACGGCGACAGCGCCCGGAAGGCGGCCGAGGCCCTGGTTGCCCGGGGCGCCGGGAGCGTCGTTCTCAAAGTCGGCGCCGAGGGGGCGCACGTATTGAAGGACGGCGAGTTCACCCACGTCCCGGGTTTTTCGGTTAAGGTAAAGGACACCACCGCCGCGGGGGACAGCTTTAACGCCGGCCTGGCATTCGCGCTGCGCCGGGGGGATGGCCTGGTTGAGGCGGCCCGTTTTGCCTGCGCCGTCGGGGCGCTCTCGACCACCGCAGTCGGGGCCCAGAGCGGCATGCCGGAATTGGACGCGGTCGAGGAGTTGATGAATGAACAAGGATGACATAAAGCGAGCGGTGGGCTTCGCCGCCGTCGACCGTTACTTAGAGGACGCGCGACACATCGGTCTCGGTTCCGGCTCGACGGCGGTCTGGGCGATCCGGCGCTTGGCGGAAGTCTACCAGATGCAGCCGGCAGATGCTCCCGGCAGTCGGGGGCCCGGCAGTCGGGGGCCCGGCGGCCGGGGGCCCGGCGGCCGGGATTTTCTCTTCGTCGCCGCGAGCACTCAGAGCCTCTTGGAGGCCCGGGCACTCGGGCTTCCGGTGCGGGACCTCGACGACCCTCAGCTCGACGGCCGTTTGGACCTGGTGATAGACGGCGCCGACGAGGTGGACTCCGACCGGCGCGTCATTAAGGGGGGCGGCGGCGCCCTCTTGCGGGAAAAGATCCTGGCCTACAACGCCGACCGGGTCGTCCTGGTCGTGGATCCGTCGAAGCTCTCGCAGAACCTCTGCGAGCGGTTCCCGGTCCCTGTAGAGATATCGCCGGTAAGCTATCTGTCGGTTTTCCATGCCTTGAGCAGCCTCGGCGGCCGGCCGGAGCTCCGGATGGCGGAGAAGAAGAACGGCCTCGTGGTAACCGACAACGGAAACTACATCGCCGACGTCGCCTTCGATCCCCCCATCGACGCCGGCCACCTGGAGATAGCCATCAACGCCATCCCCGGCGTGGCGGAAAACGGCCTCTTCACCATGATCGACCCCGTGGTGCTTCTGGGGCGGGAAGATGGGGAGGTGGTGGAGTTCCCGCTTGACAACCACCCGCCTGGGCAATAGTCTTTGGCTCACCACGTGCCCGAGTGGCGGAATTGGTAGACGCGCTAGGTTCAGGGTCTAGTGTCCGTAAGGACGTGGAGGTTCAAGTCCTCTCTCGGGCAATTCCATTTTGACAGGCAAAATCAGCTCGTCCAGAGGATGCCGCTTCGCGGCGACCTCTCTCGGGCAACAGAGGGGTCGGCTGCCGTAAGGCGGTCGGCCCCTCTGCTTTTTTCGAAGAGAGAGGACTTGAAACGAGGGGGCGGCGCGAAA
>CAZLDK010000188.1:0-6966 GCA_964558285.1 uncultured Spirochaetaceae bacterium | reverse complement strand
GGCCACTTTCCCGGCAAACTGGCTCGTGGCACTGGGATCGAGCCGCCGGGTACGCTCGCTCACCGCGAAGCCATGGGTCTCTAAACTCCAGCGGTTCTCCAAGTAGGTGGTCGTGCCGGCCTGGGTAGCCCCGGAGGCGTACCCCACCAGGGCGTCCCGCCCCACTACGTTGTCGGCCCACCTCGTGCCGTTGTAGCCGAGGCCCAAAATACCGGTACCGTCCCATTCGAGGGCCCCTGCGGCGCCCGAGATGTTGTTGTTTACGAAGGCTTCACCTCCGGCGAGGACCATCGAGCCGAGGACCGAATCGCCCGTAGCCCGGCTGCCGACCTGCGCACCCGCAAGGCCCTCGGCCCAGAATCCCGACGCGTTCTCGAAACCGGAGAAGACTCCTCCGGTAGCGGTGGTCGCAAACCCGACCGCCGCCTGCCTACCGAACGAGGCACCGGCCTCTTGCCAGCTCGTACGCCCGCTCACCGCGTCGGCGACCCCAAAGGCGGCGTCGTCGGCCAGGTTTATCATCGCCGCGGCCCAGACGTTGCCGGTTGCCAGGGCCGCAACGCTCGCCGCGATGTTTGCCACCCCCCGGGTAGTCGGTGCACCGATCAGGCCGTCGGAATCGCCGTCGTTGTCCTTGTCGTCGTCGTAGAGCTTCAGGTCGTACCAGGGGGTCTGCATCGTCGCGAGCCCCCGACCGAGGCGCGCCTCGTTCCGATAGAACGCCTCCATAATCCGCCCCGCCTCGCCGTAGCCGGCGGTTCTCACCTTCTCGGGGTCTGATTCCTTCATCACCGGCGCGTAGCCCAGGTGCAGGTTGAAGAGCCCTTCGGTATCCTTGTACCTGTCGTACTGGGCACTTCGAAAGAAGCGCGCAGTCTCGGCGGTCAGCTTGGTCACCAAGCTCTCATCCAAGTGAGCGGTGAGCTCCTCAAGGGTGGTGCCTCCTATCCCGCCCCGATCCTCTTCCGAAGTGCCGAAGATCAGCGCCAGATAAGTCTGCATCTCCCGTTGGGCCTCTTCGATCCGGGCCTCGACGAGGCTACCCGAGAGACCTGTGAGGCCCGCAGCGGTGATATCGGTGGTCAAGAAGAGATCCGGCGCGTCAAAGTAGCGGTAGGCCCCGATGCGGTGGGTTTCGCGTTCGATACCGCCAAGGAGGCTCTCGTCGATGATGGCTCTGCGTCGATAGGTCGGGCCGCTACGGGTGTAGCCGGCGCTGCGAAAGGTAGTCGAGAAGTTTCGCTCCACCGACTGGTTGGCATCGTCGATCTGCTCTTCGATGCGGACGGTCATCTCACCGAGGCTGTCTCGGAGCTGCAACGCCGCCACCGTGGCGACCTTCGCGTGGATCTCGTCGGCAACGTCGGCGCTCACCGACAGCGCCAGGCGGCCGGCGTCGGATGGTGAGCGGACGGTGGGCAAGCCGGCGGCTACGGCGGAACGGCGGCCACCGGCCCGACTCGAGAGCGTATCGGCGTAGTCCATGAGGCTGGTCAGTAACCGATCATCGAGACTCCGAGCGATCACCCGGTCGACGGAGCGGCTCTCGAAGTCAAGGGCGGGGACATCGATGTCCTCGATACCGGCAATAAGGCCTTCCGCGGAGAGGCCCAGCTGCCGAGCCAGACGAGAGCTCGTCCCGGAAACGGTGACCGAGGTAGCGTCTTCGGTCCAGCTCCGGCGCTCTGCATGAAAGAGCTCGTACTTCTGATTCCACATGGTGCTCCGCAGGAGATAATCGGCGCGGAACCCGTCGCGCCAACGCTTGCGTTCCTGGGAAAGACGGGCGAAGGCGCCCCGGAACTCTCCGAGGCCGGTGCGGTGCAGGTCGGCGACGGTAGCTTCCCAGTTACTACGACGGGCGGTAAGCTCGGCCCGGTCGGCCGATAAGCGCTGGACTTCGTCGTCTGCGCCGAGACCGACGCTGTAGGTCCCAAGCTCCTGTAGAGCCTCGGTAATGTAGCCCATGCGCTCGGCGGCACCTGCGGGGGAAAAGACCGCCACGTCCTTGGCAGCCGCTACCCGGGATTCTAAGAGGGTATCTGGGCTGAAAGCGGGGATAGCGAAGAGCGCTTCCGCCACCGTACGCAGGGCCTCCGTGTCGAGGTCGGACGCAGAAGCCAGATAGTCGTAGGCGGCTTGGTCGGCTCCCCGAGCGCCCGCCAGGACGGCCAGGCGTCGGTTCATGGCGTCCTGCGTCGCCGCAAGGTCGCCGTCGATTTCGCTCAAGAGCCCTTGGACGGCGTGGAAGGTGCTCGCCTTCTCGGATGCGCTCAGCGTGTCCATGGCGCCGACGATGTAGTCCAGGGCCTGGGCCCGGGCGGCCTGAAAGTCGGCCGCCGACGCGCTGCTCGTTCCCGGGGCCGTTGGACCCCGAGCGTCGACCAGAGCGACGATCCCGGCCTCGAGACCCGCGGCGTCCACAAGCCCTCCCGGGGCACCGGAGAACCGGTCGAATACCTCTCGAGCCTCATGATAGCCCCTGAGCGCGGACTCGAAGGATGCCATGCCTCCAATGATGCCGGCCCGGGGCCCGATTCCGCCGTAGTTGGGCAAGTCCTCATAGAGATGTCTAATCCGTCGTCGGAGGCGCCCCCGCCACATGCGCTTACCCCTGCCGTTGTGAAACTCGTAGGCCTTCCGCGCTCGGAAACGCGCCTCTTCCCGGGCTATCGCGCTCGTGTCGTAGCTGATGTAGCTGGTGTCGAGGGTCAAACGGCCGGAGAGGAACATCGCCTTAAAGAAGGTGTAGAGCACCTGTCTCTCCTGGTGTGCCCCGATGCGGCCACGGGCTTCGTCCGCCCGGACGTTGATCAGGTTACGAACCGACTGAGTATTGATGCTTCCGATTTTGCTATGGTCGAGAATCGCGTTGTAGATCTGATTGGCTTCTATCTCGATGGGGATTACCGGGGCATCGGGTGCGTGGGCAACGTAACGGGGGCGCTCCCGGTGGACGGCAAGTCCAAAGTCACGCAAGAGCCCGGAGCCTCCGTTTGCCGCAACACCTACAATCCACCGGGCAATGTCTGTAGAGTACTGCTGCGCGGCTCGGTGCACGTCCTCTGAATCGTCTGCGTCGAAGACGAGGTATGATTCTACGTCCGCCATGAACGCCTCGGGATCCGTGTCTTCGAACCGAGTAAGCCCGTCGATACCGACGCCGTCGGCTTCCAGAGCCGCGAAGTCGGGCTCGAAGTAGAGTCCAGCAGGGAGACGAAAGAGGTCGTTGGCGGATCCGGCCATCTCGGATCGGATTCGATTGAGCTCTGCTGCGGCGGCGCCGATCTGCTTCTCGAACTGCTCGGAGGCGTAGAGCAGGTAGCTCTTTGCCTCCCGCAAAGAAGCCTGGCGTGCGGCGTGACCTTGATAAACCTCGTCGGTCGGGCCGACGATTTTGGGATCGACCCTTAGAGAAGCAACGATGTCTCTGACGCGCGAAACCCGATTAAGCTCCGCCTGGCGATAGGCCAACACGTCCCCGGGGCTCCGAGACTCCAACTCATAGCCCTGGGCCGCAAAGTCAGAGATTTCCTCGGAGAGCTGCAGCTCCCGGCGAGCAGAAACATAATCGCGATGGAGGCCCTCGAGAACGCCTCGGCTATCGGCATAGCCGGCAGAAATCGATTCGAAGCCGTCTAGGAGCAGTTGATAGGCATGACGCGCCTCGGTGAGAGCGGCTGTGGCTTCCCCAAGCTGCTCCTTGGCGGGCTGCACCGTGGACTCGAAGTAGGCCCGGCGACCGGTGGAGCCCACTGTAAGCGCTTCTCGCAGCTGTTCCACCTCGGCGATCGCCTGGTGGTGCCGCCGGATCCGGGCCCTCAAGGCGGCCCGGGACGCCTCGGCGGCAACCTCGCCCGTTCCTTCGTCCCAGGCGTCGGAGCCCATGGCCTCCAGGCCACCGGCGAGGAGTCCGCGAAAGGCGGTCACCTCATCGGTAGCATGCTCCGGGTCTTTGGACAGCTCTCCCGCGCGTTCGACGGTAATCGCGAAATCATGGAGAGCCGACCGCTCCGCCGAAAGCCGAACGTAGTGCCGGGTGAGGATGTCGGTGGCCGTCTCAAGCCCTAACGCAGCAGGCAGGGAGGCGCCGTAGTCGTCCGCGAGCTCTAAGGATCTGGTGGTCACCTCTAGCTCAGTCCTGAGTCCGGGTCGCTCCTCGACGGCTACCAGCCCCAAGGGCGCGATATGAGCAGCCACGAGCTCCCGGATCACGCCGGCAAGATAGCCCGGCACCTCTCCAGTGGCGGCAAGCGCCTCGAAGAGCGCCAGCGCCTCGTCGGCGGTCGTGATTGAGTCCAGCGCGTCGAAGGCAACGGCCCCGCCGTCTTCGGATCTTCCCAGAAGCGCGGCCAACTCTGCGGCGGCTTCGGCGCGGTTAGCTGCCGCCCGACTTGGCGCGAACTCGGCGTAGTCGCGGTAGACGTCGCCGAAGGGCCCGTCGAGGGCTGACAGGTAGTCTTCCTCCGTCATCTCCTCCCGCCCGAGGAAGGCGAAGGTTTCGGCTAATCGATCGTATTCGAAGCTGACTGCGGTGGTGAGGGCTTTGTGCGCCGCAACAACTGCGTCCCAAGCGGCGGGCAGATCGAGGACCTCGCCGGGGCCGGTAGCTAAACGGTAGGCCTCCAACAGGGCCACGAGATGCTCGTCGCCGGAAGAAATCCCGGCGGCAACGTATTCCGTAGCGAGCTCCTCCGGGGTCTTGGGCTCCTCCCCGGGCTCCTCCCCCAAAGGCACCGTGACATCCAGGATTCGATTCCGCCATTCGGCCGTCTCGGCGAGGTCCGGAAGCAGGTCGACGATCTCGGCTGCCTGGTCTAGGATGTCGTTCCGAAGCGAAGCCTCGGAGGCTTCGAAATAGTCGGCGTAAAGAGCCGGGCGGTCGGTCCGGTAGAAGGCGTCTATCTCGTCGTCTAGGCGCTCGACGGCCCGTTGAAGCGTGGAGGTGTCTTGAGCGATCCAGCTGAGCCAGAGGCTATCGTAGGTTTCTTTCGAGGCCCGGTATTCGGTGGTAACATCCGACAGTCCGGCCTGAGCTTCCTCGAGGCGGATCCGATAGTCCGCGAGCTCTTCGGTGATCTCCTCCAGGGCGCCGATCTGCGATAAATAGGCAGCCTCAGCCTCGGCATATGCCGATTGAGCCCCGGATAGCCGCTCCCGGGTCGCCGCTTCGGTTGCCCGGCCGGAGCTCCGATCCCGGGCATAGTCCACTACCGCTTGGGCGATATCGCGCTGGTGGGTCAGAAGCTCTATCTGACGGTCAAGACGTCCCAGTTCACGGTCCCGGGCGTCGATCGTACCGCCGGCAAAATCATCAACATAGCCGGCGCCAAGGCCGGCTATCGTTTCGGCCACCGATTCCGCTGTGGCCCGGTAGGTCGATGCCAGCTCGTCCCAATAGGCCTTCTCTCCTTCGAGGAAAACTGTCTCCGGTTCCCGCCCAAGGTACGCCGCGTTCTTCTCCGCCAGGGCCAGAATCCCTAAAGCCTGGTTGTACGCACCGAGGTAGGCATCCACCTCCCGGCGGATCTTAGCCTGCTCCTCGGCGGCAGCGGCCGCGAGGTCCGAGACACTCCGGGAAAACTCCTCGTCGTAGGTTCGCTCCAGGGCATCCCAGGCCGCGCGCCCTGTTTCGATGGTCTCTAGCATCATATTAAGCCAGGTGGTGCGCGCCTGGTTCAAATCGGCGAAGGCGGAGTCCCAGGCGGCTTCGGCCTCGATGTAGGTCTCTTGGGATTGCGTCTCCCAGGTAAGCCGTTCTTCTAAGAGGCGCCCTTCGGCCTGGCTCCAGGCGTCGAGGCCGGCCTGGAATGCCTCCTTGTAGTCCTCTTCCCAGGCGTCGAGGGCAGCAATGTCGGGCTCGGTAACCAGCGCCACCGTCGTCGTGCGGAGGATCTGATGCGCAGGGGAGAGCTCTTCCTCGATGGAGGTGACAAGGCTACTGGCGATGGAACCGGCGCTCTCACCTTCGCTCTTGCGACGAAGGCTGTAGGTATCCCGTAGGCGGCCACGGAGGAGTCGGCTTTCGCTCTGGATGGCAAGGCGATCGAACTCTCGTCGGGCCCGGGCAACATACTCGTCCAGTGTCGCCGAAAGCTCTTTGGATACCGCGGTGTGGTACTCTCCGTCGACGTAAGCCAGGATCTCTTCGTAGACTACCCGGGTGTCCAAGGTCCAGGCATCCAGGAGCTCCGAACGGCGGGCGTCGATGGAGGCCTTCCATGCGGCGTGGTCTTCGGCGGCGCCCTCGGTACCTTGAAGCAGGGGGTCGCCGACGGAGTCGACGGCAATGGCATCGCCTTCCGCTTGGTAGAGATAGGTACGGTCCAGCGCTCCAAGGTGGTCGATGGCGTTGCCCCCACTCAGAGCCGGAAGCTCCCCTTCGAGCCGCTCCTCGAGGAGGCGCGCCGAATGCTGAGCCAATCGCTGCGATAGACGCTTCCGGGCCCGCGCCTGCTCCCAATCGGCGACAGCCGCAAGACCCTGCTCCGCCTCATCGATCCAGGAGGCCACATCGGTCGCCCGGTCGGCACGATCGAAGTGACGCTCGAGCCCCTCCAGGGAGAGGCTCGGCTCTGGTAGCACATCCTGAGCCGACGAAACAGCCGGAAACACAATAGTCGCGGGTGATAGAAACGACACCAGCACCACCCCCGCCACCAGGCGCGAGAACACGCTCTTTGCCACGGTAGTCCCCCTTCAAGGACTAAGACGGGCCTAGAATGCCTGGTGATTCACGTTTCGGTGAAAAAACATAAAAATCTTTGTGTGGGTTGTTAGCTTGTTCGGGAGGTTCACCCAAGAAGGCCGAACGCGGCGATAAGCACGGCGAGGACGGTGAACCCGAAGGTTAGCCCCCACTGGAGTCGGGCAAATCGGCGGTCAAACTCCTCGAAGCGTTTGTCGACCTGCTCGAAGCGTTTGTCGACCTGCTCGAAGCGTTTGTCGACCTGCTCGAAGCGTTTG
>CAZLDK010000187.1:0-6992 GCA_964558285.1 uncultured Spirochaetaceae bacterium | reverse complement strand
ACCCTCTCTGGGGAGTCGTGCAGCAGTTCATCGTCGTTGCCATGATCGCCGGGAACATCGGCTTGATCGTTCGGAAGCCTCGTCGACGGGGTCCCATCGCCGTGGTCGCCACCGGCGTTCTCTTCGCACTGGCTCACCTTCCGAGCCCGGGGCTCGTCGCCCTTGGTTTTCTTCTCGGCACCGTCGCTACATCCACCTACCTCCGGTGGCGGAACCTCTGGATTATCGGGCTTTTTCACGGCTGGGTTGCCACCTTCTTCTACTACTTTGTTCTCCGGCAGGACCCCTGGGATGCGATTGTTGCCCTGGCGCGGTCGCCGTGGTAGGTTCGAAGCGTGACCGAGTCTTCGGACTGGCTTACTCTCGATAACGCCGCAAAGATCTACCCCTCGTCTTCTACCGAGGAGGCGCCGCAGGTCTTTCGCCTCAGCTGCGACTTCGCGCGACCTATCCGTTTCGAGGCTCTCGAAGAAGCGCTTGCCGCCATGATGAATCGCTGTCCCTATTTCCAGGTATCGCTTAAACAGGGGCTCTTCTGGTACTACCTTCAACGACACGACGCCGTCCCATCGATCCGGCTTCTCGACGAAGGCAACATTACCCCGATAAGGATCCGCGAGGAACAGCATCTCCTCTCGGTCAAGATCCGAGGTAATCGTCTCGCCGTAGACTTCTCCCACGTCCTGACCGACGGCGCCGGGGGGCTGCGCTTCTTCCTGAGCCTCGTGACGGAGTACCTGCGGCGCCGGGGAGAGAGCGTAGCAGAACCGGACGGTTTCCTCGACCCGGATTCCCCACCGGCCCCCGAGGAGTCGGTCGACGCCCACAAAGCGAGTTTCGTTCGAGACTCGCCGGCTCCGGCGGGCCTCGACACCGCCTTCCACCTCCCGGGTAGGCGGCCGGTCGCCGGCTACTACCGGGTCATCACCGGGACCCTCGAGGTCGACGCACTCCGCCACAAGGCGAAGAGCACCGGGGTAAGCATGACCGAGTATGTCGTGGCCTCGTACCTCTGGGCGCTCCTTAAGCTCCGGGAGGAGTCTCCGGGGCGCCAAACTCCCACCGTTCGGATCGAGGTACCGGTAAACATGCGGCCTATCCAGGGTACCGACACCATGCGCAACTTTTCGCTCTTCGTGTCGCCGTCGGTGGATGCTCGTCTCGGCAAGTTCTCCTTCGAGGAGCTATTGCCCCGGATCCACCATACGATGCGTTCCCAGCTGGACCGGAAAGAGCTTCTCCGGCAGATCGGCCGAAACGTCCGGGGGGAGCTCAACCCCCTCGTCAGGGTCATGCCCCTTTTTGCCAAGAACCTGCTGCTTTCGGTTATTCACAAACGCCTCGGTCCGAGCCTCTACTCCGGGGTCGTCTCGAATATCGGGCCGATTCGGCTCCCGACGTCTCTCGAGGAGCATTTGGAGTCCTTTCGGTTCTTCCTCGGACCAAGCCCGGAGATGAAGACCAATTGTTCGGTCCTCTCGTTTCGCGGGAGGCTCCACCTCTCCGTCGGCAACGTCCTCGAGTCCCGAGACTTTGAGCGTACGTTTTTCTACCACTTGCGGGATCAGGGACTGAGTCCGGTGATAGCAGAGGAGTAACCCATGAAGATCTGCCCCGTGTGTCGCATAGAGATCGCCTCGGACACCGACCACTGTCCCCTCTGCGGGACCGACCTAGGCTCCGGGGCCCGGAGACCGGAGCCGGCCCGAGTCGAGGAGACCGCTCCCGAGCCTCCTCTGCCGGGGCCCCGAAAGGCCCCGAGAGGCCCCGGCCGGGGCCCACGGCTCTGGATCTGGGAGGCGGAAACACTGGTTGCCTTCGCCGGTATCGTCGTCGTCCTCGCCGCGGATCTGGCGGCCGATCTCTCGGTAACCTGGTCCGTCTATCCGATTACTGCGATCGCGTGGGGGTGGCTCTCGATAACCGCCGGATTCTTCCTGCGCCGTCGGCCTCTCGCGCTTGCGCTGGTCGAGATGGCGCTTCTCCTCGGATTTCTCGCCGTTCTGGACGTCATCGTCCCCGGACGTCCCTGGTTCGTTCCTCTGGCGCTCCCGATTGCCCTCTTTGCCGGAGTCGGGGTCGGAATTCTGGTGCACCGGCGAAACCGTGCGCTTTTCTCCAACTACGCCATCGCGCTGACCCTCGTCGGGCTTCTCTTGGGAGTAATCGAGATGGCCGTTAGTCGGTACGTCTCCGGGAGGGTCCAACTTAGCTGGTCCATTCTGACCTTCGGCTGCCTGCTCCCTATTATCGTTCTGCTGCTTTACTTGCAGCGCCGGGTCAAATACCGGGGCGAGGAGTTGAGGAAATACTTCCATGTATAGAGAAAGATGATAGAAGGATGATCGACGGAGCGACCGCCGTGGCAAGCTTCGTGTAACCGAATAGATTACTGCCGGGCTTGTTTGAAGCCAGGCAAGGCACCCGCGTATTCTTAAGCTAGAGGAGAAATCTTATGAAAATTACTTCACGTCATGTTACGAACTGCTACCAATCCGTTGTCGACAACGGGAGACACCACGGTCTGGTTCTCGATCTGCCGGAAGCGAAGGCCGGAGATGACGTCGGGCCCACCGCTCTAGAGTTGGCGGCGATGGCCCTCGCTGGGTGCGTGTCAACCATCTGGGCGGTCGTCGCCAAGAACTCGAAATGTAGCTATCGGAAGCTGGTGGTAGAGTTGGACATCGAAAAGCCGGACGACGCCCCGACCTTTACCAAGGGCGCGGTGCTGGTCTCTATAGACAGCGACGAGCCGCAGGATAAGCTCGAACGTATTCTTGAGAAGACCATGAAGGCCTGTCCGGTGGGGCAGCTCTTCGAGCAGGCCGGAATCGACCTTCCGACCAAGGTGGAGAAGAAAGAGCTTCTCTGACGCGGCGCCGGGACGGCCTAGAACGTCTTACCGAAGGTCAGCATAAAGTGCAGGAACATCCAGTTGATGGTGTCCTCGCCTTCGGTGTTGGTGACGAGTCGGTTAAACCGAGGTCCGATCTCGAAGGAGAAGCGGGTCGTGTCGTCCCGTCCGATGAAGGAGTTGTACCCAATTCCGGTATTGACGCGAAAGATGCCCCCGTCTACAAAGCCCGAATCCCCGTAACTGCCTGCGGCCAGCGTCAGGTAGCTTGTCCCGGCAGTGACGAAGAAGGTGCTCGACAGGTCGCCGAAGTAGTAGCGGCCGTAGAGGCCCGGTTCCAGAAACAGGAGAAAACTCGAACCGCCGCCGATCGGTAGCGCCGTCAGGACCCCCGCTACGCCTAGCTGGTCGAGGAAGAGCTCGACTCCTATACCGACCACCGCCGGAGACCCGAGAAGCACAAAACCGACCGCTCCTCTCGGCTCCTCCTGGTCACTACTCTGACCGAAGGCCGTCCCGGCCAGAAACAACAGAGCCAGCATGAGAAGCAATACACGTTTCATATCGGCACCTCCTTATTAGGGCTACCCTCAATGTACCGCCGTTCGTTACACAACGACGACGTAAACCAAGGGGAAAACTAAGAGAAGTGCCAGCGTTGTAACCAGCCAAGCGGAGTTCGCGAGGTCCAGGTCGAAACCGTAGAGAACCGGAGGTACGAGAGCGATAAAGCCGGTAGGTAGGAAAGAGATTATCGCCATCATCTTGAAGGGCACGCCATCCATTATCTGCCCCAGGCCCAGGAGCCATGCGGCGGGGATTATTATTGCGGGAACGATGGCGTACTTGATCAGCATCACCATCGTAATCTCCCGCTTGTAGTCACCGATCCGGGCTACTCGGAGGGTAAGGCCGATGGCGGACCCCAAAAGGGCTGTCATAACCGGGACGATGAAACCCGAAGCCGTCGCAAGGAGATCCGGCGGCGTCAGGCCGGTTAGGTTCAAGACGGTGCCGATAACGATCGCCCCGATGGGGATGGCGATAATCGGCCGGTCGGTTATCAGCTTCCAGTTGAATCTAAACTGCTGGAGTCCGCCGGTGCTTATCTGTTGCGATAGCGGGAAGCCGATGGCGTAGTAGATCGCCTCTTCGAACACCCGAACCAGCTGGACGACAGTGAAACCAATCGGTCCGTAGAGAACGAAGCCGATCAAGGCTCCGAAGATGCCGATGTTTGTGAACATTCCCGCTGTAAAGACCGAGCCGGCCTTCTTCGGCTCGATGTGGAAGCCCTTGATGAAGACAATCGCAGCGACGCCGCCGACCACCAAAGAGAGGGCACCGAGGAAGGGGAGGGCCAGAAGCTCGACGTTGTCCATGCTCAGCCGCCAGAACGAGTTGATGATCGGGATTGGCTGCAACACGAGGAGGGCGACGAGCTTCATCTTGCCGGAGACCCGGTTGATTGCGTCGAAGGAGGCGGCCCCACTTCCGATCAGAGCCCTCTGGGCGACGTAACCGAGCCCAAGAGAGCCGAAACTGACGGCGAGGATGAAAAGAAGTCGTTCCATGGGGCTTTACCGTCTCTTCGGAAAGATTCTGCGTTTTACCGCGGCCATGGCCGCTCGATACGGCTTGGTCTGGCTGACAATGGTCAGAACGATGACCAGAAAGAGAATGAGGGCTACCGGCCGGGTAAAGACTGGGAGAAAGCTTCCCTCGGATACCATCAGCGCCCGCCGAAGATTCTGATCCGCCATCGGACCGAGGATCACGCCGATTACCAGCGGCGCGATGGGGTACTTCATTTCGGTCAAGAAGTAGGCCACGATTCCCACGGGAATCATCAGGTAAAGGTTGAATACCTTGGTACCCAGGGCGTAGGAGCCGATAACGCTCAGAACCGCGATAATCGGCATAAAGACCATCGGCGGAATCCGCAGGACCTTCACCACCTGCTTGGCCAGAACCATTCCGACGATCCACATCGCAAAGCTTGCGAGAAGAAGGATGGCGGTAATCTGCAGGATAAAGTTTGGATGGTCGATCCGGAGCATCGGCCCCGGATTGATGCCGTGGAGCATCAGGGCCCCGAGGAGCATCGCCGCCGGGGGGCTACCCGGGACGCCGAGATTCAACAGAGGAATCATTGCCCCGCCGATGCAGGCGTTGTTCGCGGTCTCTGCGGACATAACGCCGGAGTAGTCGCCCTTCCCAAAGGTTTCGGGGTGGTCCGACGAGTTCTTCGCCGCGCCGTAGGAAACCCAGCCGGCGATATCTTCCCCGATCCCCGGGACCGCGCCAATTCCGACACCGATAAGTGCGCTCCGAATGATCAGAGGGATATTTCGGACGATACGGCCGAACTCCGGCAGTATTCGCTGGAACTTCTGGGCTTCCTGGGGGACGTACTTGTCCTTGAGCACCTGTATTATCTGAGGGATTCCGAAGGCGCCGATCAGAACTGGAACTACTTCCAAACCTCCCTCGAGACGGCTCATCCCGAAGGTAAACCGGGGGTAGAACTGCAGTGCGTCCCTTCCCACCATCGCCAAGAAGAGGCCAATGAGCCCTGCGATCCACCCCTTGTAGACCAGATCTTGGCTCGTAAGCGTTCCGCTTATCACGATTCCGAAAAAGGCGAGGAGAAAAAACTCGAAGGAGGTGAATTGCAGCGCGAGTCTAGAGATGATCGGCGAGATGGTTACCACAAAGATCATGCCGATGAAGGTGCCGATGGCCGATGTCGTGGTCGTGAGGCCCAGGGCCTGGCCCGCCTCGCCCTTTAGGGCGAGGGGGTAGCCGTCCAAGGCCGTCGCCGCCGCAGCGGCGGTGCCTGGTATGTTTATCAAAATGGAGGCGTAGGATCCGCCGTAGGTTCCGCCGACGTAGACACCGAGGAGGGCGATCATCGCCGTTTCCGGACGGAGGCCGTAGGTAAGCGTTGTCAGGAGGGCTACGCCTAAGGTCGAGGTCAAGCCGGGGGTCGCTCCGAAGAAGATGCCCATAATCGTGGCGCCGAAGAGGATGGCCATATTCACCGGGTCTATGGCGAGTTCGGCAAGGTTTACGAAGAAGACGCCGAAGCGCTCAAGCAGAATCATACTGGCTCCTTAGCGCAGGGAGTAATATGCAAGGTTCATCAATTCGACGATCCCCCCTTCTACCGGAAGGGGAACCCGGAGGCCGTAGCGAAAAACCGGGATGAGAATAAGCGGCACGACCAGGGTTACCACTAGGGTAACGCGAAAACGCCTGCTGTTGACCTCGCTGGTCCCGACAAGGCGTCGGATGTAGATCATCAACAAGACGATAAATGCCAGTACGAGGACGTCGATGGCGTAGAGGAAGGCCGATCGGAGCATCCCTGCAACACCCGTGACGAAGAGGAGGAGAAGAATAGCGTGACCGACGGCGTAGAATAGCGTTGCCTTTTTCAGAACCCGCTCGTCGTCGAAATAGAAGGCCGAGATAAAGTAGAACAGAAAGAGAACGATACAGAGGAAAAAGTCTACCCGGGGAATATTCAAATAGACGAAGGTTATTAAGGCTAGAAGTATCGAGACAAACCTGAGTGTCGACTCAGGAATAGCATGCTCTCGAGCTTTGAATCGGTCTATGAACTGCTTCGCTCCTCCGCTTCGGATTGAATGCATCAAAAGCACACATCCGAGGACAAAGATCGAGGCACCGATAAACAGCGGCATCAGGGCCGGGGAAACGTACCACACATTAGAAACGCCGCCGAAGGTGTCTCTCATAGGCATCTGGAACGTTTCGCTCAGCATCCAGAGGCTAAAGGCCATCAGTATGATGCTGGTAACAAAATCAGCTCGCCGGAGCTGCTCTTTTTCCATCATAGGGTACACCACCAGGCTGTCGTAAATAGGACCAGACGGCCGGGAAGGCCGTCTGGTGTGAATTGGGCTTTCTTGGCGAGTATCGCCTTATGGTCGAGGAATGCCAAGCTCTTCGGGGTTTACCCTGGCGGCACCGAGATCCCATAGGGTCCAGGCAAAATTCCGTTCCAGGGCGTCGAAGGTCGCAGCAGCTTCTTCACCGGTCGCGCCGGAGAACACGTAGAAGTTCTCCTCGCCATATTCCTGGACAGCCGGGGACATCATTGCTTGGTCGA
>CAZLDK010000186.1:0-7013 GCA_964558285.1 uncultured Spirochaetaceae bacterium | reverse complement strand
GGGATAGTCTCCTCTAGATAGCCGCCTCCTTAATCAGGTAGTCTTTCAAGAACTCAGTGTTGAGATACCGTCTGGTACCCCACTGGGTTCCGGCGATGTGCCTGAGATGTGCCGTCGGTGTTCGTCGGGGAAGCGCGGGTTCCAGCGGAGCATGTCGCCTCGAATAAGGGCTTCTATGAATGGGCTTCAGATGATGGGCGACGAGATCATGACAACCGCCATGCTCGACCGGCTCCTCCACCACGTGCGGATCTTCTCGATAACCGGCGACTGCCTGACAGACTCAGGCTAGGCCATTTCAGGACACCCGGTGTCCGAGGGGGTTAAAGTGGTTGCCATTTCCATTGTTAACCGCTTTTGCGCTGCGCCACCAGCGTCGCCGCGCCCACGAGCCCACCGTAGAGTACCAGGACTCCGGCCATGGGGAGGAGTCCCAGATCGCCAAGACCCGCGATGTGTAGCCCGCCGACACCGAAGCCGCCGGTGACGGCTCCGGTCAGGCCCGGCGCCCAGCGCGGATGCGCCAGCCGCCCAATCAGCGCCCCCAGTCCGAGGCCCAGCAGCCCCAGCACCGCCGCTACGATGAGTCCTGTTACCTCCGTTTCCATTCGTTACCTCCTTCGCCGTCGGTCCGTGCGCCCAAGCTATCCATGGAACGCGGACCGGAACAATAGACCGAACGTGCTATCGCGAATCCGCGTGGATGAGAATAGCAAGTGTCAGGCGGTTGACACGAAAAGATGACAATCACTATATAATTCCTGGGACCCGATAGTTCGCGTATCTCTGCGCAATGGGACGGAAACACCATGACCCATCGCCCTTCCACCCCCCTCGACAACGGGAAAACACAACGCTTCGAGTTCTTGCTCTTTCTATTGATCACTTTTGGCGTCTCTTGGATTCTGTGGATCCCGCTGCTCGTTCCGTCCCTTATCGACCTGATGCCGCTGGGCGGTGTTGAGTTGATGTCGATGGGCGCGTTTGGTCCGATGTTTGGAGCGCTGGCGGTAGTTCGATCTCGCCGTATCACCGTTAGAAATTGGTTTGCGAAGCGGCTCCGCTGGCGGGTCGGCTTGCTGCCGTACCTGCTGGCCTTCGGGCTCCCTGTTGGTATTATGACAGTTTCCGGGGTCCTGTTTGCAGCGCTGGGCGGTGAGCCCCTATCCGATGCTCCCTCCTTGTTGGTTTTGCCCCTAGTCTTCGTGTATGCAACTCTGATCGGCGGCGGCCAGGAAGAAATCGGATGGCGGGGGATCGCACAGCCACTGGTTGAGGGACGATATGGAGTGTTCATCGGCGGAACGGTTGTCGGTCTCTTCTGGGTCCTCTGGCATCTTCCGCTGTTCCTCTCGAGTACCCTGCCCTTCAAGTCAATAAGCCCGATTGTATTTGGCTTCCAGACTGTTGGCATTTCCGTGCTCCTCGCCTGGCTCTACCAGCGTAGCGGACAGAGTGTTGTCCTGCCGATGATGTTTCATGGCTGGCGGAACTCAATCGAGGCGTTCTACTCAACCGACGAGCTAGCCCGCAGCATCGCCGTTGTTGTCATTTGGGCTGTCGTTCTCATTGTGGCGGCAGTCGAGCGCAGACTTGCAGATTCTGTATGAGACAACGACGCTCTCGCAACAAACCGCCGTCTGCGTACCTTTCAACAAGCTCAACTAATGTTTGCAGTTTTGACTTCGGGGCGATTCGTCGACCGCCACCTCACGGGCATGCTCCGGAGCAGCACGTCGCCTGGCTCCACTTCCACCTGGGTGTGGAGCCGGAGATACTTCGTGTATACCTGCACAGCAGTCCAGGTAGGGTACGGGAACCGTCGTCAAGCGTGTGTGCGTCCCTCTGTCTGTGATCTATACTGATGCTCGTGACGACCGAAACGCGGATGGGCGGAAAGTTTTTGCTTCGGTGGAGCATTCAGGCGATCGTTGCCGGAGTAGGCGGAGCGGTTCTGGTCCGTTCTTTCGAGCTGATCCTTACATTTTTGCCGGTGTACCGGGCTCAGCCGCTGGTACATCCCGTGGCAGACGCTATTCTTGCCGCACTGGTAACGGGGATTATTCTGTATCGGATCGCCCCGGGAGCGGCTGGGGAGGGCATCCCTGCTTACCTTGATGCGATTCGTGACCGCGACGGTTCGCTGCCCTTCAAAGATACGGTGATCAAGTTTCCCGCCGCTCTGCTGGCGTTGGGTCTCTGGGGCAGCGGGGGTATGGTTGGTCCCCTGGGGCGTGTTACTGCCGGGGTCTCCCAATCGGCAACGTTCCAACTTCAGAAGCTGTTCCCCCGCCTGTTTGCAGACCACGACGTGGAAAACATCCACTATTATGCTCCGACCTCCGCTGTCATTGCCGGTATGGCTGCTGCGGTGGCGGCAGTTTTTGGAGCTCCCATTGCGGGGGCGGTCTTCGCGGTTGAGGTTATTCAGCGTGACCAGTTACGTTACCACCAGCTCTTTCCGGCCATTCTTTCCTCCTCTCTGGCCGTCTTCTTTATGGAGGTGATGGGGTGGTCCGCGCCGTTCAGGGTTGTCGTTACCGCATATGCTCCGGAAGCGCTGGTGATTGTTCCGATCGCACTGGTCGGTATTCTCAGCGGGTTTACCGGACGAGTGTATACGGCCCTCTACAGGTTCATGTCGGACCGCTTTCGTCGTCGTCATCATACCGGCCGTGTCCCGCGGCTGGTCATCGGTATGGTCGGCGCTGCCGCTGCGGGTTTACTTGTACACCCGATGGTGTTTGGTACATCCGCCCGTTTATCGATGTTGCTGAGTACTGGTTCCGTGGAGTCCCTGGCGGTAGGGTGGTTGCCTGCGGGTGGTGTCATTCTGTTGCTGGTGCTTCTCTGGGCAAAAATGATCGCCAACTGTGTGACCGTCGCATCCGGAATGAGTGCGGGCTTTACCGGCCCTGCCGCTCTGATCGGTATGTTTGTAGGCGCCGCTGTGGCGGTGCTGCTGGGGTACGTACCGGGTGGACACAGCTATACGACTCTGGTAGTAGCCGGTTTCGCCGGTACTCTTGCAAGTACGATGAACATTCCCCTGGCGGCATCGATTCTGGCGATGGAGGTGTTCGCCCCATCCTTTGGTGTGCCGGCGGGCATCTCCGCCATTCTTGGGTTTCAGATTGCCCGGTACAGCACGATTTACGATGCCGCCCTCGAAAACCGGCGAGCCGAAAGAGGAGTATAGATTCGTGTTAAAGAATGGGTAAATGATTGAAGGCCTATCTCGGGGGACTGGCTGCTTCGGCGGCGGGGGAGACGGGGAGTTACACCACTTGACGGGACCCTCGACGCAAAAGAGGTGCGATTGTGCTACAATCAGATAGTGGTCGAAAACACCAATCGGCCCCTGGGTAAAAACGGGCCTGTTCCGGAAAACAACTACTCCCTCATCTTCAATGCAACCTCGGACTATATGCTGCTTGCCACCGTTGAATCCGACTCGGTCTTTCGAGTTGCGCTTATCAATCGAGCCTACGTTGACGCACTGCGGCAGATCGACTCCACATTGGACACGGAAAGCCTGCAAGGCCTCACGATTGAACAGTATGCCACGGCTGTTGCTGTCCCCGGAAGGACCTTTGCGGAAGTGTTGTCCCACTACCGGGAGGCCGCTGCAACCGGACACCCTGTGACAACCGAAGAAGCGGTTGAGGTGTTTGGCAACGTCTTCTACCTTAGTTCCACCTACACCCCGATTCTCGACGAATCAGGGGTCTGCACACACCTGCTGTATGTAGGCCGAGACATCACGAGCCGGAAGCGGGTTGAGGAAGAGCTTCGTAGGTTTGCGCGAGAGAGGGAAGTACTGATTAGGGAGGTCTTTCATCGAACCAAGAACAACATGAGCATCATCTCCTCGCTCTTCTCTATTTATGCATCGGATGCCTCCCCAGAAGAGACCCCGGCAATCGTGACCGACATAGGAGAGAAGATTCAAGCGATGTCGTCGGTCCTCGGTCGCCTTTACCAGTCCTCGGAGCTCGACCACTTAGTCCTGGCTGAGATTGTGCAGGATGCCTCCGACATCGTCCGAGAGGAAGGGTCACCGACACCCCGAAGGACGCGGGTGGATGCAGACCGAAGCATCTGGGTTTCCCTGGAGCTCGCGGTGCCCCTTTCCATGGTGATTCAGCAAATTCTCTCGGCGACCACGCGCCTACGGGTAACCGAGGAGCAGACCGGCGATATTCAGGTATCGGTCAGTCGGGGCGCAAAGGAGATCCGCATTGAGGTGGCCAGCGACAGCTCTGCAGCCGGATGCACGAACGACCTCAGAGACAGAACAGGCCTCAGCTTGATCCGTGAGATCGTCACCCATCAACTCCACGGCGAGCTGCTCGGCCCCGACCAGTCAAAGCCCCCGCCGGCGCGTTGGATCTTGCGACTACCCGAAGACTCTTTCGACCACCCATCACAGCCGGTTTAGACGGCGGGCAGACGCGCCCCCCGGATTCTCAGGAACCGTGTTGTCAAACGTAGGCGCCATTCTCTCCGGTACTTATCCGCCCCGGTATTCCCGGCTCCGGCGTCTCAGTAACTGAACTCCAGCGTCAGATTCCAGAGGCCGCGGTAGGAGCGCTCCCCACCGGGGAGTGCCCGCTCGCCGATGCCGCGGTAGCCCACTCGCCACAACAGAGGCGACGGCGCCCGGAACCCGGCCCCGAGGCTCCACTCCAGCCGATGGTCCAACGCACCGGACAACTCCGAGAGCGCCTCGACGGGGCGGTTCTGCACGGTGTAGGATCCGGCGGTTGCGTCCACTACGACCGAGTCGGCGATACGCAGAAGGTACTCGAGCTCCAGGTTCAGAAGCTGCGCGGTAGCCGGGTTCTGCCCGATACCCCGGGGAACCCGGTAACGCAGCAGGGTGAGCATATCGATGCGGATCGGGTCGGCGCGCCCCGCGGGGATAATCCACGGATTCCGCATCGCGTGGACCGCGAGGAGGTCAAACTGATGGAAAGAGCCGCCTTCGGAGAATCCCCGGTACCAGTCCCAGCCGAACCCCGCACCGTACATCTGCCGCGCATTGCCTCGCGCCAAAAGCAGATACTGGTCGAGAGTTCTCTCCGAATATCCCGTGGTCCGGCGAGAACTGGTGTACCGGGCGGCGCTTCGGAGGTAGACGCGCTCCCAGGGCCACTCTAGGCGGACCCCGATCTCCGCCTCGGTGGGACGAGAAAACCCGTCGGCGTTGACTTCGGCCGGCAGAGCGAACCGCAGGGCGAACCGGTCGCGGCTGGTGTGGTCGAACAGCGCGATGCGGGCCGCCCTGCTCGGCACCGTCGGTGTACTGGGGTCGGGAAGCGAGGTCACCTGAGTCACGTAGGCTATCTCATCCTGAAAGACCACCGGTGGAGGGATTACGTGGGCGCCGCTGTACTCCCGGTACTGATGCTCGATTCCCGTATCCGCGAAGGCGTTCCGGGATCGGTTGATCCCGTCGTAACGGGCCGGAGCCTCCCGGTCGCCGATAAGAAAGGAAGCGCGGAAGCCGCGGCTGCGAAGCGTCTCCAGCGTCGCCGTATCGACCGGATAGGACGTGCGGGACCCGGCTATCACCGCCCCGGCAAAGAGCTCCGGATTGCGCACCGACAGCGCCCAGCTCAGGTCTCCCCCCAGGGAGTATCCCCCGAGGTAGACGCGCTCCGGGTCTGCGCTGTAGCTCTCGAGGACCGCATCGAGCTCGGCCAGAATGCGCTCCTCGTACCACTCGACGAACCTCAGAAAGTCCGGCAGGTACTCGTCCCGGGTTGGCCGACCGGCGGGAAGGATGAGGATAAAACTCTCCTGTCGCTCCGGCTCGAGTCCGAGATACTGCGCCACCCGCGCCGCCTCGAGTCCGGTCGGCGGCAGCACGACGAACACCGGGTACTCGGTAGCCCGGTTGTAGCCGAGAGGAAGGACGACTTCCGCCGGACGGTCGAGATAGACGGGCCGGGCGTCGGCGGCAAATGCTTCAGACACGGGGAGGCACGCCAAAAGGAGCGCCGCTACTAATCCGCGCCGGGTGAACGCAGTTCTATCGCATCTCACGGCGACCTAATGTATCACCTTTGGCACAACTGCTCAGTATCCCCGCCGGAAGCCCACGATTACCGGTCGTTGTGAGGGTTATCATAGTCGGTATCGGAGAAATTGGTCTGCAACTCGCCAATCTACTGGCCAGACGGGGCGACAACGAGCTGGTCCTGATCGATCGCGACCCCGACCGTGCGGACGAGATCTCCAACTCGCTCGACGCGCTTGTGCTCAGGGGAGACGGGAGCAACCCGGAGATCCTGGAGAAGGCGCAGGTAGGAGAGGCAGACGCCCTTGTCGCCGCGACGGGTTCGGACCAGATCAACACCGTGATTGCCCTCCTCGGCTTCTCGCTTGTCGCGAGCGGAGGACTCACGCTCGACGTAATCGTGGTTCCTAACGACAGCGCCCACAAGCTCGTCGATCTGAAGATGCCCCGGGGCGTGCACCCGATCGCGATTCGCCGCGCCGAGGATCTTTTGATTCCCTATCCCGATCTCTCGCTCGAGGCAGAGGATGAGCTAATCATGATGTACGACAATGAGAAGGCATTCGAGAAGGTGCGGCGCCAGATCACCGATCAGGCGGATGACGGATAATCTGATGTCTTACGTGGTCGACCGTGTTCATGCCTACCTCAAGGTAGTCGGTATCAGAACGCTCTTCCCATAGCCCGTAAGTGTTACCGCTAATCTCGCGAGTCTATTTCTTTCTCTTCTTCGTACCTCATCGAAAATGACCGCGCCGACCCAGGTGACTCCCCAGGTTATCTTGGTGTCGGGAAGGAACCTAAAAATGAGCGCAGATACGAGAACGACGATAGCGAACGAGACAACGAAGAATACAACGACACCGATGATAGTACCAAGCACGTTTCGCTCGCTCTCCTGGAAGTTCTGAACGAGGGTTCGAACGAATTGCCCCCCTTCTTCCCCGACGAGTGAATTGAGCTCAGCGAAAATTTTGGCGCTTGCAGT
>CAZLDK010000185.1:2527-7068 GCA_964558285.1 uncultured Spirochaetaceae bacterium | reverse complement strand
GGTAGTGGGCGTTCTGATATTTCCACTTGGCAAGCTGTTCGTTGGCTTGGTTTTCCCCGACGATATGCCCCCAGTAGTCCAGCTCGTCGATCAGCCACTCCACCGCTTTTGCCATGTTCTTCGGACGGTAGAGCGCCTCCTGCAACTCGGAGAGGAGCCGGGTGAAGCCTTCGAAATCCGCCGCCGCCCGGGAGGAGAGGGTGGGGTGATGCCCTTCTGCTATGGCCTCCACCGCGGAGTAGAGCCCGACCTCCGACGATTCGGCGTACTCGGTAAGTGTCTCGAGGCTCCTCTTTCCGATTCCCCGGCGGGGGGTGTTGAGTACCCGGAGGAGGCTTACTTCATCGGCGGGGTTTGCGACGAGCCGGAGGTAGGCGACCAGATCCCGGACTTCTTTCCGTTCAAAGAAGCTGCTTCCCCCGGAAACGCGGTAGGGGATGTTGTTCGCAAGAAGCGCTTCTTCGATCACCCGGGTCAACGAATTGGTGCGAACCAGAATGCCGACCTCATCGTAGCGGACCCCCTCCTGCTGACTCAGGCTCTTGATCCGCCGGGCAATCTGGTCCGCCTCTTCCCGGTCGTCTTCCGGGAAGGAGAGGCTAATCCGGGAGCCCCCGGCTATCCCGGTCCAGAGTTTTTTTCCTTTGCGATTCTGGTTGTTGGCTATCAGCCCGTTGGCGGCCTCCAGGATCGTCTCGCTCGAGCGGTAGTTCTGTTCGAGCTTTATCTCCAGCCGTTCGGGAAAGTCCTTTTCGAACTGTTCGATGTTGCTGTAGTCCGCGCCCCGCCAGGAGTAGATGGATTGGTCGTCGTCGCCCACGACGGAGACGTTCCGGTTCTTCTGAGTCAAAAGGCGGAGGAGACGGTACTGCTGCTTCGAGGTGTCCTGAAACTCGTCGACCAAGACGTAGGAAAAGCGCTCCTCTATCGCCGCCAAGGTCTTTGGCGAGGTCTCGAGGAGCTCTATCGGCAGGGCGATAAGGTCGTCAAAGTCGACGGCGTTGTGGAGCTTCAGGTGTTCCCGGTATTCGTCGAAGAGGGGGCGGTACGGTTCGGTGTCCGGGCCCCAGCTATCCAGGCCGGCTCGAAGCCGAGAGAACTGATGGAGGAGTCTCTTTAGTTCCCCGGCGTCCATAGGCGTCGACAGCTCTTCGGCGCTTCGGCGCAAGAGTGCGAGCTGGTCGCTCTGGTCGTAGATGCTAAAGTTCTCCCGGTAGCCTAGAAGTCGGGCGTGTACCCGGAGTAGGTAGGCGCCGAAGGCGTGAAAGGTCGAGACGTGGAGATCTCGAAGCTTCTTCCCCGTGAGCGCCTTAATACGGTCCTGCATCTCCCGGGCGGCCTTGTTTGTAAAGGTCAGGGCCAGGATGGAGCGCTGAGGGACACCGTGCTCCAGGAGGTAGGCGATCCGGTGGGCTATTACCCGGGTCTTCCCGGAACCGGCACCGGCGAGTATAAGAAGCGGGCCGTCGACGGTGGTGACGGCCCGAAGCTGTTCGGGGTTCAGCCGGGATGTTAAGTCTGTGGGCATCGCCCTATGGTAATCACCCCGGCGAGGAATGCAAGCCTTTTCGAAGAAGTGCGTAGTAGAGAGGCCCGGCCCCGGCGTCCCGGTCCGGGAGAACGTGGCGGCCGTAGGCCGTGGCCGCGCCGGCCGGCGGCGGGGCCGGGCCACTTCCCCCAGAGAGGAGCTCCGGGATCTCCGGGGAAGGGAGCCCTTCCGGGGGAACCGCCTCCATCGCCGGGCGCCGCCGAAGGACCCGGGCGACCACCGCATCGTTTTCCTGGTCGGTGAGGGCGCAGGTGGAGTAGAGCACGGATCCCCCCGGCTTCAGGGCGTCCGCCGCCGCCGCTAGAAAAGCGACGGCCTGGGTCGAGAGGGATCGTACCCGGTTCGGGCTCCACCGGCGGAGATGCTCCGGCGACTCGATAAGGTGCCGTTCCGAGGAACAGGGGACGTCGCAGAGGACCGCCTCGTAGGCCTCCCGTTCGTAGAGGCCCCACTTGGTGGCGTCGTGACCGGTGATCCGTACCGTTTCCCTCGCCGCCGGGGGAAGATGCCCGTCGAGGACCCGGTGGAGGCGTGCCCGTCTCCCGGAAGAGCGCTCGTTGGCCACCAAGGCGGCGCCGGACCCCGCAGAACGAAGACGTCGCGCCAGCACCAGGGTCTTGCCCCCCGGTGCGGCACACATATCGAGGACCGCTCCGGCGGCCGGAAGGGGTAGCAGCGAGGCGGCCACCACCGAGGCGATATCGATGTAGTAGGGACGCAGAAGCCCGGTGGTGAGGGACAAATGCGACGGGTCTCCCTGCATCGCCTCCACGAGGGCGGGCCACCGCTCTCCGAAAAGCTCTTCGTAGTAGCTGTGGAACGCCTGTTCGCCCTTCACCCCTTAGTCCCTCACGGCCTAGTCCTTGACTGCGGCACGGCGGCCCAGTACCGTCAAGTTGTGCTAACCAAGGCAATCCTTTTTGATCTCGACGGCACCTTACTCGACACCATCGAAGATATTCAATCCGCGGCCAACGCCGCCCTGGAACCGGAAGGATTTGCTCCGATTGCCTACGAGGAAACCCGGTCCCGGGTCGGGTGGGGGCTTCGGCGCCTTGTGGAGCAATCGGTTCCCCCGGGTACCGACGACGAGGTTGTCGAGCGGGCCTTCAGAGAGCTCGTCCGGGTCTACCAAGCGGAACCCACCGCCAAGAGCCGCGTTTACGACGGTATCCCGGAGCTTCTCGATGCGTTGACCGCCTTAGAAATGCCCATGGCGATTCTCTCCAACAAGACCCATAGCATAACCGAGATCGTCGTCTCGGAGCTCTTCGGCCGGTGGCCCTTTGCGGTGGTTCACGGGGCAAAAGAGGGGATTCCCCGAAAACCGGACCCCCGTTCGGCTCTGTCGATTTCCGAAGAGTTGGGTTTGCCCCCGAATCATATTACTTTTGTCGGGGACACCGGAGTAGATATGCAGACGGCAAAGGGCGCCGGAATGTTCCCCGTGGGCGTCTCCTGGGGATTTCGCTCCCGGGACGAGCTTGCATCCAGCGGGGCGGGAGCTATCGTGGATAGTCCGGATGAGCTCTTGGCGCTCGTCCGGGAGGAGGACTGAGGATGACGAACGAAGAAATACAGAAGCGCGCCGAAGCGTACGTAAACAGGGAAAAGGACGAGGTCTTCCGAAAGGAAGTCGAAGAGCTACTCGAGGCAAAGGATTGGGACGAACTGAGCGACCGTTTTTACACCGACCTGGCCTTTGGAACCGGCGGGCTCCGGGGGGTAATCGGAGGCGGCTTTAACCGGATGAACAGCCTGACGGTTCAACGGGCGACCCAAGGGCTGGCGAACTACGTTCTCGCCGAGGGGCGCCGGGGTCCCGAAGGCATGCCGAGCGCGGTAATCGCCCACGACTCTCGGCGTTACTCCGAGCACTTTGCCCTCCAGACGGCCCTGGTCTTTGCCGCAAACGGTATCCGGGCCTACCTCTTTCCCGAATTGCGGCCGACGCCGGAGCTTTCCTTTGCGGTGCGCTTTCTCAAGGCGTCGACGGGTATCGTCATCACCGCGAGCCACAATCCTCCGGAGTACAACGGCTACAAGGTCTACTGGGACGACGGCGCCCAGATTGTTCCCCCCCACGATTCCGCGATTATCGACGAAGTGCGGCAGGTAAAGAACGACATAAAACGCATGACGAAGGAAGAAGCCCTCGAGACGGAGATGTTGGTCTATCTGGACAAGGGCATGGACGACCGCTACCTCGAGGCGGTAAAGCGGACGGCGTGCCGCTACGACCTTCTCGAAAAGAAGGGAAAGACGCTCTCGGTGGTCTACTCTCCACTCCACGGCACCGGTGCGATGCTGGTCGAACGCGTCTTCCGAGAGCTCGGAGTTTCGGTCACGACGGTGCCGGAGCAGAGGGAACCCGACGGGGAGTTCCCAACGGTCAAGTTTCCGAATCCCGAAGAAGAGGCCGCGTTGGAGATGGCACTTGCCCTCGGTAGCAAGGAAGACGCGGATCTGGTGATGGCGACGGACCCCGACGCCGACCGCCTCGGTATAGCCGTCCCGGATGGTGATGGTTTTCGTCTGATTACCGGCAATCAACTCGGAACCCTCCTCGTCGATTACATCCTCTCGGCCCGAAAGGAGCTCGGGACTCTTCCCGAGGATCCGGCCTTCGTCAAAACCATCGTCACCACGGAGCTACAAACCCGGGTCGCCGAGCACTACGGCGCGACGGTCTACGACACCCTGACCGGGTTTAAATGGATAGCATCGGTAATGAGGGACCTCGAATCGGAAGAGGGGGGCCCAACCTACGTCCTCGGAGGAGAGGAGAGCTACGGCTACCTGATCGGTACCGAAGTCCGGGACAAGGACGCGGTCTCCGCGGCCCTCCTTACCGCGGAGATGGCGCTCTATCACGTAAGCCAAGGGAAAACGGTTCTCGATCGCCTCAACGAAATCTACGAGGAGTTCGGCTACTTCGAGGAGCGCACCATCTCAACCTACTTCCGGGGACAGTCGGGGGCTAAGGTGATGG
>CAZLDK010000185.1:0-2517 GCA_964558285.1 uncultured Spirochaetaceae bacterium | reverse complement strand
GATGGAAGGCCTCCGGGATAATCCGCCGACGGCCCTCGGTGGGATCGACGTCGATCGCCTCCGAGACGTCCGGACAGGAAAGACCCGGAAGATTCCCGAAGGGACACCGACGGAAGACATCGAGCTTCCCTCGTCGAACGTTCTGCAGTTCTTTCTTAACGACGGAACGGTCGTCAGCGCCCGGCCGTCGGGCACCGAACCGAAGATAAAGTTCTACATATCGGTCCCCAGCGACCCGGGGACGCCCCTCGAAGAATCCCAGCCCGACGTACGAGATCGGCTGAAGAGAATCGAAGAAGATATCCGGAGTTGGATTCCCGAGGAGTAGTCAGCGGCGGCGTGAGATGCGGGAGGCTCGGATCTCTTCCATCATCAGATGAACCTTTTCCTCGTCGATCCTTCCGGCGTCGAGGTCCTCCTGGGTGCGTTTTAAGAGCTCTTCTTCCATGTCGTGTAGCTCGCTTTCCAGAGCACCGGACCAGATTAGTCGCGCGAGCTCCGCGGGTTCCTCCGCGTAGGTCAGAAGGCGCTCCGCCTGGGCAAGGCTGAGATGCCACCGGACGTCGTCGATGGTAAGGTCGTACTCTTCGAGATAGTCGGTAAGCCTCATCGGCGCCCTCCTTGCGGAAAGAACCCTAGCGGCCCTTCGGCGCTCTGTCAATTGCGCCTCGTTGATCGCGACCCCGGAAGCGTTGCCGGCCTTTACAGGCACGTCTCGGTGTGGTAGTTCTGGGCTCCATGGATCCAGGTCTATCCGTACACGACGTCACCTTCGTAGCACTCGACTTCGAGACAACAGGTCTCTACCCGGAGCGGGATTCGATTATCGAGTTCGGCGCCGTCCGGTTTAAGGGGCGGGACGTCCTCGGTACCTTCGAGGCCTTGGTTACCCCGGCTACGGAGTATAGCACCGAGGCGATGGCAATCAGCGGGATAAGCGCCGAGATGCTCCTCGGAAAACCGGCGATCGGGGCCGTTATGCCGGACTTTGTTTCCTTTCTCGGCGACGCGGTGCTGGTTGCCCACAACGCTCCCTTCGACATCGGTTTCCTCCGAGCCACCTGCCAGCGGCTAAGCCTTGCGGCTCTCGGCAACAGGATCGTCGACACACAGGTGCTGGCCCAGAAGGCGCTCCCCCGGCAGAAGAGTTACTCCCTCCAGAATCTTGCCGCCGGTTTGGGAATCGAATCCGGAAACGCTCACCGGGCCCTCGACGACGCCCGGACCTGCATGAAGCTCTTCTGGGCCTGCGTCGAGGCTATGAGCTTTATGGGGGAGTTGACCCTCGCGGAGGTTCTTTCCTAGGAGCAAACGGATTCTTGATTATTATCATTAGTCTGATACACTGACCCTCGAGCCGCACGGCTCCTGCCCCGTCGGGGCGGCAACTCAACAGAAGGAGACCCCTCCATGTCAGACCTAGTCGAAAAAGAAAGTGTGACAGGCAAAACCGTAATCCTCGGTTTGCAGCACACCTTCGTCATGTTTGGCGCTACGGTGCTCGTCCCTATCATTACGGGACTCGACGTCGGCGTAACGCTCTTTGCCGCCGGTATCGGTACCTGGATCTTCCACATAGTGACGAAGTTCAAGGTGCCGGTGTTCCTGGGAAGTTCGTTCGCGTTCATCCCCGCACTGGTGGTAATCGGGCAGAACCAAGGCCTTCCGTACGCCTTGGGAGGCATCGTCATCGCGGGGCTTATGTACATCGTGGTGTCGATAATCTTTACCTTCGTATCCACCGATGTTCTCCATCGGATTCTGCCGCCCCATGTGACGGGTCCGGTCATTATTCTGATCGGTATTATACTTGCGCCGGTCGCCATCCTGAACGCGACCGACAGTTACGTCGGTAACGTCGCGGCACAGATCGGGGTCCTGGGATCCTGGGCGGTCGCCTTCTTTACCTTTGCGGCGGGTATCTTCGTCAAGGTCGTCTTCCCCCGGTGGAAGCTCGACTTTCTCTCCCTCCTGCCGGTTCTCCTGGCGATTGTCGCGGGCTACCTCTTGTCGATCATCATCGGCATTGTGGACTTCTCCGCGGTTGCCGGTGCCGCTTGGTTCGGCATTCCGAACTTCTCCTTTCCGAAGTTCTCCGTTTCGGCGATTAGTTTTACCGTTCCCATCGCCGTCGTCACCATCGTCGAGCATTTCGGCGACGTCCTCGCGATCGGCAACGTCGCAAAGAAGGACTTCCTCAAGGACCCGGGCATCAACCGGACCCTCCTCGGCGACGGTATCGCAACCTCGTTGTCCGCCCTTATCGGTGGTCCGGCTAACACGACCTACAGCGAGAACACCGGTGCCGTGGCCCTGACCGGCGTCACTAACCCCTGGGTCATGAGGATAGCCGCGGTCTTCGCGATTCTGCTCTCCCTGGTGCCCAAGTTCACCGCGCTTATCGGGACCATTCCCCCACCAGTTATCGGCGGTATCTCGATTCTCCTCTTCGGCATGATCTCGTCGATCGGCGTCAAGAACATGGTGGATGCCCGCGTCGACATGGGTGACGCCAAG
>CAZLDK010000184.1:0-7068 GCA_964558285.1 uncultured Spirochaetaceae bacterium | reverse complement strand
TCCTTCTGATAACCGTACTCACCGAAGATCTCCTGGTCCGGAAAGAACTCGACGAGGGTTCCCGTCGGCTCTTTTGCCGCGGCGCCCTTCTTGGAATCCTTGAGGGTCCCTTTCTCGAACTTGGCCTCGAAATACTTCCCCTCCCGGAAGGAGACGACCCTAAAATGCTCCGAGAGGGCGTTGACCGCCTTGGTCCCGACGCCGTTTAAGCCCACGGAAAACTGAAAGACTTCGTCGTTGTACTTGGCCCCGGTGTTGATGATGGAGACACACTCTATCACCTTGCCAAGGGGAATCCCCCGGCCGTAGTCCCGGACGGTGACCTTGCCGTCGGCAATGGAAATGTCTATCCGCTTGCCGTGCCCCATGATGTATTCGTCGATCGAGTTATCGATAATCTCCTTGAGCAGGATGTAGATTCCGTCGTCGGGACTTGTTCCGTCGCCGAGGCGGCCGATATACATCCCGGTCCGAAGCCTGATATGCTCGATGGAACTGAGGGTCTGTACTGAGCTCTCGTCGTAGTGCCGTTGTGCCAGAGTAGTTTGTCCTATGAAGGAATACGAATGCGCATCCGCGTTTTGTTGCCCCTGATCATTGTTGTTCTTGCGGTCTCATGTCAATCCACACCGACCACCGAAGAGGCAGGGGATGCCCCGGCGGCCGGGGTTTCCGATGCAGCGCCCGACGCCGAGGCCCTAGAAGCCATGGTAGCCCAGCTTCGGCGGGAGAATCGGGAGCTCCGGGAGCGAATCGGTGCCTCCGGAGAGGCCCTCGAAGAGCTGGAAACGGCACTCGGTACGGCCCTAGCCCCGGAGGAGGCAAACCTCTCCCAACAGGAGCTTCTTGGCCGGGCCCGGGCCCTCCGGCAGGAAAACCAGGCCCTCCGGCGGGTCATCGACGAGCTGCTTTACCTCGACACCCTCGGCGCCTTCGACCGCGCCTCACCGTCCGGGGCCGAACCGATTCCAGATCTGCCGCCGGGCACCCTGACCGGACGGTGGGAGGAGCAACCGCCGGCACCTGAACCTGCACCTGAACCTGAACCTGAACCGCCGCCGGCGCCGGCACCCCAGGCGACCCCGCCATCCCGGCCAACGCCACCGCCGCAGCCGGCGCCACCCTCACAAAACGAGGGCTTCCTCGAGACCGATATCCTCGCCGTGCCCCCGCGACTACCCCCCGCCCGGCGGCGGCCGCCCCTGGGAGACGTCATCCCGCTCCGGCTGGTAGACGATAGCCGGGTAACCTACACCGACCGCCGGGCCAACTTTTTCAGCGAGTCGCCGGTCTTTCTGGCGATGGAGCCCGGAGGAGACGCCTTCGACTTGACCTTCTGGGGGGTTGCGCGCTACTCCGGCGACGAGCCGCCGATAGTGGTACGCTCGATGGTTGTCCTTACAGAATCCGACCGCTACCTCTTTGAAGCAGGTGACGGAGAAGTGCGTCGCTATCTCGTCCGGGGAGAGCGCATCGAAGTCTTCTCTCAGAGATTCGGCCCGGAGCACAGGGCCCTGGTTAACGACATAACAAGAGCCGACTCAGGCGGGGAAGTTACCGTCACCTTCGTCGGCTCTCGCGAGAGTCGCTCGTATGCCGTGTCGCAGCCCGACCGAGACGCACTTCTAAACCTGGTGTACGCCTACCGAGCAGCCGGGGGTCGTCTACCCTAGTTCGTAGCGGTAGCGACCGGCTCCTCTTTCTTTGCTGGTTTCGCCTTGGCGCGAAACTGGATCTTGTCGTTTCTCACGCTCACGATCACGTGGTCGCCGCTTCCGAATCGGCCCCGGAGGATCTCCATGGAGAGGGGATCTTCGATCTCTTTCTGGATGACCCGCCGCAGAGGCCGGGCCCCGTACTTTGCGTCGAAGCCCTTGGCGATCAAGAAGTCCTTCGTCTTCGGTTTGACCTCGAGGATAATCTCCTTTTCGGCGAGGCGGGTCTGTACGTCCGCGAGAAGAATCTCGAGGATTCGTCGGACCTCGTCCCGGTTCAGGCTATGGAAGACCACTATCTCGTCGACCCGGTTGATAAACTCCGGCCGGAAGAGCCGCTTCAGCTCGTTCATCGCCGACGACTTGATCTCCCGATACTCCATCATCTCGTCGTCGGTCTGAAAACCGACCATCGATTCCCTGGAGATTTCTCTGGCCCCGGCGTTTGAGGTCATAATCAGCACCGTGTTCCGAAAGGAAACCGTGTGCCCGAGGTTGTCCTGCAGTTGCCCCTCTTCGAGGACCTGAAGAAGGATGTTAAAGACGTCCGGATGGGCCTTTTCGATCTCATCCAAGAGGACGACGCTGTACGGTTTCCGGCGAATCTTCTCCGTCAGAAGCCCGCCCTCGTCGTAGCCGACGTACCCCGGAGGAGCACCGACCAACCGGGAGACGTTGTGCTTCTCCATAAAGTCGGACATGTCGATCCGAACCAAGGCGTCGTCGCTCCCGAAGAGGAACTCGGCGAGAGTCTTCGCCAGGAGCGTCTTACCGACGCCGGTGGGTCCGAGAAAGATAAACGAGCCCATCGGCCGCTCCGGGGCACTCAACCCGGTCCGGGACCGGCGAATGGCCGAAGCGATCGCGGTAATCGCGTCGTCCTGACCGATTACGCGCTTGTGGAGCTCGCCCTCTATCTTGAGGAGCTTTTCCTGCTCGCTCTGGGCGATTCGGGCGAGGGGAATGCCGGTAATGTCCGAGAGGACGTACTGTATGTCTTCCGAGTCAACGACGTTCTGCTCGGTCTTGAGGGTGACCTTCCACTCGTTGTTCATCTCTTCGACCTTGGCCTTGAGCTGTCTCACCTCGTCTCGAACAGCCGCGGCCCGCTCGTAGTTCTGGGAGTTGACCAGGGAGAGCTTCTCCTGGTTCAGCTTCTCGATCTCTTTCTCGAGGTCGGCGATCTCCGTCGGCCGAACGCTGTTGTGGATGCGTTTACGGGATCCGGCCTCGTCTATCAGATCGATGGCTTTGTCCGGGAGAAAGCGATCCGGAATGTATCGCCGGGAGAGCACCGCTGCAATCTCCAAGGCGCCGGGGGTGTAGGAGACGTTGTGATGGTCTTCGTACCGCTCCCGAATCCCTTTTAGAATTTCCAGGGTCTCCTCCACCGTCGGCTCGTCAACATAGATAGTCTGAAACCGCCGCTCGAGGGCCGCATCTTTCTCGATGTATTTCTTGTATTCGTTGAGGGTCGTCGCGCCGACACACTGAATCTCTCCCCGGGAGAGGGCGGGTTTGAGCATGTTGGAGGCATCGATAGCGCCCTCGGCGCCGCCGGCTCCGATGATCGTGTGGAGCTCGTCGATAAAGAGAATAACGTTCCCCGCCCCGATGATCTCCTTCATCACCCGCTTGAGGCGCTCTTCGAACTCCCCGCGGTACTTGGTGCCGGCGATCAGGGAGGCGAGATCCAGGGTTAGGACCCGCTTTCCGATAAGCACGTCCGGGGCGGTCCCGTCGATAATCTGCTGGGCGAGTCCTTCGACGATCGCCGTCTTTCCGACTCCCGGCTCCCCGATCAACACCGGATTGTTCTTCGTTCGTCGGGCCAGAATCTGGATAACGCGCTGTATCTCGCGGTCTCGGCCGACGACGGGGTCGAGCTTGGTCTCCCGGGCGAGCTCGGTCAGATCCCGGGAAAACTCATCGAGGGTCGGGGTGGCTTTCTTGCCGCTTCCGCCGCCGGAGCCCTGGGCGATCCGTCGCTTCTGCTGGGGGAGCTTCGCCGATCCGCCGCCGGTGCTTCCGCTCAGCTCGGCGATTACTTCTCGAAGCGTCTCGATGGTAATGCTCTGCTTGGAGAGGTACTTCGCCGTCTCGCCGGTGGTCTCCCTCATACACGCCAGGAGCAGGTGCTCGGTGCCGATGTACTCGTGGCCGAGGTTTCGCGCCTCTTCGGCGGAATCCTCGAGAACCTTCTTTCCCCGGGGTGACGGGGGAACGTCGCCGAGAATGAACCCGCCCCGTTTCTTCGGGACGCCCTTCTCCAGATCCAGCTGCATCTTCGCCGGATCCACCATCAGCTTTTCGAGGGCCTTGTAGCCAAGACCGCCACCCTCTTTCAGGAGGGCGAGCATTATGTGCTCAGGGAGGAGTTGATCCGAATGGAACCGCTTCGCCTCGTCCTGAGCAAGTATCGTGAGCACCTTTTGTGCCCGCTGTGTAAGACCTTTAAACATCTAAATCCCTTCCTCGTGTAAGCGCTGAGCCTCTAAACGGCGTTGCAGCAGAGCTGCGCGTTCCTCTTCTACCCGGGACTGGTCCGTTGAGCCCGCGGCATGCAGCACGTGAGCGTGCTGGGACCAGTACAGCATCGACGTGACTTCCTCCAAGGAGGCCGCCGTCGTAACTCCCATGGAAACACCGAGGCGCAACCATGATAGATGCTCGAAGGCTTCCACACCCGTGAGGGCTGGGGAGCATCTGAGAAGGCCGAGGGACCGAAGAACCTTGTGCTCGGTTTCGCTTCGGCTCCCGGAGAAGAGGTCGGCCCGCGCTTCCCGCTCATAATGTACCAACGTCCGGGTCGCGTCTTCAACCTTTTGTAACCGCGCCTCTTCGGATGACACTCGATGAGAGCCGGCGACTTGGTACAGATGACCAAGGGAATGGCTTCCGCCGCCGGAAAACCAGCGTACCGACACCTCTCCGTCGAGAAGACCGCCGAGGATTTCGTCTGCGGCGTCGAGGGCAACCAGTCCGGGGAGGTGGAGAGTTACGACGGCGTCGACGGCGTCTCCGGTCCGCCGGGGGTCTGCTGTAAGGTAACCAAATTGGAGAGAAGAGGCAAAAGGGAATTTTGTCTCGATTCGGTCTTCCAACTCGGTCAATGGGGTGTACCCCTGGCCAAAATCCATCCCGGGACGGTGGAATCCAAGGCGCAGGTGATCGTCCACGTTGATCAACACCGAGAGTTGTCCGTCTTCCCGAACCAGGAGAAACCGCCCGGTAGCCTCGGTTTCCGGAGGAAGGAGGCTCTCTTCCATCAGGAACTGCCGTTCGAGAGGAGAAGCATCGCCAAGATCCAAGGTGTACCAGGTGTCCTCTTCCTCGTCGAAGAAGGAGAGGATTCGCTCCGACACCTTCTTAAGAGCGTCGAAGCCAAGGCTTCCAGGAAATTTTTCCCCCAGGAGGTTTCTACTGATGCTGACTCGAGATGCGATAACGACGTCGCTGTCCGGCCCTGCGCCGGGCTTCCACCCGTCGAAGTCCACCATCCAGCGCTTGGTGGCCATGCCCTACTCCTCCAAGTCGATGCTGTTAAGGGCATCCCGGAGTCGTGCGGCCTCTTCGTAGTCCTCGACCTGAAGGGCGGTCTCGAGCTCCATCCGGAGGGAGCTTCCCTCCATCAGAAGCCTGCGATAACGGGCCAGCCGACGGGGAAGTCGCCCGCGGTATGCACGCTCCCGGGTTTTCCGGAGGATGGAGGAGAGATCGACCTCGAAGGTCTCGTAGCAGGTGGGGCATCCGACCCGGCCTGAGGCTGCGACGGCAGAAAGGGCGGTTCCACACTCCGGGCAGACGCGCTCGGCTTCTTCATCTTCGCCGTTCAACAAGGGCTCGAAGATGTAGGGCACCGACGGTGGAAGACGGCTCGGCCCGATCAAGACGCCGATTTCGTCGGCGCAGGCGGCACAGAGATGTTGCCGTGTCACGGTCTTGCGTCGTGCGATGGAAACGTGGAAAGAAGCTTGGCGCTTCCCGCAGCAGTCACAGACGGGCATTTGGACCTCGTCTCATTACCCTTTGATATACCAGATTAACGCCTCGGAATCAATGGCGACGGAGCGCTTCTACCGGTCGAGCCGCTGCGGCACGAAGCGCCGGCACCAGCGCGGCTCCCGTCGCCAGGAGGATGGTTCCCCCGGCTACGATTCCCAGGGGCAGGAGGGACAGGCTGATCGGAATCGTTTCGAGATAAAAATCTTGGCTTAACAGATCGACGGCTTGAAGGGCGCCGCTGCGAAAGGGGCTCAGGAGCCAGGCCCCGACGGCGGCGAGGCGATCGAGCGACCATTCGATCGACAGGAGAATAGCGTTGATGTTTACCGAAAGAAAGACGCCGAAGAAGAGCCCGACGGCTGCGCCGAGTCCTCCGATCAAGAAGCCCCCGGAGACGAAAAGCACGACGATATCTCGGGGGGTAGCCCCGGTGGATTTAAGGATACCAATCTCCCACTGTCGATCGAGAACCATGATGACCAGGCTCGACGAAATGTTGATAGAGGCAACGACGACGATAAGCGCCATGATGAAGAGGAGCAGATTCTTCGTGGTCAGGAAGGACATGTACCGAGCCCGCTCGGCGTCGAACCAGGTATAGACCGACCAGTCCATCCCCGTCAGGTCCCGGAGCCGTCGGAGCACTCTGCGCCCCTCCGACGCATCCCCCTGCCGAAGGAGAGGGTTCTCGAGGGAATAGGGGGCGTCTATCTTGACCCCGATGAGACTCCGAGAGGAAGCCTCCGGTAGAAGCCGGACGGCGGTGGAAAAGGGAAGAAAGATCCAGAGCCGGTCGAGCTCCCGGTAGCCCGAAGAGGCGACCCCGACAACCTCGAGGGTCGTCACCCGGGGTAGCAAGGCGCCGGTCTGGGCGACCCTGGCGGTCAGAAGGCGGACCCTGTCCCCGGGCCCTACCCCGAGACGCTCGGCAAGGGCGATTCCGAGAACCGCGTTCCGGGACCCGCTCAAGTCGAAGGCGCCTTCGGTGACCTCGATGTACCGCCGGAGTCCGGGGTCCTGATCCCAGAGATTCGACGCGACGCCTCGAACGGTCACCCCCGCCCTCCCGTGCGGAGCGTAGGCGAGGGCTACTCCTTGGATCTCCGGGGCACAGAGACGCACCTCTTCCAGGGCGTTACACGCCTCTGCGCTCTCAATGAGCTCCAGGGAATCCAGGCTCCGGGGAGGGCGCAACTGGATGTGATAGGTTCCAGCCTCGATAAAGCGGTCGACGATGCCGCGGATCATCCCGTCGGAGACGTGGAGTACGAGGACCAGGGGTATCAGGCTCAAGCCGATGGCGAGGATAGCGGAGCGCAGCTCCTGGGTGCCGTTCTTTGCGACCAGG
>CAZLDK010000183.1:0-7074 GCA_964558285.1 uncultured Spirochaetaceae bacterium | reverse complement strand
CCGGCACTCCCCGGCGGCGGCGTCTCCTCCCGGGTCATACGAAAGTAGAGGTGCTGGATTCCGAGGTTCGGAAACCGGCCCTGGATTGCTGCCAGGATATCGGCCTGCTTCGAGTGGAGCCGCTGGAGCCACGCCGGATGGTCGACTTCGAGGTAGAGGGCCCCGTTTTTGAGGTCCACCGGGTCGGCGTGGGCCGCGAGGTCGGTGCCGACGAGCTCCTGCCACTGGGAGAAGAACCCTATCAGCCCTTCGTCGTCCTGGTCGACGTAGCGCCCGAAGAGTTTTCTCAGTATCGCTTCTGCCTTATCCATGACGGGTCAGTTCGCCTCTCTCTACCGAGTATACCAAACGGTCACCGCGAGCGTCCTGTGGAAGCCGCTCCTGGGGCAAAAAAGTATAGTACGCCTGATCGAAAGCCGGCATCCGAGACAAGAGCCGGTCTCGCTTTCCCCGGTCGAGCTCCAGGAGCACGTCGTCGATAAGAAGAATCGGCGGCTGCGGGTGTACCTGGTAGTAGTAGTGGACCTGCCCGAGGCGCAGAAGAAGCGAAAGCAGGCGCTGTTGCCCCGTCGATGCCGTGGTGACGTAGTCCCTCTCGTCGTAGAGAAAGAGCAGGCGGTCGCGGTGGGGCCCGGTGGTCGTCGTTCCGAAGGCGAGGTCCCGGCTCCGGCGAGCGAGAAGGGTCTCTCGGGGATCTTCGGCGTTCGGCCCGGATCGCTTCCAGGATGGCCGGTAGGCCAATCGCACCGCTTCTGGGTCCTCGGCGACTTCTCGGTAGAGGTCGCCGAGAACCTCGTTGAAGGTCTCCACTGCTCCTCGTCGTCGGTCCATCATTTCAAGGCCTGTGGCGACGAGCTGGATGTCGAGGGCGTCGAGAAGCTCCTGGGCTCCCCGTTTGAGGGCGTCGTTTCGCTGCCGGAGGACCCGGAGGTAGCGTCGTCGGGTATCGACGAAGGCCGGATCGTAGAGAACAACGGTCTGGTCGAGAAAGAGTCGCTGCAGCTCGGGAGCCCCGGATACGAAGCGAATATCGTCGTGACAAAAAACGATACAGGGCTGAATCGCGAGGAGCTCCCGGCGGTCCCGGATAACCGTATCGTCGACGGCGATCTCTTTTCCCCCTGCGAGGGTAACCGAGACGCTCCGCCCTAGGGGCTCCCGGGGTATCTCTCCGGTTACGCGGCACTCGTCGGCACCGAATCGAACCATCTCCCGGTCCCTGGTGGTCCGAAAGGAGGAGCCGTAGCAGAGAAGATGGATTGCCTCTAGGAAGTTGGTTTTTCCCTGGCCGTTTTCGCCGATAAGGACTATTTCCCGGGCGCTGGTGTCGACGACGCCGTCGGCGAGATTGCGGAAGGAGTAGAGGCGTACCCGGCTAAAAGCCATATGATCCGGAACGAAGCTGTCAGTCGAGCTGCATCGGCATTACGATGTGGAAGTAGTCCTCCCGGGGCACCGAGTAGACGGTCAAGGCTCTGGTGGCCTCGGTAAAGCTGATGGTTATGTTGTCGGTTCCAATAACTCGCAGGGGATCGAGGACGTAGCCATAGTTAACGGCAATTTTGGTTTCCGGCCCTTCGTATTCGCAGCTAATCTCTTCGTGGGCCACACCGACTTCGCTCTCCTCGGAGCTGAGTGTCAGTGCTCCTTCGGCTATGTTCAGATAGATCCGCTTCGATTTTTCCACGAGGAGACTAACCCGGCGAAGCGCTTCGAGGAGCTCTTCTCGAACCAGGGTGGCGGTGTGGGTTTGACTTTCTGGAATGACCCGCTGGTAGTTAGGAAACTGCCCTTCTATGAGGGCCGACGAAATCTTCTGGTTTTCGAATTGTACGAAGAGATTCTTCTCGGTTACCGCCATGGAGAAGGTTCCGTCGCCGCTTGCGAGCTTCTTGATAAGCTGAAGCACCTTCGGTGGGACGATGATGCCGTCGAATTCCTTTATCTCCTGTTCCGGCGTCTTTCGAACGTACGCCAGACGGCGTCCGTCGGTTGCCACCATCACCAGGTCTCCCTCGATATTCTCCATGTAGACGCCGTTCATAAAGTAGCGGGTCTCATCGTCGGAAACGGCAAAGATGGTCTGGGACACCATATCGAGAAACTCCCGCTGCCCGACCTCGAAGTAGGCCTCGTCGGCTATCAGTTGAAGCTCGGGGAATTTTTCCGCCTGGATGCTTCGGAGCTGAAAGTCGATATTCTTGAAAAGCGGCTTGATAGTCAGAGACCCATCGGAGGCGAGCTCGAAGGAAACCTCTCCGGGAGGTAGTGCCCGAAGAATGCCGACAAGCTTGTCGCAGAAGACGGTCGTTCGCCCCTGCTCGGTCACCTCAGCTGGAATTCTGGTTTCGAAGCCGATTTTGAGGTCCGTGGCACGAATAACGAGGGTTCCGTCGGCGGTTTCTATGAGAACGTTGGAAAGAACCGACAAGCTGTTTCGAGAAGAAATAATCTCCTGGGAGAGTGAAACCTCTTTGAGGATGATATCTCGTTCGACTTTAAACTTCATAGATCGCTATCCTTCTTTCCACATTCCCTATAGAAGTAAATTCTAGTCGTAGTGGTAGTAGGCTCGTCTAATATGTGGATAAGCCCGATAAACCACTATCTAACCGAAGCATACAGGGAGAATAGCTCTGTGAAAAGCATGCTCACCCTGTCCACACTGTCCACAGGGCAGCGGGTTTTCCACAGTCGACTCAGAAGCTACTAAGACTTTGTGCTCTGCTCTTTTACGTTTCGGATAAGAAACTGGATAGTCGGCTCCAGGGTCGGATCCGTTCGCATTCTGCTTTCTATCCGCTGGCAGGCGTGCATGACCGTGGTGTGATCTCGACCGCCAAACTCCAAACCGACCTCCGTCGTGGAGTATTCGGTCATCTCTCGTGTTATGTACATCGCGAGCTGTCGGGGAAAGGCGATTACCTTGGTTCTCTTTTTCCCTTTTAGCTCTTGGTTCGAGAGGTTGAAGTAGTCGGCGACGACGCGTTGAATGACGTCGATGGTGACGTTTGTCTGCTGAGGGCTCGCAAAGAAGTCCTTGAGCTGCTGTTTGGCTACCTCCGCCGAAATATCCTTATCGACGAGCTCGGCGTAGGCGACCAGCTTCGTGAGGGCTGACTCGATATCCCGAACGTTGGTGGTAACGTTGGTACAGATAAGCTCTACGACCTCTTCGGGAATGCGAATGTTGGTCTGGTCCACCTTTTTCTTGAGGATGGCGTACCGGGTCTCGTAGGATGGCGGCTGGAGGTCGACATTAAGACCACGCTCGAAACGACTCCTAAGGCGGTCGGTAAGGTCCCTAATCTCGGACACGGGACGGTCGCAGGTAAAAACCATCTGCTTATTGGCGTCGTAGAGGGCGTTGAAGGTGTGAAAGAGCTCTTCCTGAGTTTCCGGCTTCTTCTGAAGAAAGTGAATATCGTCTATTAGAAGGACATCGGCGTAGCGGTACTTGTTTTTGAACGCCTGGGTTCGCTTTTCCCGTATCGACTGAATAAAGTCGTTGGTGAAGCTTTCCATGGTTACATAGACGATCTTGAGGTTGTCGAACTCGTGGTGCACCGAGTTCCCGATCGACTGTATAAGGTGCGTCTTACCGAGGCCTACTCCGCCGTATATTAGACAGGGGTTGTAGCCGGTCCCGGGATTCTTTGCGATGGCCATGGCGGCGTTGGCGGCGAAGGAGTTGTTCTGACCGATGACGAAGTTGTCGAAGGTGTACTCGAGACGAAGATTGGGATGAGGCGCCTTGGTCTTCGGTTTATCGAGGACCGCCGTGGCGGTTTTTGTCTTCTGCTGGGGTGGCGCCGGCGCTTCGAGACGACGAACTTCGAAGTCGATATCCAGCCCGGTCCCCGAAAGCTCTTGGATTTTTTCTTCTATCTTAGAGAGATAGCGCTGTTTCACCTGGTCCCGATAGAACGAGGAAGGAACCGACACGACAATCTGGTTTTCCATCGAGTGTGAGTAGCTCATGCGGTTGAACCACATGGCAAACTCCTGCTCGGAGATCTCGTCCTGAAGCTGTTTCATTGCTTCGTGCCAAAAAACGCCATAGTCCCATTCGCCCGTAGCCATGAAAGCTCCAATTATCCACAGTTTATTAACAATAGAACCCCGAAAACCGGGTGAACACAAGACGCTATGGTATCACGAAAGGGGGGTCTGACCAATGCGTTTCGGGGAACTTTTCCCGAGCGGTAGACAGAATTTGGCTACATACGCGTTAGGGGACGAATAAGCACACAGGTAACACCACTTTTGTCCACAACCTATCCACAGAGGATGGTCAACCTTACGACTCCTCTATCTTTACTTGGTACAGGAAGATGGCTATACTTGTCCTCATAATGACAGAAGCATACTCCGCCAGTAATATCCAGATTCTCAAGGGTCTGGAAGCCGTAAGAAAACGGCCTGGCATGTATATTGGTTCTACCGGGCCTGCGGGGCTTCATCACCTGGTTTACGAAGTTGTCGATAACAGCATCGATGAGGCCCTTGCGGGGCACTGCGACACCGTTCGGGTACAGATTCTCCCGGATAACGTTATCCAGGTGGACGACAACGGGCGGGGTATCCCCGTCGACCTCCACGAGGAAGAGGGCTTGAGCGCCCTCGAAATCGTAATGACCCGCCTTCACGCCGGGGGCAAGTTCGACAAGAAGAGCTACCAGGTTTCCGGGGGGCTCCACGGAGTCGGCGTCTCGGTCGTAAACGCCCTTTCCGACTGGTGCCGGGTCGAGGTTTATCGAGACGGTAAGATCTACACCCAGGAATACCGACGCGGTGTCCCCACCGGTGGTGTCGAAGAGACCGGGACGTCGGACAAGACCGGCACGATGACCCGGTTTCACCCGGACCCCGAAGTCTTCGAAACGGTGATGTTCTCCTTTGACACCCTGTCGACCCGGCTCCGGGAGCTTGCGTTTCTGAATCGGGGTATCCAGATCGACATCTCGGATCTTCGGGGGACCACCGAGAAGAGTCACACCTTTCGATTCGAAGGTGGCGTAAAAGAGTTCGTCACGTTCTTGAACAAGAACAAGACCCTTATCAACAAAGAGCCGATCTACTGCGAAGGCGAGCGGGACGGCGTGATGTTGGAAATCGCGATGGAGTACAACGACGGCTACAACGAGGTCATCTTCTCCTTCGCCAACAACATCAACACCCGGGAAGGGGGAACCCACTTGGTCGGATTCAAGTCCGCCCTTACCCGGACCCTGAACGAGTTTTTGAAGAAGTCGAAGTACGCGAAGAAGGTAGACGAGAGTTTTACCGGCGACGACGTACGAGAAGGTCTTACCGCGGTCGTTTCGGTGAAGGTGCCGGATCCTCAGTTCGAGGGTCAGACCAAGGGGAAGCTCGGGAACTCCGAGGTAAAGGGGATTGTCGAATCTTTTCTGAACGAGGCGCTTTCGGCGTACTTCGACGCCAACCCTGGGGACGTCGACCGCATTCTGGAAAAGACGGTTATGGCCGCGAAGGCTCGGGACGCGGCCCGGCGGGCCCGGGAGCTGACACGAAGAAAGAGCTTTCTCGAAAGTGCCGGGCTTCCCGGGAAGCTCGCCGATTGCACCGAAAAGGATCCCTCGAAGGCCGAGGTCTACATCGTCGAGGGAGACTCGGCGGGGGGTACGGCGAAGCAGGGACGCGACCGTCAGTTCCAGGCGATTCTCCCCCTCTGGGGCAAGATGCTCAACGTGGAGAAGACCCGTATCGACAAAGTGCTGGCGAACGACAAGCTACAACCCATCATAACTACCTTGGGAACCGGAGCGGGACCGAACTTTGAGATAGAGAGGCTTCGGTATCATAAAGTCATTATTATGGCAGACGCCGATGTCGACGGCTCTCACATTCGGACGCTGCTCCTAACTTTTTTCTTCCGCTACATGCCCGAGCTTCTGGAGAACGGCCATGTCTTCTTGGCGATGCCGCCTCTGTACAAGGTCTCGATGAACCGTCAAGAGTGGTACGCCTACAACGAAATCGAGCGGGACAAGATACTTGCCACCCTCGACGGGAAGAGCGAGAAGGCGGGGATCCAGCGCTACAAGGGCCTCGGTGAGATGAACGCCGGGCAGCTCTGGGAAACTACCATGAACCCGGTGACACGAAACATTATGCAGATCCGCCTCGAAGACGCGGTGGAAGCGGATAATATCTTTACCACCTTGATGGGCGAACAGGTCGCTCCCCGACGGGAGTTTATCGAGCAAAACGCCCTCTCCGTCGCAAACCTCGACGTCTAATCCCCTGGAGTAGAAAGTGTCCGACCAACAAGAGCGAATGGGCCGGGTGATTCCGGTAGCCATCGAAGACGAGGTTCGTACCTCGTATCTGAACTACGCCATGTCCGTCATCGTAAGTCGGGCCCTACCGGATATCCGGGACGGGCTCAAACCGGTCCACCGGCGGATTCTCTACGCGATGAACGAGATGGGCCTCCGGTCGGACCGCCCATTTAAGAAGTGCGGACGAATCGTGGGAGATGTTCTCGGTAAGTTCCATCCCCACGGCGATCAGAGCATCTACGACGCCCTGGTGCGGTTGGCCCAGGATTTTTCGATGCGCTACCCGGCGGTAGACGGCCAAGGAAACTTCGGGTCCGTCGACAACGACCCCCCGGCGGCGATGCGTTACACCGAGGCTCGGCTTACCAAGGTTGCCGAGGAGATGCTCCGGGACATCCGGAAAGAGACCGTCGACTTCGCCAACAACTACGACGACACGATGACCGAGCCGTCGGTGCTCCCGGCGGCGTTTCCCTTTCTCCTGGCGAACGGGGCCAACGGTATCGCCGTCGGCATGGCGACGAACATGGCCCCCCACAACCTCGGAGAGATAGCAGCGGCGGTAAGCGCTCTGATCGACGATCCCGACCTCGGCTCCAGCGACCTGGTTCAGTACGTCCGAGGACCGGACTTCCCCACCGGGGGGATTATCTACGGGACCAAGGGAATCCGGGAGGCCTACGAGACCGGCCGGGGACGGATAGTCCTCCGGGCGCGATTCGCGATCGAAACCGGCCGAGGTGGCCGGGACGTCATCGTTATTACCGAG
>CAZLDK010000182.1:0-7087 GCA_964558285.1 uncultured Spirochaetaceae bacterium | reverse complement strand
CATCTGCATCGAGATTCCCCCGGCCATCACGATGCCGATTATGCTGCTCCGCCGGCTGACGTAACGCCGGGACACCACGGCGATTACCGTTGGAAAGAGCACCCCGATAAAGTAGCCCGAGAGAGAGGTGATGAAAGGAGCAGCCTCCACGACGATACCCAAGAGAAAAAGAACCACCGCGGCCGCCGGCGCCCAGACCAGGGCGTTGTGGTAACCGCTCCCTTCTACGATGTGCCCGCCGGTAAGACGACCCAGGGTAAATGCCAGGAAGAAGAACGACAGGTAGGTCGCCGCGGCGGCGGGGGAATACCCCCGGGCGGCGACGAGGAAATTCGAGTGCCAGGTCGCAACCCCGATCTCGAAGCTGACGCCGAGACCCAAGAGAAGGACGAAGAGCCACAGATCCTCCGCCCGGAAGGCCCCGGTCCACCCTCCGGGTGCCGGTTCTCCGGGGCTGGAGGCGCCGGGCTCCCGGGGCTTTCGGACCCGCCAGGCCATCACCATAACGGGCAAAACGAGTACGAGCATCGAGAGGTAGACCGTCTGCCAGGGAAACCCTGACCCCAAGAGGAGCGAGGCGTACCCGGGAGACAGCGACGCCCCGAGGCCGAAGAAGAGGTGGAGGTAGCTCATCATCAAGGCGGTCTTGGTCAGGAATAGGGCGCCGCCGATGGCGTTGAGGGCGACGTCCAAGAGCCCCAGACCGAGGTGGATGAGCAAGATGAGGACCGCAAAGCTCCCGAGGCCTGCGACGGTCGGAGCGAAAACCGAGGCGCCGCCCATCAGGAGATATCCCCCCGCAGCAAGGCGCCAGGCGCCGAAGCGGTCGGCGAGCATACCGCCGAAGAGGACCGAAAGAGGATAGCCGAGGCCTGCGACGAAGAGCACCAAACCGATGGTGCCGTAGGGTAACTCGAGGGAGAGCCGGATTGTCGGCAAGAGGGCGCCCCGGACGGCGTCGTAGAAACCGAGGGAGAGCATCCCACCGAAGAGCAAGAGCGATAGCCTTCGCTGCCCAGGGTCGAGGTGTCCGAGGGGATGCTTCACGCCTTACTCCGGGTCTCCGGGCGATCCCGCGACCTGGGGATAGCGGAAACAGTCGAGAAGATGGTCGTTTACCAATCCGCAGGCTTGCATGTGGGCGTACATGATGGTGGACCCGGCGAACTTAAAGCCCCGCCTCTTCAGGTCCGCCGCCACGGCGTCGGATTCCGGGGTGGTCGCCGGCACCTCGCTCATGTTCTTCCAGGCGTTCCGGATCGGCTTTTCCCCGACGAAACCCCAGAAGTAGCGGTCGAAGCTGCCAAACTGCTCTTGGATGTCCAAAAAGAGCCGGGCGTTGGTAATGGACGAAGTAATCTTCAACCGGTTGCGGACAATACCTGCATCACCGAGGAGGCGCTCAACGTCCTCCGGCCCGAAGGCCGCAACGACTTCCGGGTCGAAACCGTGGTAGGCCCGTCGATAGCCTTCCCTCTTCCGGAGGATCGTAAGCCAACTAAGACCCGCCTGGGCACCTTCGAGAATAAGAAACTCGAAGTGGCGTCTGTCGTCGTGGACCGGAACGCCCCACTCGGTGTCGTGGTACGCCTGATAGAGCGGATCGTCCCCGCACCAGGGGCACCGTGTTACGCCGGGAGTGTCAGAGCTCAACGACGTCTCCGACGGCGGGAAAAAGCACCTTGTCGCCAAGGGCCCCGTGGATAACCGAGGTTTCCCGGACCCCGGCACAGTGCAACGGCGCGACCCACTCCAAATCGAGGCCCTTAAGACGGGTGATGGTCTTCTCCAACCGCCCTTCGCTCGCCCCGATGGTGTGCAACCCTCCGAGGATGCCGATAACCCGGGACTCCCCGGATAAGGAGAGGGCATAGTCGAGGGTATTCAAGAGGCCGGCGTGGCAGCATCCGCATATAAGAAAGATGCCCTCCCCGGGTGCCACGATGACGATCGAGAGATCGTCGGGAATGGGGTCGTCTAGGACCTGACCGTCGCGCCGGGTCTTGAAGCCGGCGGAGGCTTCTTTCTCGAACTCATGAACCCGGGGAACCTCCCCCGTCACGATAAAGTCTTTCTGCAGGTGCCGGGCACCGGCAAAGAGCTCCACCCGGCCTCCGCGCTCCTCCACTTCTTCCACGGAAACCGGCGACCCGATGTCGTGGAGCTCCGGCAGAGCATTGAGCTTGACTCCGAAGGCTTCGGGGTGTGCGTAGACCGGCACCTCGCCGGGGATCCGCCCGAGAAGCCCGGCGAGGCCCCCGGTGTGATCGTAGTGTCCATGGCTCAGGATAATCCCGCTTAGTCCGTTCCAGTCGACCCCGAGCTTCTCGGCGTTGGAAAGGAGAACTCCCGCAGTCTGCCCGGTGTCGTAGAGGTACCGGGCCCCGGCGTCACCACCCCCCCGGGACAAGAGAAGCGACAAGCCGTGCTCCCCCTGGAGGCTGCCGTGTCGGGTGTAGTTGTTTATCAAGATCTGAACCCGCCAGGGAGTGTAGCCCATCAGGACACCCCTTGCTCGACCTGCACCTTCACGATGTTCTTCTTCTCGACTGCTCGAACCATCGCCTCTTGGAACTTCTCGAAGGGATAGACCACGGAGATCAAGTCCTCGACGGCGACCTGCCCGTGTGCCATCCAGTCGAGGACCATCGGGTAGACGTGGGCGTAGCGAAAGGAACCGAAGACGTCGAGTTCCTTGGACATCAACAGATTGATCGGGAGAGTTACCGAGTCGGGCTGGGTCCCGACCTGAACCATGATAGCTCCCCGGGCGGCGACCTGGTAACAGAAGCCTAGAGCGGCGGGGTTTCCGGCGGCCTCGAAGAGGACCTCATACCCCCCGTCTCGGAAGAGCCGATCGGCAATTCCCTCCTCCGTCGGGTCGACGGCGTTACGGGCTCCGTGGGATAGGGCGAACTCCCGGGCGTAGGCGTCGGGGTCGGCAACCGTAACCTCTCCGGCGCCGACTACCGAAGCGACCGCGAGGACCATCTGACCGATGGTGCCCCCACCGGTAATCAGGACCCGCTTGCCGGCGATACTCCCGGCCCGCATGACGGCGTGGGCTCCGACGGCCATCGGTTCCACGAGGGCGCCGCCACCGTAATCGAGGTTCTCCGGAATTAGGTAGCAGTTCCGGGCGGGCATCGATACGTACTCCCCGAATCCGCCGTCGATATGGGGCACCGTCGCGGCGGTACCGCAGAACCTCAGGTTGGTGCACAGGTTGTACCGGCCGCTTCTGCAGTAGGCGCACTTCCGGCACTCGATCGAGGGCTCGGCGGTTACCCGGTCTCCCTCGCGAAAGGCCGCGACGTTCTTTCCGACGGCGACGACGTCCCCGGCAAACTCGTGGCCGAGCACTAGGGGCGCCTGGGGTACGAAGCTTCCGATGCGGTAGTGGCGGTAGTAGTGGACGTCGGAGCCGCAGATGCCGACTCGGCGGATTCTGATAAGGACGTCGTCTTCCCCGACCGCCGGGTCTTTTCGCTCTTCTTTCTTTAGATCTTCGATACCGTGTAACACGTAGGCTTGCATTTATACCTCCAGTGAGGGCGGCGGAACATCCGCCGCTTTCGCCACTTGTTGCAACTCGGAATAGAGTCCTTCCTCGAGGGGTACGCCCCGGGAGCTTCGCTCGCTCCGGCGTTCACCTTCGATCTCACCGGGATAGTAGACCCGGGAGAATCCCTCGAAGAGTGGCAGTTGGTGCAGCTCGTCGATCATCTCGCCGATGCGCTGTTTAAAGACGTCTAGCTTGACGAAACGATCGATATCCCAGAACACCATAAAGTGTCCGAGGTTCCTCGGCTTTTCCATCTCGTGGTACATCCGGGTTATGTGGGGACCGTAGGGCATGCCGGAAAAGAGCGACGAGAGGATGTCGACGACGAAGGCAAGTCCGCTCCCCTTGTGTCCCGCCAAGGGATGCATGCCGACGACGGCCTGGGGGTCAGTGGTCGGCCGCCCCTCTTTGTCGACGGCCCAGTCGGAGGGAATCGGCTTGTTCTCCACCTTGGCCAACTCTATTCGACCGTAGGCGATCGTCGAGGTCGAGATATCGAGCATGAAGGGCTCCCGAGGCGTCGGAAAACCGAAGGCGATTGGGTTGGTGCCGAAGAAGGTCTTCGCCGCTCCGTGGGGAACGACGATCGCGTCGGTGTGACTGACAACCATGCCGCCCATCCCCCGGCGGACCGCTTCCTGGAGAAAGTAGCTCGCAGGACCAAAGTGACTCGAGTTCCCGATGGCGACGGAGACGGTCCCGTGGGTCTTACAGATGTCGGCTCCCCTGACAGCAGCACGGTGAGCGACGACGTGGCCGAGACCGTTGTCACCGTTTACCCGGAGAACCGAGGTCGCCGGCTGGTCGAAGGTGATTTTCGGTTCCGGATTGATGCTTCGGTTGTCGAGGCGCCGGAGGTAGTGGGCCAAGCGGACGACTCCGTGGGTGTCGATGCCGCTCAGGTTCGCCGACACCAAACAGTCGGCTACAATTCCCGCATCACCCTCGGGGACACCCCGGGTCCGGAGAACCGCCCCGACAAAACGCTCTAGGTCCTTCGGCGATACACGAAGGCTGCTCTTGCTTTCTTGCATAGCGTCATTCTCGCCGCCGTCGCTTCGGTGGTCAACACGCCACGGCCGGCATATTTATTCATTCGACTTGCGAAAAGCCGCACAATCCGATAAAAAGGTGCTTTACATCTTCGTCCACAAAGGAGCCCAGACATGGAACGCCTCTTCAAGCTGTCGGAACGAGGTACCTCGGTAAAGACCGAGGTCCGGGCCGGTATCGCGACGTTCTTGACGATGGCCTACATCATCGTCGTGAACCCCGGAATTCTCTCCAACGCCGGTATGCCCTTCGCCGGTGTCCTCTTCGCTACCGTTTTGGTCTGCGCCATCAGCTCTATTCTGATGGGCCTCTACGCGAACCTGCCCTTCGCCCTCGCGCCGGGTATGGGGATCAACGCCTTCTTTACCTTCGGCCTGGTCCTCGGAATGGGGCTAACCTGGCAGACGGCCCTCGGTGTTGTCTTTATCTCCGGCTTGGTCTTCCTGCTTTTGTCGGTGCTCAAGGTCCGGGAGGCAATCGTCCGGGCTATTCCGGAGTCCCTTCGCTACGGAGTCGCGGCGGGAATCGGCCTTTTTCTGGCACTGATCGGCCTCGGGAGCGTCGGCTTTATCGTCGGTAGTCCCGCGACGATCGTTACCTTCGGTGGGATTACGCCCCAGGTGCTGCTGTTCCTCGGAGGACTCTTGCTGACGAGCGTCTTGATCATAAGGAAGGTAAACGGCGCACTTATCTACGGCGTCGTCGCCACCTCTATCGCTGCCCTTATCGTCAGCTCGGTGATGGCCGCCGGTGACGCGGAGCCTTTCGTAACGGTTCCGAGTGCCATTTTCGCCCTTCCGAGTCTGGAGGTCTTCTTTCAACTCGATATCGCCGGGGCCCTCTCGATCGGAATGATCCTACCGATCTTCACCCTGCTCTTTACCGACATGTTCGATAGCATCTCGACCTTTGTCGGCGTCAGCGAAGTCGGCGGTTTTATCGACGAGAAGACCGGCCAGCCCAAGAACGTCGGCAAGGCGCTTTTGGTCGATGCGGTATCGACGACCATCTCCGGGCTCTTCGGCACCTCCAGCGGTACCACTTACATCGAGAGCGCCGCCGGTGTCGAAGAAGGGGGACGTACCGGGCTTACCGCCGTCGTCACCGGTCTTCTCTTTATTCCCTTTATCTTCTTGAGCCCGCTACTCTCGTTTGTTCCCGGCGTGGCCACGGCACCGGTCTTGGTGCTAATCGGAATCTTTATGGTTAAGCCGTTGATGAAGATAAAGTGGGACGACTTCGAGACCTCGATTCCCGCCTTCCTATCGCTTATCCTGATTCCCCTGACCTACAGCATTACCCAGGGAATTATCTGGGGCTTCTTGAGCTACTCGGCGATCAAGTTGATCCAGGGCAAGTTCTCCGACGTTCCTGTGACCCTCTGGGTTATCGACGCATTTGCTATTCTCGCGCTGGCAACCGGGGCCTAAGCCCCGGCGCCTTTGCCCGGCTCCTGCGACGACCCGTTCGTCGCAGGGAGCCTACTGACTCCGGGGCAACATCAAGTAGACCCCGGCGACCACAACCAAAGCTCCTATGACTCGGCGAAAGTCGATCGGGACCACGTCCCCGGCGGATAGGCCCGTGGCGTCGAGAATCATCCCGGTCGCGAGTTGCGCCAAGACAAAGGCCGACAGCCCCGCCGCCACTCCTGCCCCCTGCACCCCGAGGGACACGCCCCCGACGATGACGATTCCGAAGAACCCTGCGAAGAGAACCGGCCATACGGGCAAGCGCCCGTCGGACACCGCCGGGGCGAAGACGGGGGCGAGAACCCCGGAACGCTCGAGAGCCAGAAGGCAGAGGATGACGACGATTCCGATGGACCCGCCTGCGGTGTTTACCAAGAGACCGGTTCGCACCGGCCCTATCCCGACGGCGATGCGCCCGGCGAGCATCGCCTGGGCGCCCGCGGCTGCCCCCGCTATAATCGCTGCTGTAATGCTGATTGTCAGTCGAGGATTCACGGCGGGGATGCTACACCTTTTCCCGGCGGTAGCCAACCGGCAAGGGATCAAGACAAGCCTGTCAATACGTCAGGCGGAGTGGCCGAGGAGCTCTTGGTAGTACTTCTTCATCCAGCGGTTGGACCACGCCATTACCGCGGTGTGCCGGATGATTCGTTTTACCTCTTTCCGGGAAATCTTAGCTTCGCCGGTAAGGACCTTCGGGTTTCTCCGAGATATGGCCAGCGTCCGGGCGGCGAAGAGCAATGGCCAAGAGGTGGCTAATCGAACCCGGTAGAGGAGCCGCGGCATCCGAAGCACAAAGAGAAGCCCGTCGTAGAGATGGCTTTCCGCCATGTCGATCAGCCGCCCGATGACCTCTAAAGAGAGGGTCTGACTCTCTTTATCGAAGAGCTGCTCCGGCTCCAACCCCAACTCCTCGCAGAGCTGCCGGGGAACGTAGGACCACCCACGTTCGGAGTCCTTCTTGAGCCCCCGGATGATGTTGACCGCCTGAAGCCCC
>CAZLDK010000181.1:3220-7114 GCA_964558285.1 uncultured Spirochaetaceae bacterium | reverse complement strand
GTCTTCTGAGAACGCGAAGCTGCTCTTTGAAATGACGGCCAAGTACGGAACACCCTACTTTCAGAACTTCGTCAACTCCGACCTAAACCCCGGGGACGTCCGTTCGATGTGCTGCCGTCTTCAGCTCGATAAGCGAGAGCTCAGAAAACGCGGTGGGGGGCTCTTCGGGTCCGACGAGTTTACCGGTTCCATCGGCGTCGTAACGATCAACCTCCCGAGGATCGGCTACTTGTCCCAGGACAAGAGCGAGTTCTTCGAGCGTCTGAACCGTCTCATGGACTTGGCCGCGGAGTCGCTAACCATCAAGAGAAAGGTCGTAAACCGGCTTCTGGACGCCGGTCTCTTTCCCTACACTGCCCGGTACCTGCAGCACCTCGACAATCACTTTTCCACCATCGGTCTGGTCGGAATGAACGAGGCGCTCTTAAACTTCGCGGGTATTCCCCTGACGAACCCAGCGGGGAAGGAACTGGCGGAGGAAATACTGGACCACATGCGAGCGCGCCTGGCCGACTACCAAGAGACGACCGGAGACCTCTTCAACCTGGAGGCTACCCCGGCGGAGAGCACCTCGTACCGCTTGGCCAAGCACGACAGGGAGCGGTTTCCGGACATTATCGCCTCCGGAGAAAACGAGCCGTACTACACCAACTCGACGCAGTTGCCGGTCGACTACACCCCGGACATCTTCGAAGCCCTGGATCTGCAGGACGGCCTTCAGAGCCGGTACACCGGAGGCACGGTGTTTCATGGGTTCCTTGGCGAAGCGATGCCGGACTGGCAGAGCTGCGCCGCCCTGGTTCGGACGGTGGCGCAGAACTACCGCCTGCCCTACTTTACCATTAGTCCGACCTTCTCCATCTGCCCGGTTCACGGCTACCTCGCCGGAGAGCATTTCACCTGCCCACGGTGCGAAGAGGAGAAACGGATGGAGCTTACGAAACGCCTAGAAGCCTTGGAACGAGAGCGAGCCGCCGTAGTCGCGGCCCTGCAATAGTATCTACGAGAGAAGCACGACACCTTAGGAGGGGAAGATGCGACAGCTAACGGAAATCGATCGAGAAATCGCGGAAGTCAAGGCAGAGCTACAGAACGTAGAAGGAAGACCGGCGGAAATCTATACGCGGATCGTCGGCTACTACCGATCGCTCAAGAACTGGAACCGAGGCAAGCGGGAAGAGTACGGTATTCGGAGAACCTACGACATGGAGCTTTCGGCTGCCGAAGCGGCTCCCCGGTCGTCCGATCAGCCGATTGAGGAGACCACGGAACAGCCGACGCAGACCGCAGAGACCTCGGCCCAGGCTCCCGCGCTTGATGCCACCGGGAAAGAAGCACCGGACTACCTCTACTTCTTTAGGCAGGAGTGTCCGAACTGCAAGCCCGTCCGGACCCTATTGAAAGACCTCGAAGAGCGGGGGCGGGCCGTCGACGTCGACACCGACCAGGGCATGCAGCTCGCGATGGAGTTCCAGATCCTCTCCACTCCGACAGTGGTGTTTCTGAACGAGGACGGTCGAGAGAATCGCCGCGCCACGGCGGTACAGGACATTCGAGAGGCGATGGCCGTCTAGCATGTCCCTCGATCGATTGGGGCTATTGCCGGTAACACTCCTCGACTATCCGGGGGAAGTTGCGGCCACCCTCTTTACCTACGGCTGCAACTTGAGGTGCCCTTACTGCCACAACGCAAACCTGGTAGAGGGAGGGATCCCGGAGGACTTCCTTACGAGACAGGAGGTGCTTGCTTTTCTCGAAAAGCGGCAGAAGGTTCTCTCCGGGGTCTGCATTACCGGCGGCGAGCCGCTCGTCCACCCCGACCTCCGGGAGCTAATCCTCTCGATCCGCAGCCTTGGCTACCGCATAAAGCTGGACACCAACGGCGGTTTTCCCGAGCGCCTCGCACCTCTCTTGGCGGAAGGGATCGTCGACTACGTTGCCATGGATGTAAAACTGGCTCCGAGACGGTACGGGGAGCTTGGTGGCGGTCGAGACGAAGAGCGAAAGATAGTCGACTCGATCAAAATTCTCGCAAGACACCAGGCATCCCGGGGGACGTCGGGTTCTACCGTTGCCCTGGAGTTTCGTACCACCGTGGTGCCGGGACTCTTCGACGACGCGGACCTCAGAGCGATCGTCGACCTACTGCCTGCCGGGGCCCGGTACAGTCTCGCAGCCTTCCGCAGGGGCGCCACCCTCGATCCGGAATACCGAAACCTCGAGCCGCCGACGTTCAACGAGCTCGAGGAGTTTAAGGCGATTGCGGATGCCGCGGGTTTGGAGTGCAGCGCCCGGACGGCCGGGGCAGCTATCGTTTAGTGGCGAAGGGACTTGAACCCCTGACCGAGCGGATATGAGCCGCTTGCTCTACCGACTGAGCTACGCCACCATAGACAGGCGCACACGATACCAAAACCGCCCATCGAGTGTCAACATTTCGGAGACCTCCCACTCAGAGGAGGTTATGCTCGCGGGCAGTTTCTATAAGCTCACTGTTCCAGACATTCTTCCGCATGAAAGAAATCTTCTGCTGGTAGATGTCGATCCGGCTGTTGCGCTCTTGAAAGTACTTTACCGCCTTGCCTAAAACGGTAAGAAAGTCGTCGACCTCCGGGGAGCGCTGCTCCGGCAAGACCGACCCGTAGATAAAGAAGTACCGGCTGTTGTACGGGTCATCGGGGGAGATCGTGGGGCTCCGGGTTAAGTCGCGGAGATCGGCGATTGCTTCGGCTGTGTCGCCGGTCTGGTGCAAAACCAGACCTCGAAGGGAGCGGGCAAGCCAGTACAGTACCGGCTCCCCCTGCGAAAGACCGAAGACACGGTCTTCGAGGGAGGCGAAACCACTCGACCAATCGACAAGGTCCGGGGAGACCGGGGCGTCGGTTCGAACGGACAAAAGAACCCGATCGAGGAGCTCGAGACTCTGACTGTGATTGCCGGTGAGGAATAGGAGATCCGCGAGAAAGAAGTCTCGCTCCGGGTTCTCCGGAAGATCGCTTAGTAGGGCGTGGGCTTCGCTGTAGTGACCTTGCAGCGTTTGGGCACGAGCGATCCAGGCCTTGTTCACGGCCAAGGCATCATCGAGACCGTAGATCCGACCGATCGATAGAGCCACCTCTAAGAGTTGCTGCCCCTCGGCGTACTCGCCCAACTCGATCAGAACCCGAGCCTTCAAGAAGCGAGCGAAAGCGCTCCAGGAGCGCATTCCCTGCTCGTCGGTGGCTTCCATAAGCTGGTCGGCGTAGGTCAACACCTGAGAGTAGCTTCCTCGGAGGAAGAGTGCGATCGCCTCCATAAAGATGCTCCGGAGGTAGTTGTAGGTCGTTCGATGCGTCGGGTTCCTCGGCCGGGCCATCACGAAATACTCTCGTGCATCGGACAACTTGTGCCGAGCCAAGAGAACGATTCCGAAGTCTATGGAGGCGCTGTTGGTCCAGTTTGGATCCTCTTCTTGGAGATCGACCATCGCCCGCTTTACGTAGTTCTCCGCATCTCCCGTTTGGCGTTGAGACAGAGCATAGCGCCCGAGTTGGAAGGAGACCAAACCGCGATAAAAACCGCCGGCCGAAAGCTGCTGGCGGCTGTTCCAGAGAGCAGTCGCCGCCTTCCAATCCCGCCGTGCAAGCGCCAACCTTAAGCGTGCGCTGTAGAGCACTGCCTCGAGATCGTGAAAGAGCCCGTTCTGCCGGGCGGCCTTGGTAAGGGGAACGCGTTTATGGACCAGCCGGTCCGCCATAGCAAGGTCTCTAACGTCGATCAACCGGTTGACCAATTCGCAGAAGAAGCGCAGCTGTCCGCCAATCTCTCCGCCTTGGAGTACGATCGGCAGCAGTTGTGGGGTCGGTGCAAGGGCTCCGCGAAGAGCCTCTTCGACGAGGCGGCCGGCGACACGCT